>JAKPQT010000685.1 GCA_029555885.1 Chloroflexota bacterium | reverse complement strand
GATCAGGCTGCCTGCCAGGTAGCTCGGCGGGAAGCCCAGCGCGGCCATGCGGCCGACGGACTCGCCCATCCGCCCGGCATCCTCGACTGCCACGTCGATGGCCCGGCCCAAGGCCTTGAGCGCAGCCTGCATCGGCGGCGTGGCGAAAGCCGTCAGGTTGGGAAGGAAGTAGTGGCCGAACGCCAGCAGGCTGAACGGTGGCAGCGTCGCAAACGGCTCCAGTTCCTTGAACGCGCGTGGCAGATAGGTGCGGATGGCCCAGTCGGACGGGTCGCGCAGGAAGGCGTCGTAGTCCTCGCCCTTCATGAACTCGTGCTCGACGAACTGGAAAGAGCCCGAGGACGGCAGGCCATAGCCCGGCCAGCGGGTCATGCGGTCGCCCAGGGCCAGGCTCGGCCGCGGGTTATTGAACAGGCCAAAGATGGTGTCCGGCTGGAAGTCCAACGCGGCCTTCTCCATCAATTCCTGGGCCTTCGCCGGGTTGTCCTGCTGCTCCTGGTGCGTGATGCCGCCGTACTCGCCCAGGAAGTAGCCTGCGCCCATGTTGACCGGAATGCGATCCGGCTGCTTCAGCGCCAGCGCGTCCTGCAGGCGCTGCGCGCGCTCCGCGAACAACTGCTCGTTGCTCTTGCCCGCATCCAACTTGTCGGTGAAAGGCATGTTAGCCATGTTATTTCGCTCCTGTGGTCCAGCTCTTGGCGAGCGTCACGGCAGCCATCGCATCTGCGCCGAACGCATCTGCCCCGGCGTACCGGCACACCTGCTCGTCCACCGTCCCGCCGCCCACCATGATCTTCACCCCGTCGCGCAGCCCCGCCGCCGTGATCGCCGCCACGGTCTCCTTCATCGAGTCGTACGCCAGCGTCAGGAATCCGCTCAACGCCACCACCTGCGGCCGCACTTCCACGATCTTGTCCACGAAGGCCTGCGGCGCCACGTCGATGCCCAGGTCGTGCACTTCGAACCCGTTCACGTCCAGCATGAACACCACGATGTCCTTGCCGATGTCGTGGATGTCACCCTTGACCGTGCCCACCACCACCGTGGCATCCTTCACCACGGCCTGCCCCGCCGTCATGTGCGGCTTCACCTCTGCCGAGATGCTCTTCAGCATCTCGCCCGCCAGGATCAGCTCGGGGATGAAGTACTCCCCCGCCTCGAACCGCTGCCCGACGACGCCCATTGCCGTCCGGCATGCGTCCAGGATCGCCGCCGGCGCCGTCCCTGCCGCCAACAGCTCTTTCGTCAGCGCCAGCGCGCCTTCCTCGTCCATGTCCGCAATCGCATTGATCAGTTGTTCCGACATTGGAAAACTCCTTCTACGGTCTTATTCCAGCAGACCCGCGCGAAACGCACGGGTATAGTTGAGACAATGGCGGTCGATACCGAGCGTGGCTTCGGCGGCCAGCAGCGCCTTGCGCAGCTCCCGGTCCAGGGGATCGAGGATGGCCGAGTCCAGCCCGGCCTCCAGCATCAGCGTGAGAAACGCCCGGTTGATAAGCGTGCGCACGGGCAGGCCGTAGGACACGTTGCTGAGGCCCGAGGTAAAGTGCACCTGCGGGAACTCTGCCTTGACCGCGCGGACCGTGCCCAGCGCGACGCGCGCCGCGTTGCTGCTGGCGCCGATGGTCATCACCAGCGGGTCCACGTACACCTGCTCGTCGGGGATGCCCGCGCCGCGGGTCTCGTCGATCAGGCGGCGGACGATCGCCAACCGGCCCTCCACCTCCGCAGGGATGCCCTTGTCGTCCATCGCCAGGGCGATGATGCCGCCCTGGGCCTGCGCGGCCAGCGGCAGCACCCCGGTCAGTCGCGCGGCCTCACCGCTGATGGAGTTGATGAGGGGCGGCCGCTTGACCTCGGGCAGCGCCGCGGCCAGCGCGGCAGAATTCGCGCTGTCGAGGCAGAGCGGCTTCTCCACGACGGCCTGCACCGTCTGCACCAGCCACACGAGGTCATCCGGCTCGCGGTCGGTCGGCGTACCCGCGTTGACGTCGATCCACGTGGAGCCGGCCTCTGCCTGGCTAACTGCCAGCCGCTGGATGAACTCGACATCGCGGTTCAGGACCGCCTCCTTGACCGACTTGCGGGTGCCGTTGATCTTCTCACCGATAATCTTCATGCTGCAACCTCACTCTGACGTTGATGGCGGGCGGGCCCCCGGGAAAAAATACTCGTAGCGGACGACCTCACCGGGCGGCACGACCACGAATTCGTCGTCCCAGGGGCCGGTCAGCATCTTGCGGGCCAGCGAGTTGGAGCCCTGGATCTCCTCGAACCGCAGATCCCAGCGCTCCGCCAGGCGCTGGGTGAACTCGCGGTACTGCGTCATGTCCCCGCGGCCCGTGTCGATGAGCGCGAGCCGCGTATAGTGCTTGATGGAGAGCCGGATCAGGCGGTCCGCGCGCGCCTCGCCGTACTTCGCGGCCAGCCGGTCGAAGTCACTGAACGGCGTGTCGCCGACCTCGATCCAGCCCTTCGTCAGGTAGTACGTGCCGGGTTCGGCCTTGATCTGCTTCTGGTACTCGTCGCGCGAGCCGAGGAAGATGGAAATGCAGTCATCGACGTGCGGGATGACCAGCGTGCAGCCGTTGGCGCGCAGGCCCATGACGGCCATGCTGCAAAAGCCGTAGCCGAGCAGGATTTCGTCCACGGTGCCGGCGGCAGCGTCGATTGCCTCCTGGAGCGCAGCTTTGAGCGAGCCGGGCTGCAGATGCAGGCCGAAGTCGAAGACCTGGTAGCCGACATCCGGCGGGAGCAGCGGCAGCAGCTCCTCCATGACGGTGGCGCAGGCGAGAACCTTGCGTGAAGCAGACAATGAGACTCCTTTGGCTGGAGCAGACGAGGTATGAGCGGGATTCTATAATACCCTAGGGTATTTGTCAAAAAAGACGAATCGTTGTATGATCCTGCACGAAAGAAGACGCATAACGATGAGCCGCCAGACACCGCCCTCCGCTCCGGCCCAGCCCGCGGGCGCACCGCGCATCGACCGCGAACGGTTCGAGCCGCCCTACTACCAGCTTGCCCACATCCTGCGCCAGCAGATCGCGTCCGGCGCGCTGCGGCCGGGCGACCGCGTGCCGTCCGAGGTGCAGCTCTGCGAGCGGTACGGCGTCAGCCCGATGACCGCGCGCCGCGCCCTGAATATCCTGCTGGACGAGGGGCTGGTGACAGCTGCGCGCGGCCGCGGCACGTTCGTGAAACCGCTGGTGCTCGGCGCGGCGACCTTCGGGCTGCACGCGCTGGAGGAGCTGTTCAGCGGCGAGCGCACTGCGGTCCGCTTCCTGTCGGTCCGCACGATCCCCGCAACACCGCGCATCCACCAGCGGCTGGGCGTACCCGTCGACGACAAGGTCATCGCCATCCGGCGGCTGCTCTCGCGCGACGGTGCGCCCGTCGCCTATCACCGGGAGTACCTGGTCTTCGACCCCGCGCGGCCCGTCGTCGAGGCGGAGATGGGCATCACCAGCCTGCAGGGCCTGTTCCAGGGCCGGGGCGAGACGGTGCTCAAGCGGGGCGACCTGCAGATACAGACGACGGTGCTCACCGAGGAGGAAGCGCGGCTGCTCGACGCAGTGGTCGGCAGCGCCGCGTTCCGCATCGAGCACACCTTCTACGACTTTGAGGACCGGCCTATCAGTTGGGGCTGGTTTATCGTGCGCGGGGATCGCCTGCGTTTCCACGCGACCGTCGGCGTGCCCAGCGCTGCAGGGGCGGGGTGACCTCGCCCGGCACCGTATGGGGTAGGGGGACCCCCCATTGGGCGGGGAACCCCGCCCCTACACGCATTGGCCTGGAGAACGAGCATGGATCGACCTGAGAACAACGATGATATCCAACGACGCCTGTCTGCCGCACTGGCCGACCTGCGGGAGAACGAGGTATTGGCTCTCGTACGCTGGCGCATGGCGCGCGGCGACGACCCGCTGCGCATCATCGAGGACTGCCAGGCGGGTATGCGCGAGGTCGGAGAGCGTTACACCCAACAGCGTTACTTCCTGTCGGGCCTGATCATGGCGGGCGAGATCCTGCGCGAGGTGATGGAGATTGTCATGCCCTCGGTCGAGGAGCGCTTCTCCGGCAAGAGCGCCGGCCGGGTGCTGCTGGGCACGGTGCAGGGCGACATCCACGACCTGGGCAAGAACCTGCTGGTCATGCTGCTGCGCGTGTACGGGTTCAACGTGCTCGACCTGGGCGTCGATGTCGCACCCGAGGAGTTCGTGGCGCAGGCCCGTGCATTCCAACCCGATATCATCGGCATGTCCGGCCTGATTACCGCGGCCTACCCGACCATGCGCGAGACGGTCGACACGCTGCGCGCGATGATGGCTGCGGACGGCACGCGCATCCCCATCCTGCTCGGCGGCCAGGTGGACGCCCAGGTCTGCGCGTACGTAGGCGCGGATCACTGGTCCACCGATGCGATGGAGGGCGTCCGCCTGTGCCAGCGCCTGGTGAATGCCCCGTAGGGGCCGACCTGTGTGTCGACCTCGCGGATGTAGATGACCTGCCGACCTACTGGAGCCGACCATCATGACCCCGCAAACCCGTTTTATCACCGAGTTGCGCGTGTCTCTGCGGCCCGCCGCCGCGCTGGTGATGCTCGTCAGCCTCGTGGTCGTCTGGCTGACCGGACCGCACCCGGTGCTTATGCCGCTGGCGCTGGCCGCCGCACTCACCATCCTGGTAGACATGTGGCAGCCGCTCCTGGCACGCTGGCTGCTGGTAATGGTGCTGAGCGCCGCGGTGCTGCTGGCGCGCAATACGCTCGCGGCGGATGCGTTGCTGCCGCTGCTGGTCGCGCCGGTCGCGCTGGCCGGCGCGTTGCTCAGCGTGCCCGCTGCGGCCGGCACGGCGGCCATCGTCTCTGCGCTGCTCCTGGCTGCGCCGGTCACGGGCGCGGCCTACGTGCTGTTCCCCATTTTCGGGATGCACTCGGTGGTCACCCTGATTGCCGTCTGGGCCATCACCGGCGTCATCTTCCTCATCTACCAGCCGGTCGCGCGTTTCGCCGGGTGGGCCGCCGGCTACTACGCCGACGCGCAGGCGCAGCTCGCGGACGCGGTCGAACGCAAGATTAGGTACGAGCAGATGGTAGAGGATCTGACCCACGTCAGCCGCCAGCTTGCCATCTCGAACGAGCGGCTTGTTGCGCTGCGCCGCATCGCGGAAGAGGCGCAGCAGACCAAGGCTAACGTCGTTGCCAAGGTGAGCCACGAGTTCCGCACGCCGCTCAACATGATCATCGGCCTGGTGGACCTGATGGTGAAAGCCCCGGAGGTGTACGGCCGGCCCTTGCCGCGCGCCGCGGTGGAGGACCTGGCGATCGTCCAGCGCAACTGCGAGCACCTGGCGGGGCTCATCAACGACGTGCTGGACCTGAGCCAGGTGGAGGCCGGCCGGCTGACGCTGCATCGCGAGCGCACCGACCTGGCCGCTATCAGCCGGGAAGCCCTAGACGTCGTCGGCCCGTGGCTGCGCAAGAAGGGGCTGGATCTGCAGGTCGAGATTCCGCCGGACCTGCCGGAGGTCTACTGCGACCGGACGCGCATCCGCCAGGTCATCCTCAACCTGCTGAGCAATGCGGTGCGCTTCACCGAGCAGGGGCAGATCAGCCTCGTGATGCGCGTGCGGCCCGAGTCGGTCGTCGTCACCGTCCACGACACCGGCGCAGGCATCCCGCCGGAGGACATCGAGCGCATCTTCGAGCCCTTCTGCCAGGGCAGGCAGCAGCTCTGGCGCGACCAGGGCGGGACGGGCCTGGGGCTGACGATCAGCAAGCAGTTCGTGGAACTGCACGGCGGGCGCATCTGGCTGGAGAGCGAGGTGGGCGTGGGCACTGCGCTTCACTTCGAGCTGCCCACATCTGCCGAGTTGGACCCGGCCGTGCGCCCCACCCGCTGGCTGAACGACGACTGGATGTGGCGCGAGCGCCGCCGGCTGGCCGACCTGCCCGACCTGGCCGCGGTCCCGCGCGTGCTGGTCTGCGACGAGAGCGGCGCACTCCAGGCGGAGTTGGGCCGGCTGCGCGACATGGTCGAGCTCGTCGGAACGCGCGACCTACCCGAAGCCGCCCAAGTCGTGCAAAGCGGCGCGGTGCATGCGGGCATCGTCAACGCGGCGAGCGCGGACGAGCTGCTGCCTGCGCTGCAGGCCGCGCGGGGCGCGCTAGGCGCGGTGCCCCTCCTCGGCTGCGTCATGCCGCTGCCCGTGCCGCGCGCAGCCCGGTATCATGCGCTCGATTACCTGATCAAACCCATCACGCGGGCCGACCTGCAGCGGACGCTTACACGCGCAGGCATCGTCAGTGCGGAGGAAGGCCCGCCGGAGGCGGCCGGCGCCCGCGGGCCGGTGCTGCTGGTGGATGAC
>JAKPQT010000679.1 GCA_029555885.1 Chloroflexota bacterium | reverse complement strand
GTTCTACACCCATCCGAACCCGGCCGACCCGCGTTACTCCAACTCGTTCGACCTGCTCTTCCGCGGCACCGAACTGGTGACCGGCGGGCAGCGGCTGCACCTGTACCAGGACTACCTGGACAGCGCGGCCGGCCGCGGGTACACTGACCTGAAGCCGTTCGAGACCTACTTTGAGGCGTTCAAGTACGGCATGCCACCCCATGGCGGCTTTGCCATCGGACTGGAGCGCTTCATCATGCAGTTGTTGGGGCTGGAAAACATCCGCCTCGCGACGCTGTTCCCGCGCGACCTGACCCGCCTGGCGCCGTGACGGAGGAAGGGGAAGGCACCGCGCGAGAGGCACCCAGGTGCCCGGCACTTGCGAAAGTGCCGGGCACCTCTCTGGATCGCGCGGCAGTTGCGAAGTGCCGGGCACCTAAGGATTCTATACCATGAGAATCAAGGTTTTGTATCGCGACGACGACATCATCGTCGTGGACAAGCCGGCCGGCATCCCAACCCATGCGCCGGAGCCTGCCGATCCCTACCCCGGCGACGCGCTGCGCATCGTCCAGCGGCAGGAGGGGATGAGCTACCTGGGGATGCACCAGCGTCTGGACGCGGACACGTCGGGCGTGCTGCTCTTTTCTGCGCGGCCCGAGGCGAACCGCAGCCTGGCCGCAACCTTCGAGGGCCGGGCTGCGCGGAAGGTGTACTTTGCCGCGGTCCTGGGCGCGCCCGAGGTGGAAGAATCGGGCATCGACGCGCCCATCGCGCGGGATCGCGACGGACGTTACAAGGTAACCACGGCCAAGGATCCCGCGGGCCAGCCTGCGCGCACCCGCTGCCGGGTGGTGGACAGAGGGTGGATCGGCAAAAAGGGCCAGGGCCTGCCGTTTGCCGTCATCGAGGCCATCCCCGAGACCGGGCGCACGCACCAGATCCGCCTGCACCTGGCGCATGTGGGACTTCCGGTGCTGGGAGATGCGCTGTATGGCGGCAACGCGGGCGTGTTCCCGCGGCTCTGCCTGCACGCG
>JAKPQT010000635.1 GCA_029555885.1 Chloroflexota bacterium | reverse complement strand
GCGTTCGTGCCGTCGGCCACGTAATCGAAGCCTGCCTGTCGCGCTGCGGGAATCAACTCACCGTAGACGTTGGTCTTGCAGAAGTAGCAGCGGTTAGTGGGATTTGCAAGATACCGCTCATCCTCGTCCTCGTGAGATTCGATCCACAGCAGCGGTGCGCCTATCTGGCGCGCAAGGTCCTCCGCGCCGGCCCGCTCATAGGCGGGCATGCTGGCGGAGACAGCAGTAATCGCCAGGACATTGTCCCGTCCCAGCGCGTCATAAGCGGCTTTGAGCAGGAACGTGCTATCCACGCCGCCCGAATAGGCCACGGCCACGCGGCCCAACGAGCGGAAGAGGCTGTGCAGCTTCTCCATTTTATCGTGCAGTACGGATTCCATCATCTCCCTCGGAAAATTGTTTTCTTTGTTGACTCTGTGGGCGCGCCGGCCTGGGTCTGGCTGCGTGTCAGCTCGCGCAGGTGCATCCGTGCATGCACCGTGATGATGCGGATGAAGTCGGCCAGGGTCGCGTCGTCGCCCAGCGCCGGGTGACGTCCGCGGCGGGCCAGGTCTGCTTCGGACAGGCTCGCCACGAGCGCCAGTGTATCCTTGCGCACGGCCAGGAGTTCCGCCAGGAGCTCCGCCGGCACGCGCGCTTGCAGCGCGGCAACCTGCTCGGCATTGTAGCGGTCCACGTCGAAGCCGGCAGGGCTGCCGGCCCCGCCCTGCGCGACTTCAGCGATCAGACGTTGATGGCCCCTTTCCGCGCTGACCAGATGCGCGAGCAGGTCACGCGCCCGCCACGCGCCTGCCGCCTCGCTGAGCGGCGCGGCCCACTGCTCCGGCGTCAGCGCGGTCAGACGCGCGTATACGGCCGCACCCTCGGCACGCAGTTTATCCAGCAGGGGCTGAACATGTTCGCTCACGATGCTTATCGGATGCGCACTTCGATGCGGCCTTCGAGCGTCTTGACGTCCTCCACATACCACTTGGCGGTATACTGCTCGAGGGCCTGGTTGGCGACAGTCGGAATGACCGCGGCCAGCAGCCCGCGCGGGCTGATGGATTCCGTCTCCAGTTGCAGCTTGCCGTTCTGTGCGACCAACCGGCCGACCAGGACAAGGTTTTCGACGTTGACCGGCCCATAGCTGAGCGCGGCGGCCTCGATGCGCATGCGGCCATCCGTGAAACGGACCCGCAGGTCCTTTGCGGTCGCGCCGCTATCGCCGCCGACGCTCGAATCCACGGCGCGCATGACATCGGCCTCGGTGATGACAACGAGCTTGGGGTCCTGCGTCGCCGTCGCGACGACCTCGGCGCGGGTAGCAGTTGGCCGCGGGGTGAACGCCGGCCGCGGGGTCGCAGTCGGCAGCGGAGTCTTCGTCGCAGTAGGCTCTGCGGTCATGATGCTGCCCTCGCTGGTAATCGGCGCAGGCGTCCAGATGGCCGCGGGCTCCTCGCTCTGCAGCCGGACGCACGATACGCCTACAGCGACAACCAGCAGCACTGCCAATACCAATCCAATCCTACGTCCCATTTACAGTGATACCTCTTTGTCTTAGCTGACTCCAGCAGGGAATCAGCCTAGATGAGCACAATCTCGTTTTGCAGCGGCAGGGTCGTCACCTCGACATCATCGCCCGCCACATAGCAGTCGATTTCCAGGCGCACGCCGAAGCGCTCCGCCGGTAGGTAGATGCCTGGCTCGATGGAAAAGCCGACGCCTGCCAGCAGCCGGCGGCGGTCCTGCGTCTCCAGGTTGTCAATGTTGACGCCGTTGCCGTGGCCCGTGGTTCCGATCGAGTGGCCGGTGCGGTGGATGAAGTACGGGCCGAACCCTGCCTCCGTGATGACGCGCCGCGCGGCATCGTCGACTTCGTACCCATAGACGGACTGCCCCGCGCGGATGCGTTCGCGGGCGAAGGCGACTGCGGTGTCACGCGCCTCCCGGACAGTCTCGAAGACCGCCACCATGCGTGAAGGCACAACCGGCCCGGCATACGCGACCCAGGTGATGTCGCCGTAGATGTTGTCCGGACCCGGCTCCTTCGTCCACAGGTCGATGAGCAGGAAGTCGCCCCGGTGCAGCGGCGTGTCCGCATCGCGGCGCGGGCTGTAGTGCGGGTCAGCCGCATGCTCGTTGACGCCGACGATGGGCGGGTGATCGGCCTCCATGCCGCGCGCGGCAAACTGCGCCATCATGAAGTCCTGCACCCCGCATTCGGTCACGGGCAGGCCCGCGGCCAGGCGCTCGCGCACGTGGCCGAAGGTTGCGTCCTTGACCTCGATCAGCGCGGCGGCAGCGCGGCGGTGGCTGGTAAGCTGCTCAAGGGTCCAGACGGCCTCGGCCACCTGCACCAGGTCCGCAGAGGTCACGACCTCGACGCCCAGACTGCGGATCAGCTCGACCGTGCCCGCGTCCACGCGGCTGATGTACGGGATCGCGCAGCCCGGCGAAACCTCCATGGCGATGCGCTGGGCGCCGCCGATGAGCGTGCGCAGCGCCTCCGGCCATGACTGCCAGGAGACATACGACGCGATGCCCGGCGCGAGATCGCGCAGCCCGCCCGCCTCGATGGCGTGGGCCAGCCAGCGCGGCTCGCCCTGCGCGGGGATATAGCAGGCCCACCGGCGGCTCAGGAAGCGGTCCGCCGGCATGCCGGCCACGCGCCGCGCGATGGGATTGAGTTCCTTGAAATCATAGAGCAGCCAGCCGTCCAGCCCCTCGGCACGGAGCGCGGCCTGGATCTCAGCGAGTCGGCGCACGGTGTCCTCCCCTGGCATCAGTCATGGTCAAACGCAACGCCCATTATACCCCGCGAGCGGTAGATACGTCTAATCATCGCGCCGAACGGGGTGCGTTTCACGGTGGGGGCAGAAACTTGCGGAGCACCCTGAGCGGAGAGCAGCCCGCTGTGCGGGCCGACCGCAGTCGAAGGGGCGGCCGCGTGAGGCGCATCCTTCGACTAGCCTTGCACTGTCGGGAGCAATAGCCCGTCCACCCGCTCAGGATG
>JAKPQT010000577.1 GCA_029555885.1 Chloroflexota bacterium | reverse complement strand
ACGAGAACATCGGCTGGGTGCAGCGTGCCTATGGCGAGATCGACTGGTGGAACCGGCAGCCGGGCAACCAGCTCATCCGAGCCGTCATCCTGTACCGCTGGCCGAATGTGGACAAGTGGGGCATCGACGGCAAGGCAGGCGTCATCGAGGACTTCCGGCAGGCCATGGCGCACCGGTACGAGTGGGAGTCGCTGTTGAGCAAGGAGCCGGTTGTGCCCGTCACACCTGCGCCGACGCCCACGACGCCCACGACGCCGCCAACGCCGCCAACACCGACGACACCGAAAGTGCCTGAAGCGCCGGCGGTGCCCGACACCAGCCCCATCCGCTTCGACGTGACGGGGAAGACGGCAAAGGGCCAGTTTGCGGCCTTCTACCGCCAGTACGGGCTGGACATCACGGGCTACCCGCTCAACGAGGAATACGTCCACCCCGACAGCGGACTGAAGACGCAGGACTGGCAGCGCATTGCGATGGAAGAGCATGAGGGCAAGGTCCGGCTGCGGCTGGCAGCCCAGGATGCTCTGGAACTGCGCCAGCGCATCGCGATGCTGAACGAGAAGATCGCCGCGCTTGAGAGCACGGTGGAGCGGCTGAAGGCGGGCGGCGGCGGCGCGAGCGAGCCGGAGATGACCGACATCACCCACCAACTCGCGCGTGACCCGGCGGGCTTCGCTGCGCGGCCGCTCAGCGACATCCAGCACATCGTCATCAATCACACCGGCGTGCGGCCGGAGGTCGGCGCGGATCGTGTGGCCCAGGCCCAGCGCGCGCGCTGGCCGGGCATCGTGGGGCAGTACTTCATCACGGGCGACGGCCAGATTCAGCAGACCAATCCGCTCGATCAGGTCGTGACGGCGGACCAGGCCTGGATTTACAACGGCATCAACATCTACGTGGCCGGGAACTTCGATGAGACGGTGCCCAGCGACGCGCAGCTCGATGCGCTGGCGCGGCTCGTTGCGTGGCTGTTGAGCCGGTTCAACCTGCCGGCCAGCGTGGTCAAGGGCGCGGGCGAATTCATCGTCACGCGTTCGCCCGGCCTGCAATGGCTGCAGGGGCAGCGGTGGAAGGACCAACTGCTGGCGCGCGTGGCGGCTGTGCCCAGCGGCAGCCCGCAGGTCGACAGCGGCGAGCTGGCCGCGCTGCGCAGCCGGGTGAGCACGCTGGAGCAGCAGCTCACTGCGCTGCAGGGCAGCCTGGCCGTTGCGGAGGACGCGCGTGCGGCCCTCGAACAACAGCGGGCGACGCTCGAACAGCAGCGGACGGCCCTGGTTCAGGAGCGAGATGCGCTGCAGGTACAGCTTGAATCGCTGCAGACGGAGCTGGACGCGCTCCGCGGCGGCAGCGGGGGCGGCGGGGTGCCGCAGCCGGAGATCACCGACATCGCGGCGCAGTTGACGCGCAAGCCCGACAGCCTCAAGCCGCGGCCGCTCGACCGGATCAAATACATCGTCATCAACCACACGGCGGTCGGCGCGAATGTCACGGTCGAGCGCATCGCGGCCGCGCACCTGAGCCGGTGGGGTTCCATCCTCTACCAGTACCTGATTACCGGTGAAGGCAAGATCGTCCAGACCAACAGCCTGACCGAGGTCGTGGACCTGGCGCAGCCGTGGATCGCCGAGGGCATCAATATCGCGGTCGCGGGCAACTTCTCGACCGAGATCCCGACGCCTGAACAAATCCAGGCCACCGCGGCGCTGACTGCGTGGCTGATGCAGGAACACGGCATCCCGGTCGAAAACATCAAGGGCGCGAGCGAACTCATCGTCACTCAGTCGCCCGGAACTCAGTGGCTCCAGGGCAAGAAGTGGAAGGAGACGCTGCTTGCGGCGGTCGCAGAGATCCAGCGAGCCGCGGACGCGGACCGCGGGTCGCCCGCGGATGCCGTGCTGGTGGCCGCGCTGCGCGGCCAGATCAGCCAGCTACAGGCGGCGCTGAACCAGTCGCAGAGCAAGGTCTCAGCGTTGCAGCAGGAACGCGACGAGTTGCTTGCCCGTCTGAACAGCCAGGCGCCCGACGTCAACGAGCTGACGCAGCGCGTGGCGACGCTGACCCAGCAGGTGAACACGCTCAACGCCCAGGTGCAGACGCTCAACGCCGACAAGAGCAACCTGTCGAAGCAGGTGCAGACCCTCACCAGCGAGAAGACGACGCTGACGAACGAGGTCTCCACGCTGACGAAGGACAAGACGACGCTCACCCAACAGGTGCAGAGCCTGACCACGGAAAAGACCGCCCTGGCGCAGCAGGTGAGCGCGGCCGGGCAGGAGAAGCAGGCGCTCAACAGCCGGATCGTCGCGCTGGAGCAGCAGATCCGGCAGTTACAGTCGGGCGGCTCAGCCGGGCCGACCAGGGTCCAGCCGCCGGAGATCAACGACATCGTGGACAAGCTGCCCAAGCACGCGACGCTCAAGTATGACACGCGCACGCGGGACAAGATCACGCACATCGCGATCCATCACAGCGCCGCGCCTGCGAACATCACGCCGGAGCGCATTGCCGCCTATCATGTGGGCAAGGACTGGCCCGGCATGGGCTACCACTTCTATGTGCAGCCCGATGGGGTGATCAATCAGACGAACCGGCTGGAAACCGTCTCTTACCAGGTCTATAACAATAACGCCTACTCGGTCGGCATCTCGATTGCCGGCAACTTCGTGAACGGCGCGATTCCGACGCAGCGGCAGATCGAGCAGGTCGGCCATCTGGTGGCGTGGCTGATGCAGGAACTCAACATCCCGCTGAACAACGTCATGGGGCACAAGGAGTATCCGCAGAACGCCACATCCTGCCCCGGCAGCGACTGGAACACCGGCCAGAACTGGAAGCAGATGCTCCGAGAGCGGATCGCCCAGGTGCAGGCCGGGCTGATCATCCCGCCTTCGGGCAAGACGATCGGCCACTACATGCTGTTCTGGCAGAACGCGGCTGGCTGGGCGCGCGAAGACTGGGGTGCAGCGACGAACTACTTCGCCCGCTTCCGGCCCACGGCGGGCTTCTCGCCGGAGGACGCCAGCCACGCCGAATATGTGACCATCGTCGGCGGGGTGGCCGGTGTGTCGTACCAGACCGAGCAGATGCTGATCGCTGGGGGCAGCAAGGTGGAGCGGCTGGCCGGCGCAGACTTCGAGGACACCAAGCGGATGCTAGATGAGCTTGCCAGCACCGGACGGCGTTTTAAGACCTTCAATGTGTAATTTGTGCGCTGACAATTTGCCTCTCTTGTGATATGATACTTGCGACGTTAGCCACAGGAGAGGGACAATGATAAGACGCATTATTTCCTGGTCGCCGATCCTGGTTGGACTCATCCTGGCCCTCACTCTGGGCCTGCTACAGTCCCCAGCCCAGGCGGGCGGCGAGAAGCCGACGCCCAGCGCTTCCATCGTACCGGGGGCAAGCGAGACCGGCTACTGGTATCAGGTCAAACCTGGCGATAGCTGGCGCTCCGTATCCCAGGCGACGGGAGTACCGGCGCGTGAACTGCGCAAGGCGAACCCTTCCAAGGTGCGCCCCAATCTTTGGCTCTATCTCGGTGACCGGCTCTGGATTCCGCCCAGGCCGGTTACGCCCGTGCCCGGACAGCCCACCGGGCCGGAAATCTCGCGCATCTACCCCCTGACCATCACGACCGAAATCACCGGCACACCGCAAGCTCAGGCGCCCCTCGCAACACCGGAGCCGGGCGCGGCTGTAACGGCAACGGCTACACTGACCGCAACCGGGGCCGCGGCAGCCGGCGCGGCCAGCGGTGCGGTGACAGGCGCGATGACCGAGACCGTGACTGCGGAGACGGCCGTCACACCTACAGTGACGCTCACGATCACGCCGACTGCGACCGTCACCGTCACTGGGGCCGTGACTGTCACCGAGGCGGTAACGGTGACTGGCGTCGTGACCGGGACTGAGCCTATCCCGGTGACCGAGACGGTCACCGGGACCGGGACGGTCACCGGGACCGAGACGGTCACCGGTACGGAAGCAATAACCGGCACCGAGGCCATCACTGGCACGACGGGCATCAGTGCGGCCGAAGCCGTGACCACAACCGAGGCCATCACCGGGATGGAGGCCATGACCGGCACGGCGGGCATCAGTGCAGCCGAGGCCGTGACCGGCACGGCAGGCGTCGGGGTGACCGAGACGGTCACCGGTACGGAAGCAATAACCGGCACCGAAGCCATGACCGGCACGGCGGGCATCAGTGCAGCCGAAGCCGTGACCCCAACCGAGGCCATGACCGGCACGGCAGGCGTCGGGGTGACCGGAGCGGTCACCGGCACTGAGGCGATAACTGGCACGGAGGCCATGACCGGCACGGCGGGCATCAGTGCAGCCGAAGCCGTGACCCCAACCGAGGCCATGACCGGCACCGAAGGTATCGGGGTGACCGAAGCGGTCACCGGCACGGAGGCGATA
>JAKPQT010000553.1 GCA_029555885.1 Chloroflexota bacterium | reverse complement strand
CGCTGTGCTTTGATGCGGCTTCCCCCTCTCCTGCGCGCAGGAGAAGGGGTCGGGGGGTGAGGTCATGGAAGACGGCTTTGCGCTGACGACCGAGGCGCGGGCGCTGTGGATCTCGCGCTTCGACTGGGGCAGCCCGCCGCTGCGCGCCGCCCGGCTGGACTACCTGCTCGACCGGGCCGCGGATGCCGGGTTCAACATCATCTTCTTCCAGGTGCGCGCAACGGGTGACGCCTACTATGCGCCCGGCCTCGAACCGTGGGCCTACCGGCTGACCGGCACGACCGCCGCCTCCCTCGGCCACGACCCTGCGTGGGATCCGCTGGCACATGCCATCCGCGCCGCGCACAGCCGCGGGCTGGAACTCCACGCTTATGTCAATGTTTATTCCATCTGGGAGTGCGGCCGCGGGCAGCCGCCCCCCACCGCGCCCGAGCACCCATTCTGGTCGCTGGGCGCCGACGGGAACTGGCGCGTGCACGCGACGCGATCGAGCGGACCGCGGCCCATGTCGGAGTCGCCCAGCGGCGAAGTCCCCTGCCACGAGTACGTCTGGGGCAGCCCCGGCGTCGAGCGGGTCAACGCGCACAACCTGGCCGTCATCCAGGACATCGTGACCCGTTACCCGGTCGATGGCATCCATCTCGACCGCGTGCGCTATCCTGGCCGCCAGTACTCGCAAGACCCGGAATCGCTCGTGCGCTGGCAGGCCGCCAACCCATCTGTGACGCGCGAGGACTGGCAGCGCGGCCAGATCACCGCCTGGGTCGGCCAGGTGCGCGCCATGATGCGCAGCATCCGGCCCGCGGCCCGGCTGAGCGCGGCGGTCTGGTTCACGTACAAGAAGACGCCTGCGATGAACTTCCCCACCTCGCAGGGGTACCACGACTATTTTCAGGATTCGCACCGCTGGTTGACTGAGGGGTCGCTCGACGTGCTGGTCCCGATGATTTACGGGCCAACGTTCGATGGCGATATCAATAAGTGGCGCGCGTGTGCGGACAGCCATGCGGGGCTCAAAGATCAGGGGCAGGTCTGGCTGGGGGTCGGCGGGAGCGTCGCGCCGTTCGAGGGGATCATGGAACGCATCGACTATGCCCGCGGGGTCGGCACGCAGGGGGTGGCGGTCTTCTCCGCCGGCGGGCTGGAGCAGCGCGGGTACTGGGACCGTCTCAAGACGGGCCCCTTCCGCCAGCTTGCGATTGTGCCCTGAAGTGCGTACTCTGAAGCGGAGTCCGCATTCTCAAATGCGGATGGTGCTAATGATGCCGTTCGGCATCCGGGTCCTCTTGCAGCAGCTCGACGGCATGGGGCAGCACCGACAGGATCGTCAGCAGGTTCTCCACCGCGCCCTTCGGGCTGCCGGGGAGATTGACGATTAGCGTGCGGCCCCGGATGCCCGCGACGCCCCGGCTCAACATGGCGTGCGGGGTCACACGCAGGCTCTCCGCCCGCATCGCCTCCGCCAGCCCCGGCGTCAGTCGCTCCACGACAGCCAGCGTCGCCTCCGGCGTCACATCGCGCGGCGCGACGCCCGTTCCGCCGGTCGTCAGGATCAGCTCTAATCCAAACTCATCCGCCCACTGCCGCAACGTCGCCGCAATTTCACCGCGCTCGTCCGGCACAATGGCCGTCTGCGCGACGACTGCACCGGCCAGCCGCTCGCTCACCGCGCGCGCCAAAGCTGGCCCGCTGAGGTCCTCGCGGTCCCCGCGGGCGCTCCGGTCACTGACGGTCAGGATGCCGACGCGCACGCTGCCTCCGGTTACAGGTTGCAGGTTTAAAAGGTTACAGGTTGCAGGCTAACGAATAACCTGCAACCTGCAAACCTTCCAACCTGTAACCAGGTTAACGCTTCGTATACTGCGGGGCCTTGCGGGCGCGCTTGAGGCCGAACTTCTTGCGTTCCTTCGCGCGCGCATCGCGGGCGAGGAAGCCGTTCTTCTTCAGCACGGAGCGCAGATTTTCATCCGCGACGCACAGCGCGCGGGCAATGCCCATCGCCGCTGCATACGCCTGGCCCGTGAGCCCGCCGCCGGCCACCTGGATGCTGATGTTGTAGCTATCCGCGGTTTCCGTCATCTGCAACGGGCGGGTGATCGCCAGCACATCGGTCTCGCGCGGGAAGTACTCGGCCATCTGCCGCTCGTTGACCAAGATGGTGCCGGTGCCGGGATACAGCCGCACGCGTGCGGTGCTGGTCTTGCGGCGCCCAACTGCCTCATAATACCTGGCTGACATCTATACCTTCTCCTTACGCAAGCGGGAATGGCTTCGGCTGCTGCGCCTGGTGCGGATGTTCCGGCCCGGCGTAGACCTTGAGCTTCTTGATCAGTTGGCGGCGCTGGCGGTTGCGGTTGAGCATGCCCAGCACCGCGGCCTGAATGACCCGCTCGGGGTGCTTCTTGAGTTGATCGCGCAGGCTGATCTCGGCCAGCCCGCTCGGATAGCCGGAGAAGCGATAGTACATCTTATCGTCCAGCTTGCCGCCCGTCACGCTGATCTTGTCAGCATTCACCACAATCACGAAGTCGCCGCAGTCCATGCCCGGCGTGTAAATCGGCTTGTGCTTGCCCTTCAAAACAGACGCAATTTGGGTCGCCAGACGGCCCAGGTTCTGGCCCGCGGCATCCACCACGAACCACTCGCGGCTCTCTTCGGCGTCCCTGGCTGTTGCGGAATAGGTCCTCATGTGTTACTCCTGTTAGCGACGAAGGACAAAGGACGGAGGACGAAGGCGAGTTCCACACCCGTCCGTTCGCCGGTCATCCAGCACTCGTCATTCGTCATCGTTCGTCATTCGTCGTTGTAATTCGTCTCGTCTGTGTAATGCACCTTGACCAGGCACAACCCGCAGGCAGGGGCGGGTGGAGCGGCGAGCGCCCGCTGGCGCGCGGCCAGCACTTCAGCCAGCCGTTCGACCGGCCAGCGACCCTGACCCACATACAGCAGCGACCCGACCAGCGCCCGCACCATCCCCCTGAGGAAGGCGTTGCCGCTCACCTCGAAGATGAGCCGCCCGCCCTCCTGCCGCCAGGTGGCCCGGAAGATGCGCCGGACCGTTGTTTCGCCTGGCTGCATTGCCTGACCAAAGCTGGCGAAGTCGTGCTCGCCCACCAGCAGGGCCGCAGCCGCCTGCATCCGGTCAAGGTCCAGTGGCGCAGTCACCAGGTGGACATAGCGCCGCTCCAGGGGCGACCGCAACGGTTGGTTCAGCACCGTGTACGCATAGTCGCGCTGCACCGCACTGAACCGGGCATGCCAGTGCTCCGCAGCCGGGGCCAGGTCCAGAAGGACCACATCCGGCGGGAGGACGGCATTGAGCGCCCGCAGCAGGTCAGGCACGGGATGGCGCCACGCCACCCGAAACCCGATCACCTGGCCCGTCGCGTGGACCCCGGCATCTGTGCGACCGGAGCCGATGACGCGCGGCCCCGGTTCAGCGGGGCTGTCCGTCACCTGGCGCAAGGCGGCTTCGAGAACCCCCTGCACCGTGCGCCCGTCCGCCTGCAACTGGAAGCCGAGGAAGTCGGTCCCATCATAGGCCACAGTGGCACGCATGGGCCGGCGCGCCGGCCCCTCGCCCGCTGCCTGCATGTGTATCTCTGCCTGTGAAAGTGCCTGTGTTCAGCAGACCCGGGCTCCAGCCGGAGCCGGGTCCCTATCCGGCTTTACTTCCGGCCGCGGGCCGCCTTCGCATCGGCGGCCGGCGCTTCTGCGCTGGCGCCCTTCTCGACCAGTTCGAGGACCACGATCTCCGCACCGTCACCAACCCGCGGGCCGATCTTGACCATGCGGGTGTAGCCGCCCGGCCGCTCGGTAAAGCGGGGGGCAATCTCGTTGAACAGGCGCTTCGTGACTTCCGGATCGGTCAGCACTTTGGCCGCCAGACGATGAGCATGAACCTGGTTGCCGCCCTCGGCCAACGAGTTCTTGGCGATTGTAATCAGGTGCTCGGCATCGCCGCGCATGAAGCGGGCCTTCGCCTCGGTCGTGCTGATGCGGTCATGCCGGAACAGCTCGGTGATGAGGCCGCGCAGCAACGCGCTGCGCTGACTTGTATTGCGGCCCAGTTTTCGTCCTGCAACCCGATGTTTCATCGAATAACCCCCACAGTTTTGCTTACAGCTCTTCGTCTAGCTCGCCCTCGTCATCCACTTCGCCGGTGGCGGTGGGTTCGTACGAGATGGCAGACAGATAGCCCTTAAGGTCAAGACGCTGGACCAGCTCATTCAGAGACTTGCGACCGAAGTTGCGAATGGCAAGAATCTCCTCCTCGCCCTTCTCCAGCTTCTCCAATACCTCACCAACCTTGGTGATGCCGGCGCGCTTCAGGCAGTTGTACGCCCGCACCGAGAGCTCCAGGTCCTCGATAGGCACATCGAAGATCCGGCTCGGCACAGTATGGCTTTCACCGGCGACTTGTTCCGCCGGCAGGACATCCGCGCCCGCCACCAGCGTGAGATGGCGCACCAACAGGCGGGCAGACTCACGCAGCGCCGCTTCCGGTGTGGTGGTGCCGTCGGTCCAGATTTCCAGCACCAACCGGTCATAGTTGGTCTGCTGGCCGATGCGCGCCCGCGACACGGTGTAGTTCACCTTGCGGACCGGCGTATAAATCGCGTCCACCGGAATCTCGCCCAGCGGCAGCTTCCCGCGCTCCTCAGCCGGGGAGTAACCGCGGCCGCGGCTGACGGTCAGCTCCAGGTCCAGGTCCACATCGGGCGCGTCCGCCGTCAGCAGGAGCAGCTCCGGATTGATGACCTCGACCTCGGGCGGGCAGACCAGGTCGCCTGCCGTGACCGGGCCTTCGCTGCGCACGTCCACGTGCAACCGCACCGGCTCATCGATTTCAGACTTCAACCGCAACTGTTTGATATTCAGGAGCAACGCGGTCGTGTCCTCCCGAACATTCGGAATTGGCGAGAATTCGTGATGCACGCCGCTGAGACGCACCGAGGTGACTGCGGCGCCGGGCAGCGATGAAAGCAGCACCCGCCGCAGGGCATTGCCCAGCGTGATGCCATAACCGCTTTCCATCGGCCCGATCACGAACCGCCCATAGTTGCGCGCACTGGCTTCACGCTCAATCTTGGGCAGCACAAAACTAAGCAAAGTTGCACCCTCCTAGCCGTGACGGGTTGCAGGTTCACAGGTTGCAGGTTGCAGGTGGGCACTCCCGGCTCGAACCTCCAACCTTCAACTCTCCAACCTTCAACTGTTCTACCGGCTGTAGTACTCGACGATCAACTGCTCGTTCATCGGCAGGTCAACCGACTGGCGGTCCGGCTGGTTGAGCACGCGGCCGCTCATGCGAGCCTCGTCGAACTGCAACCATTCCGGCATCGTGCGCTGCCCCATCCGGTCCGCAAGGGCCTTGAAATAGCCATTGCTCCGGCTGGTGGGGCGCACCTCGATCACATCACCGATCTCGACGAGATAGGAAGGCACATTATGGTTATGCCCATTGACCATGAAGTGGCCGTGGCGCACTAACTGGCGCGCTTGCGGGCGCGAGTCGGCCAGGCCCATGCGATACACAACGTTGTCCAGGCGGCGCTCAAGCAGGACGAGGAGCGTGACGCCCGTCTGTCCCTTCACGCGCAACGCGCTGCGGAAATAGCGCCGGAACTGGCGTTCCTGCACCCCGTAGATGCGGCGAGCCTTTTGCTTCTCGCGCAACTGCATGGCGAAATCGGATTCCTTGTGCCTGAACGAGCCCTTCTTGCCGTGCATGCCCGGCGCATAGTTGCGCTTCTCAACGGCGCACTTCGGCGAATAGCAGCGGTCGCCCTTCAAGTACAGCTTCATGCCCTCACGGCGGCAGAGCCTGCACACCGGATCTGTATTACGTGCCAACTTTTCCTCCACTAGAAAATAACTGTTCGGAGTCCCGTCTCAGCGGGGTCGAGAGGTTTACAGCTTGGCGACTTTCATCCCTCTCCCCAAGGACTGGAAACTGGTTACTGGCGCTGGATGCTGCCACTGGATACTGCGTTGTACAGCGTTCCAGCTTCTTGCTTCCAGCTTCCGACTAGACGCGCCGCTTCTTCGGCGGGCGGCAACCGTTATGCGGAATGGGCGTGATGTCCGTGATGGAGCGCACGCGCAGCCCCGCGGCCTGCAACGAACGAATCGCCGACTCGCGGCCGGGGCCAGGCCCCTTCAGAAAGACATCGGCCTCGCGCATGCCCAGGTCCATGGCCTGCTTGGCCGCCTGCGCCGCCGCCAACTGCGCGGCATAGGGCGTGCTCTTGCGCGAACCCTTGAAACCCGCAGCCCCGGTGCTCGTCCAGGTCAACGTATTGCCCTGCGGATCCGTCACAGTGACAATCGTGTTGTTGAACGTGGACTGAATGTGCACCTGGCCCTGCGGCACCTGCTTCTTCTCACGGCGCGGACCGGCACGCCGCGCTCGGCGCCCCGCTGCGGGGCTAGTTGCTGTCGGTCTAGGCATTCTGTAGCTCCAACTCCCTATTACTTCCGGGCGCGCTTCTTGCCGGGCACCGTCTTGCGGGCGCCGCGCTTCGTGCGGGCGTTCGTCCGGGTGCGCTGGCCGTGCGCCGGCAGATTGCGGCGATGCCGCAGGCCGCGGTAGCTGCCGATTTCCTGCAGGCGCTTGATGTTCATGTTGACCTCACGCCGCAGGTCGCCTTCCACCTTGTAGTTTCGCTCGATGACATCGCGCAGCCGCGCGATCTGAGCCTCGTCCAGGTCCTTGATCCGCAGGTCCGGGCTGATGCCCGTCATCTGCAGAATCTCCTTGCTTGACGTCGGCCCAATGCCGAAGATATAAGTCAGGCCGATTTCCGCCCGCTTATCCCGCGGCAGGTCTACACCAGCAATACGAGCCATGCGCTCCTCCCAAAAACCTGATTAACCCTGGCGCTGCTTGTGCTTTGGGTTCGTGCAGATAACCCGCACCACCCCGTTGCGCCGTACGATCTTGCACTTAGCGCAGATGCGCTTGACAGAAGGTCGAACTTTCACGTGATCACTCCTACGCCGGCCCACCCCCGGCCCAACCGCCGGGGCTGCCGGTCACAAAACCGTCAGAACTTCCGGTTCACCTTCGGTGACGGCAATCGTATGCTCGAAGTGTGCCGAGCGTTGGCCGTCTGCCGTTACCACCACCCAACCGTCGGCCAGCACACGAGTGCGCCAGGTACCGACGTTGACCATCGGCTCCAGTGCCATCGTCAACCCGGGACGCAGCTTCGGCCCCCGGCCTGCGCCGGACGGCACGAAGTTGAGCACCTGCGGCTCCTCATGCATGCGCCGCCCTACCCCGTGTCCCGTGTACTCGCGCACCACCGAGAAATGGTGTTGCGTCACATGATTCTCGATCGCCCGCGAGACATCGGACAGGAAGTGACCGGGCCGCGCCTGCGCAATCCCTGCCCACAGGCTCCCCTCGGTCGCGGCGAGCAACCGCTGGCTCTCCTCGTCGATCTGGCCCACCGGGTAGGTCCAGGCCGAATCGCCCACCCACCCCTTGTAGATGGCGCCCACGTCAATGCTGATGATGTCGCCCGGCTCCAGCCAGCGCTGCTGGCTCGGGATGCCGTGGACCACTTCCTCGTTGATGGAGGCGCAGATGGTGGCCGGGAAATCGTTCCGCCCCGTGTGCGGATAGCCCAGGAACGCCGGTATGGCATCGTGGCCGCGAATGATTGCCTCAGCCTTCGCATCCAGCTCAGCCGTCGTGACTCCGGGCCGGATCATCTCGCGCAGCGCATCGTGGACCCGCGCCACGATCCGCCCCGCCTCGCGCATCAGCGCAATCTCGTTGCGCGACTTGAGGACCACCACCTAATGCACCTGGGCGCTCGCCGCCGCATCCACTGCCGCCCGCAAGTCGGCCTGCACCACCTCGACCGGCCGGTCGCCGCTGAGCGGCACCAACAAACGGTGCGCATAGTAGTAGCCGATCAACGGCGCCGTCTGTTTGTAATACACAAACAGCCGGTTGCGTACCGTCTCGGGATCGTCGTCCGCGCGGCGATACAGCTCGCCGCCGCACTTATCGCACTTGCCTTCGACCTGCGACGGCGACGAATCTATATTATACATCGCCTGGCACTCACGGCAAACTCGACGGCCTGCCAATCGCGCAATGACGGCCTCGTCGGCCACTTCGAGCAGCGGGGCCACGCCGATGCGCTGCCCCCGGCTCTGGAGTGCCTGGTCGAGCGCGTCCGCCTGCGCCAGAGTGCGCGGGAAGCCATCCAGGATGACCCCGCGGGCGCAGTCCGGCCGGCCCAAGCGGTCCATCACCATATTGATCGTCACATCGTCGGGGACCAGCCCCCCGGCGTCCATGTACTGCTTCGCCAGCAGGCCGAGCGGCGTCTGGTTTTTCAGGTTCTCCCGGAAGATATCGCCGGAAGAAACCTGCGGCAGGCCCAACGCCTCGGACAGCAATCGGGCCTGCGTACCCTTACCTGCACCCGGCGCCCCTAACATGACGATATACAAGGGTTGCCCGACGTTCATGTTTCCGTTCCTCTACTTCCGGATGAAGCCTTCGTAGTGCCGCATCAAGAGCTGCGCTTCGAGCTGCTTCATGGTGTCGAGCACCACGCCGACCACGATCAGCAGGCCCGTGCTTGAAACCAGCAGCGTCGTAGAGGATGCCCGCGCCCCCGCATTGGCAATGCCGAAGACCAGGTGCACCAGCCACGGCAGAATCGCCACGAACCCCAGGAACAGCGCGCCGACCAGCGTGATGCGCGACAGGACCCGGTTCAGGTAGCGCTCCGTATTGATGCCCGGCCGGATGCCCGGGATAAACCCACCCTGGCGCTGCAGCGTCTCCGAAAGATTCTGCTGGCGGAAGATCACATCCGTATAGAAGTACGTAAACGCCACGACCAGGACAAAGTACATGATCCAGTACGGCGGATTATCCCAGCTAAAGAAGTTATACACGCCCGTCGCGATGTTGCGCACGACGGTGCTGGGCGAGTTCAACAGATAGCTGGCAATCGTTCCCGGGAACACCAGCATACTGCTGGCAAAGATCAGCGGGATCATGCCTGCGGAGTTGACCCGCAGCGGCACATGCGTGCTCTGCCCGCCGACCACCATGAGCCGGTTGCCGCGCATGGCCCGCACCCGCTTGCCATACTGCACCGGAATCCGGCGCTGGCCTTCTTGCACGACCACGATGATGGCGACCGTAAAGACCGTCACCAGCAGGAACGCAATCAACTGCAAGACACCGCCCTGCACCAGGGTCGAGCGGATATTGGCCGGCAGACCGGCAATGATGCCGCCGAAGATGATGATGGAGACGCCGTTGCCGATACCCTGTTCGGTAATCAACTGGCCGAGCCACATCGCCAGCATCGTGCCCGCGGTCAGCGAAGCCAGGATGACGATCGTCTGCAGCGGATACGTGCGGAACCCGAACTCGCTCAACACCGCACCGGCCGTCGTCGCGCCGGGATTTGCCAGCAGCGAAGACTGGCCGAACCCCTGCAGCAGCGCCAACGGGATCGTCAGGATGTTGGTGTACTGGTTCAGCTTCGTGCGGCCCGCTTCACCCTCTTTCTGCAGTTCTTGCAGTTGGGGGATGATGGGAACCAACAACTGCACGATAATGGAGGCGGTGATGTACGGGTACACCCCCATCGCCATGACCGAGAAGTTGCTCAGTGCGCCGCCTGACAACAGGTTGAGCAGGCCCAATAACTGGTTCTGCTGAAAGATCGTCGCCAGGGCCTCACGATTCACGCCGGGCACCGGGATATGCGACGCCAGCCGGTAGATGACCAGGATACCCAGGGTAATCAACAGCTTGCGGCGCAGGTCGGGCAGCCGAAACGCATTGCGGACGGCTTCAATCATAGTGCTCTCCCTTGTGGACGGAAGACGGCAGACCGCTGATGGGGGACGCAACGAGGGACGAAGGACTGCTGATATTCAGCCGCCGTTCGTCCATCGCTCGTCGTCCGTCATGCGTCATGCTTCGTGCGTCAGCTCTTCGACGGAGCCGCCCGCCGCCAGGATCTTCTCCCGCGCGGAGGTCGAAAACTTGTGTGCCTTGACAGTCAGGGCCACACCGAGCTCACCGTCACCGAGCACCTTGACCGGCCGCGCCGCGGACTTGATCAGCCCCATCGCCATCATCAGTTCGGGCGTCACTTCCGTGCCCGCCTCGAAGATGCTCAGCCGTTCCAGGTTGACCGGCGCATACTCCACCCGCCAGCGGTTCTTGAACCCGGCCAGATGCGGCAGCCGGCGCACGAGGGGCAACTGGCCGCCCTCGAAGTACGGGCGCTTCGTCCCGCCGGAGCGTGAGTTCTGGCCCTTCGTGCCACGGCCGCCCGTCTTGCCGCGGCCCGCAGAGATACCGCGGCCCGCGCGCGTCGAGTCTTTTCGTGAACCGGGAGCCGGTTGCAAATCATGCTGCTTCATGCGTCCACTTCCTCTACGGTGACCAGGTGGCGCACCTTGTGGATCATGCCGCGCACCACAGGGGTGTCGTCATGTTCCACGGTCTGCCCCAGCTTGCGCAGGCCCAATCGCCGTACGGTTTCCTTCTGATCTTTCTTGACACCGATCGAGCTGGTCGAGTAGGTGACGTGCAGCTTCTTATTGCTCGCCATCTTTCCCTCCACGCAGCCAGTACGGGGTCAACGCCTCGACGGGCCGGTTGCGCCGCTTGGCCTCTTCCTCCGGGTCCTTGAGCGAACCCAGGGCCTTGAAGGTGGCCGCCACGACGTTCAGCATATTGGCGCTGCCCTGCGACTTGGTCAGGATGTCGCGGATGCCTGCGGCCTCGAGGACCGCACGCACGCCGCCGCCGGCGATAACGCCGGTGCCGGGCGACGCCGGCCGCAGCAACACGCGCGCCGCGCTGAAGTCACCCGTGACGATGTGCGGGATCGTCGTCCCAGCCGTGGGAACCCGGCGCATGCTGCCCCGCGCGCGCTCGGACGCCTTACGGACGGCCTCGGGTACCTCGCGCGCCTTGCCGACGCCGAACCCGACCTGCCCATGATTATCACCGACGACCACCACTGCCCGGAAGGCAAACCGGCGGCCGCCTTTAAGCACCTTGGATGTACGGGCAACATGCACCACGCGCTCGTCGAGCTGATCGCGCTCTTCTTCGCGCTCGCGCGGCCGGCGCTGCTGTCGCTCACGACCCTGGCCCTGGCCTTGCCCCTGGCCCTGTCGATCACGGTTCTGCCCGCCGGGGCCACCGGTGCCCTGTCCTGGCCCTCTTCTCTCTTTGCCTGGCATCAGACCTCCAACTAGCTAGAACTCTAGCCCGCCCTCGCGAGCGCCATCGGCCAGCGCCTTGATGCGGCCGTGGTACGGGTAACCGCCGCGATCGAAGACAACCTTCTTGAGGCCCTGTGCCAGGGCCCGTTGAGCCACCAACTGGCCCACCCGCGCGGCCTGCTGCGACTTGTTCAACCCGTCCAACTGCTCGCGCAGGTCCGGATCAATCGTGGATGCCGAGGCCAGCGTATGCCCGCGCTCGTCATCAATCACCTGCGCATAGATATGCTGCAGGCTGCGGAACACATTCAGACGGGGGCGCTCTGCCGTACCCTGCACGTGGCGGCGAATCCGCTCATGGCGGCGCTGGCGAGCGACTTGACTCGATTTTTCGGCCATTGACCTTCTCCGAGCTAACTCTACTTCTTACCCTTACCGCCAACTTTACCGCTCTTGCCCGCCTTCTGGCGCACAACCTCGCCCTGATAGCGGATGCCCTTGCCCTTGTAGGGCTCCGGCGCGCGGAGTTCGCGGATCTGAGCGGCCATCTGGCCCACAGCTTGTTTATCGATACCGCTGACCGTAATGACACGGCCAGACTTATCGACCTCAAAGGCAATGCCGGGCGGCGGCATGAACTCGACCGGATGCGAGTAGCCGACGATGACGACCAGGTTCTTGCCCATCAGGCCAGCCCGGTAGCCGACGCCTTCCACCTCGAGCACCCGGCTGAACCCACTGTTGACGCCGGTCACCATGTTGTTCAGCAGGGCCCGGGTCAATCCGTGGAGCGCCTTGTGGGTCTTGGCATCGCTCGGCCGGTTCACGACCACTTCGCTGTCGGCCACTTCGATGCCCATCTCCTGGGGTAACTGCTGCTGCAACTGGCCCTTCGGCCCTTTCACAGTCACCAGGTTGGACTCGCCCACCGTAATGCTCACGCCCTTCGGCAGCGAGACCGGTAGTTTACCAATACGCGACACTGTCCTGCCTCCTACCACACGTAGCAGAGCACTTCGCCGCCCAGACCCAGCCGACGCGCTTTCTGGTCGGACATGATCCCCTGCGGCGTGCTCAGAATGGCAATGCCCAGCCCGCTGAGGACCCACGGGATCTCCGAGCGTTTCACGTAGACGCGGCGGCCTGGCCGGCTCACCCGCTTCATCCCGGTGACAATCGACTTGCGGTCGCGGTCGTACTTCAGCACCACCCGCAGTTGCGGTTGAGGGGTGTCCTTCGTAACCTCGAAGTCCTTGATGAAGCCCTCATCCTTCAGGATGCGCGCCACCGCCACCTTGACCTTCGAGCCCGGCACGACGACTTGTTTATGCCGCACCAGCATGCCGTTGCGAATTCGCGCCAGCATATCGGCGATCGGATCGTTGACCATTACTTACTCCTTCAAACGGATCACCTGGGATTCGAGTCAGCCGCGATTGGCAGCGGATGGCCCAATCCAGGATTCCGGCCCCTCGGCGGGGCATTCCCTCACGGGTGTGCTCAGCCCTCGACGGGTGAGCCTTTACCAGCTCGACTTGACGACCCCGGGCAGATTGCCCCGCAACGCCTGATCACGGAAGCAAATGCGGCAGAGATCAAACCGGCGCATATAGCCCCGCGGCCGGCCGCAGATGCTGCAGCGGTTGCGCACACGCACCGCATACTTGCGGCGCTGTTCGCGGATCGGCATACATGTTTTCGCCACAGATTCCTCCTACTTGCTGAACGGCATGCCCATCAGTTGCAGCAACCGGCGGCCTTCTTCGTCCGTCTGCGCCGTCGTCACGATGGTGATGGCCATCCCGCGCACTTTATCAATCTTGTCGTACTGGATCTCCGGGAACAGCAGCTGTTCGCGCAGCCCCAGGCTGTAATTGCCGTGACCATCAAAGGAATCCGGCGAAATGCCGCGGAAGTCACGCAGGCGCGGCAGCGCGATATTGATCAGCCGGTCCAGGAAACTCCACATCCGCTCGCTGCGCAGCGTCACCGTCACGCCGATCGTGTTGCCCTCGCGCAGCTTGAAGGCCGCTACCGACTTCTTCGCCTTCGTGAAGACCGGTTTCTGGCCGGCGATGGTCTGCAAGTCACCGGCCGCCGCGTCCAACGCCTTCGCGTTTTGCAGCGCCTCGCCCATGCCGATGTTGAGTACGACCTTCACGATCCGCGGCACCTGCATGATGTTCGCGTAACCGAACTCTTTTTCCAGCGCAGGCACCACTTCAGTGCGGTAGCGCTCCAACAATCTAGGTGTTGCCATCTCAACTTACTCCTGTCCGTGTACAGGGCGGCTCGGCTGCCCTGAGCGGAGCGATGCCTGCCAGGCTGACCGGGCGCCAGGGCGCCGGCCCAGCCCTTTACGCATCAATCGTTTCGCCACACTGCTTGCACAGGCGGGCCCGCGTGCCATCTGCGAAAGTCTGATGTCCCACGCGCGTGGCCTTGCCGCACTTCGGGCAGACGAGCATGACGTTCGAAATGTGAATCGGCGCTTCGCGCTCGATGATGCCGAACTGGGTATTGACATTGCCGGTGCGGCGCTGGTGCTTCTTGATCAGGTTGACGCCTGCCACCACGACGCGATCCGCCTCGACCTTGCGCTCGCCCGCCTTGCGACCCTTGCCCCACTTGGCCCGGATCACGCGCTGCACCTCGCCCTCGCTGCCGCGGTCGTCACCGGAAATGACCACCACCTTATCGCCCTTTTTGATGTTCATCCTTACCTCTTCGACAGTTACAGGTTCCAGGTTACAGGTTATGCGTCAGAGTCAGAACCTTCAACCTTCGAACCTTCAACCTGCAACCCCTACAGCACTTCCGGCGCGAGTGACACGATGCGCATGTAGCCGCGGTCGCGCAGCTCACGGGCCACCGGCCCGAAGATACGCGTGCCGCGCGGCGCTCGCATCTGGTCGATAATCACGGCGGCATTGTCATCGAAACGAATGGCCGAACCGTCCGCCCGCTTGTGCGGATAGGTCGTGCGCACGACGACTGCGCGCACCACATCGCCCTCTTTCACCGCGCCGTTCGGTGCAGCCTGCTTGACTGTGGCGATAATCACATCCCCGAGATGCGCATAACGCCGCATGGAGCCGCCCAACACCCGGATGCACAGGAGTTCCTTGGCCCCGGTGTTATCTGCAACCTTAAGTCGGCTTTCCTGCTGAATCATCGCCTCAACCCTCCGCGAGCTGCTGGTCCGCCTGCAGCGGAGTGGTGTCAATCTGGGCCGCGCGCTTCAGGATCGCCTCGACCCGGAAGTGCTTGTCCTTGCTGTAAGGCCGCGACTCAACAATCCGCACCTCATCGCCCATCTGGCAGGCGTTGTCCTCATCGTGCGCCTTGTAGCGCTTGCTGAGCCGGATCACCTTGCCATACAGGGGGTGCCGGCGCGTGCGCTGCACGACGACCACCACGGTTTTGTCCATCTTGTTGCTGACGACATGGCCGATCAAACGCTTACGTTGTGCTTCCATCGTTATTCTCCCTCGGCAGTCGCCAACTCGCGCTCGCGCAAGATGCCGCGCAGGCGGGCAATCTCGCGGCGCACTTCGCTCAGCCGCGCGGTGTTCTTCAACTGGCCCGTGGCATACTGAAAACGCAGGTTGAACATCTCGTGATGGGCCTCGTCCAGCCGCCGCGCGATCTCATTCTGCGACAGATTCCGAATCTCACTGGCGCGCATCAGGCCACCTCCCCCAGCTCACGCCGCACGAACTGCGTGGGGATGGGCAACTTGTGAGACGCCAACCGCATCGCGGCGCGCGCCTCTTCTTCGGACACGCCGGCCACCTCGAACAGGATCAGGCCCGGCCGTACGACCGCTGCCCAGTATTCCACCGCACCCTTGCCCCCACCCATGCGGGTCTCGGCAGGCCGCTTGGTCACGGGATGATCCGGGAACACCCGAATCCACAGCTTGCCGCCGCGGCGCAGGTAACGGACGATGGCGCGGCGGGCGGCCTCGATCTGGCGGCTGTCGAGCCACGCCGGACCAAGTGCCTGCAAGCCGAACTCACCGAAGTTGACTTCGTTGCCCCGGCTCGCCAGGCCCCGACGGCGCCCGCGATGCTGCTTGCGATACTTGACGCGTTTCGGCATCAACATACGAATACTCCTCCAAATCGAAGCTGGCCGCTGGGCGCAGGGCTGCTGCCCCAGCACCATCCGGCAGCTTCAATCCTCATTCACTCGCGCCGGGCAACCGCTCGCCCTTGTAGATCCACACCTTGATGCCGATGCGGCCATAGGTGGTCAGCGCTTCTTCCTTGGCATAATCGAGCTCGGCCCGCAGCGTATGCCGCGGCACCCGGCCCTCGCGCACCGTCTCGACACGGGCCATTTCGGACCCGGCCAGCCGGCCGCCACAGCGGATCATGCAGCCATCCGCGCCGGACTTGAGCGCCCGCAACACGGCCTGCTTCATGGCCCGCTTGTGCGAGATGCGCCGGCCCAACTGGTCCGCAATGCTCAGCGCAACCAGGCGGGCGTCCAGTTCAGGATGCTCGATTTCCGCGATATCCAGCTTCACGCGCTTGTTGGTCGCCTGCTGCAAGTCGTTGCGCAGCGCGTTGACCGTGGCGCCCTTGCGTCCGATGATCACACCGGGCTTGGCCGAATGCACCGTAACGCGCACCTGATTGGGCGGGAAACGCTCGACCTCGACCTTCGAGATTTGCGCATCCGGCAGGCTCGTCATGACCATCTGCCGAATCTGGCGGTCTTCGGCTACGAGGTCGGTGTATTCCTTGCCCTCGGCGTACCAGCGAGAACGATGGTTTTCAACCGTGCCCAGGCGAAAGCCAATGGGATGTACTTTTCGGCCCAAAGCAGCCTCCTCAACAATCTGCGCTTACGCGCCCCGTTCTTCCAAAACCACGGTAATGTGCGACGAACGCCGGATGATCGGCTTGAACCGCCCGCGGGCGCCAAACCGCCGCCAGCGCCGCAGCGGCGCACCATCCGCGCTGATCTGCGCAATGAACATATCCTCGCGCGCCAGCCCCATATTCTCTTCGGCATTCGCCAGCGCCGACGCAATCGTCTTCGCAACCGGCTCGGCCGCAGACTGGCTCATGTAACGCAGCACTGCCAGCGCGCGCTCGGCCTGCATACCGCGCACTTGATCGATGACCCAACGGGTCTTCTGCGGGGAAATCCCCACGTACTTGGTAACCGCCCGAACTTCCATCATCTCACCTCGCGGACTTCTTCTCGCTGCGCACATGGCCGCGGAAGAACCGGGTCGGCGCGAACTCGCCCAACCGGTGCCCCACCATGTTCTCAGCGATATAGATGGGGACGTGGCGGCGACCGTCGTGAATCGCGATCGTGTGGCCGACCATCTGCGGGAAGACCGTCGAGGCGCGCGACCAGGTCTTGATGACCGCCTTCTTGCCGGTGCGGTTCATCCCCTCAACCTTCTTCAGAAGCTTGGCCTGTACGAACGGGCCTTTCTTAAGTGATCGTGACATCCGTCATTCCCCCATTACTTCTTGCCGCGGCGGCGGACGATGAACTTCTGCGTGCGCTTGTTCTGGCGCGTCTTGAGGCCCCGAGCCGGCTTGCCCCACGGGGTCTTCGGCCCCGGCATGCCGATGGGCGAGCGCCCTTCACCACCACCATGCGGATGCGAATTCGGATCCATCGCCACACCGCGCACGGTCGGACGAATGCCCAGCCAGCGCTTGCGGCCCGCCTTGCCCAAGTTGATGTTGGCGTGGTCGGTATTGCCGACCTGCCCGATGGTCGCCAGGCATTCCATGCGCACGCGGCGCACTTCACCGCTCGGCAGACGCACCTGGGCGTAATCGCCTTCCTTGGCCATCAACTGCGCACCCACACCGGCTGAGCGCGCCATCTGGCCGCCCTTGCCTGGTTCCAGCTCGATATTGTGAATCACGGTGCCCAGCGGGATATTGCGCAGGGGCAGCGTGTTGCCCACCCGCACCTCGGCCTCCGCGCCCGACATCACCTGGCTGCCCACCTTGAGGCCCACCGGCGCAATGATGTAGCGCTTCTCGCCATCGGCGTACGTCAGCAGCGCGATGCGCGACGAGCGGTTCGGATCGTATTCGATCGAGGTCACGCGCGCCGGAATCCCGTGCTTGTTGCGGCGGAAGTCGATCACCCGGTACATGCGCTTGTGGCCGCCGCCCTGGTGGCGCACGGTGACGCGCCCGGTATTATTGCGGCCCGCCGGCTCGCGCAGCGGCCGCAGCAGCGACCGTTCCGGCGTCGTGCGCGTGATCTCTTCGAACGTCGAGACGCTCATGCCGCGCCGCCCCGGCGACGTGGGCTTATAGACCTTGATTGCCATGCCCTAACTCCTAAATCGGCAAACTGACCGGCTTGGCGACCGGCGCAGGCGATACTGTTGCCGTTCTAGCCGCCTGCTTTCCTCACCCCTTCCCCTGCGCCCCTCCCCCTCTCCTGTTCAAAAACAGGAGAGGGGGAGGGGATGGAGGTGGGGGTGAGGTCACACACCCTCGAAGAACTGAATCGTGTTCCCCGGGGCCAGCGTGACGATGGCTTTCTTATAGCCCGGCTTCTTGGTGACGATCAGGCGACCGTAGCGGCCCTTCTTGGGCGGGATGTTGATAATGTTGACTTCCATCACCGTCACGTTGAAGGCCGTCTCCACCGCATCCTTCACCTGCATCTTGTTCGCGCGGCGATCCACCTCGAAGCTGTACTGCTGATTTTGTTCGGCCTGCAGCCCGCTCTTTTCCGTGACCAACGGCCGCCTGAGTACATCGTAGACGTGCATGTGTTATCCTCCGCTCAGCCCAGGATATCCTGGATGACATCCAGCGCATCCTGCGGGATGATCACGTAGTCATAGTTCAGCAAATCGCGGATGTTCAGGTAACTGGCCCGCAGCAGCTTCACGCCCGACAGATTGTTGGCCGACCGCTCGACGTTGTCATTCGCTTCGGCCAGCAGGATCAGGGCGCTGGAATCCACCGTCAGGCCCTGCAGTACATCGCGCATGAGCCGGGTCTTCGGCTCCGCCAGCGCCAGCTCGTCCAGGACCAGCACCTTGTCGTCTGCCACCTTGACGGACAGGGCCGAGCACAGCGCGGCCCGGCGCATCTTGCGCGGCATGGCCTGCTCATACGAGCGCGGCGTGGGCCCAAAGATGATGCCGCCGCCCCGCCACTGCGCGGCTCGGGTCGAACCCTGGCGCGCCCGACCGGTGCCCTTCTGCTTCCACGGCTTGCGGCCGCCGCCCGCCACTTCGCTCCGACCCTTGACCTTGTGCGTACCCAGACGCGCATTTGCCAGTTGGCGGACCAGGGCCTGATGCATCAATGGTTTGTTCACCGGCGCAGCAAAGATGGTGTCGCTGAGTTCAACCTGCCCCACCTCTTCGCCGGCCATGTTCTTGATTGGCACTAACATCGTCACTACCCCTGTTTCCGCGCCTCGGTGATCAACACCAGGCCACCCCGCGCTCCCGGCACAGCGCCGCGAACGGCGAGCATGTTCCGCTCAGGGTCCACCAGCTCGACCCGCAAATTCGCCACCGTGACCGGCGCCGCGCCCATGTGTCCGGCCATGCGCTTCCCTTTGTAGATGCGACCGGGCGTCGTGCCGGAGCTGCTGGCGCCAGGCGCCCGCAGGCGGTCCGACTGGCCGTGCGTGCGCGGGCCGCCGCGGAAGCCATGCCGCTTCACGCCGCCCTGAAAACCCCGGCCCTTGGAAACGCCCTTGACATCCACCCGCTCACCCGCGGCGAAGACATCCGCCTCGAGCTTCTGCCCCACGGTGTAATTCTCGACGTCGCGCAGCCGTAGCTCGCGCAAAGTGCGCAGCATCGGCAGGCCACTGCCGGCCGCACCGGCCTCTTTACGACGGCGCAGATGGCCGATCTCACCCTTGGTCAGGCGCTTCGGCTTGACCTCTTCGAAACCCAACTGAATGGCGGTGTAGCCGTCCTGTGCGGCGGTCTTGATCTGCGTGACATAGCAGGGACCGGCTTGGATAACCGTCACCGGCACGACAATGCCGTTTGCGGTGAGCAACTGGGTCATGCCCACCTTGCGGCCCAGGATACCCTTCATGTGTCCTCCCAGGGACTGCCGTGACCGCCGAGGAAGGCGGCCGCATCATCCCGAATGAGGTTTCAGGTTTGCAGGTTATAAGTTGCAGATTCTGAATCCTTGTGAACCTTCAACCTTCAACCCTCAACCTTCCAACCTAAAGCTTGATCTCGATGTCCACGCCCGCAGGCAGGTCGAGCTTCGTCAGATTTTCGATTGTCTTGGGCCCGGGTTCGAGCACGTCGATCAGGCGCTTGTGCGTTCGAATCTCGAACTGCTCGCGGCTGTCCTTATCGATAAAGGGCGAGCGGTTCACCGTGAACTTCTCGATGCGCGTCGGCAGGGGCACAGGGCCAACGACGTTGGCGCCGGTCCGCTCGGCTGCATCGACGATTCTGCGCACGGAGTCATCGAGAACCCGATGATCGAACGCCTTGAGCCGGATGCGAATGCGATTTTTTGCCATCATGCCTCCAGGCATAGGTCTACAAGACCGTAACAAACCGGGTCTCTTTAAGAAACCCGGTTTGTGGGTTTGTTTATTCGATAATCTTAGTGATGACGCCGGCGCCGACCGTGCGGCCACCCTCGCGGATCGCAAAGTGCGACCCCACTTCCAGCGCCACCGGCACGATCAGCGTCACGATCAGGTTCACGTTGTCGCCCGGCATGACCATCTCCACCCCCGCCGGCAAC
>JAKPQT010000535.1 GCA_029555885.1 Chloroflexota bacterium | reverse complement strand
ACGAGGAAATCCTGAACTCCCTCGGCGTGGGCCGGGATGTGCTGGACAAGATGCGGGGCGAAAACCTGCACCGCTTTCTCGGCCTGTCCGGGGAGCAGGTGGCACGCGCCACTCCGCAGCCCGGCATCTGACGGCAGGAATTCCACATGTAGCCGGAGTCGAGGCTTCAGCCGGATTGGTTGTGTACCCATACAGGCAACCTAACCGGCTGAAGCCTCGACTCCACTCTTCCGAGTGGGCGACCCATTGGGAATTCCTGGTCTGACGAACAACGTCCTGACGCATGAAAGGAAGCGACACCATGAAAAACACCATACTTGGACGCACCGGCATCGAAACGGGCAGGATCGGCCTGGGACTGGAACATCTGGAAAAGGCGCCCTTCGCGGATGTGGCGGCGACGGTGGAGGCCGCGCTGGACGGGGGCGTGCGCTACATGGACTTGTTCATGCCCTCTGCGGATATCCGCGACCATATCGGGCGGCTGATGCGGGGCCGGCGCGACCGCTTTCACATCCAGGGGCACATCGGCGCGTGCCTGCAGGACGACGGGCAGTACCTCCGCACCCGCGAGCCGGCCGCGGCCGAGCGCCACGCAGAGGACCTGCTGCGGCGATTGGGCACCGACTATGTGGACACGCTGGCGCTCCACTTCGTCGACGAACCGGAGGAGTGGGCGGAGGTCTCTGCACCCGGAGGCCTGCTCGATGTCGCGCTGCGCTGGAAGCGGGAGGGCAAGGCCCGCGCGGTCGGGATGAGCAGCCACAAGGTCGGCGCAGCGATGGCCGCGGTGGAGAGCGGGCTGGTCGACGTCCTGATGTTCCCTGTCAACCCCGCGTTCGACCTCTTGCCGGGCGATACGAAGCTGGAGGCGCTGTGGGAGGCGGATCCGTACACCGGGCTCAAGGCGGCGGGGCACCGGCCAGTCCACTCGCGACGCGATCTGTTCCTGGCCTGCGAGCGCAACGGCGTGGCCATCGTCGCCATGAAACCCTACGCCGCCGGCTGGGTCTTCTGGCCGGACAACCCCAGCGGCATCGTCCTGTCGCCGGTGCAGTGCTTGCAGTACACACTGTCCCAGCCGGGGGTCTGCGTTGCGGTGCCGGGCTGCAAGACACCGGAACGGGTGCAGGCCGCGCTGGCCTGGCTCACCGCATCCGACGAGGCGAAGGACTATAGCGTCATCCTCGGCAAGACAGACTGGCAGCTATCCGGCGACTGCATGTACTGCAAACACTGCCTGCCCTGCCTGGCCGGCATCGACATCGCCGCGGTGACCCGGCTGCTCGATGCCGCGCGCCGGCAGAGCGTCACGCCCGCGCTGGCCGCCGCGTACGGCCGCCAGCCCGTCCCGGCCTCGGCCTGCCTGGTCTGCGGCGATTGCGAGGCGCGCTGCCCGTTCGGGGTTGCGGTCGCAGCGAATATGGAGGCTGCCGCCGCGCTTTTCGAGCGGCAGTAATGCATGCCCTGACAGTCTGAGCGAAAAGGCTGCCTGGCCCGTAGAGCGAGCGCAAGGGATTGCCGCGCCGCCCGGTCTGCCCCTGGTCTTACGGCCACTGGCCGGGCGGCGCGCTGCTACCCTGACTAACGCCGCATCCCGGCACAGCATACGGCTGCATCAACCAACCGGCTCAATCCAGCTCCGGTAACCTGCCTGTCTTCTGCCCATCAACTTCATGCCCCACCCGTATGCTATCGGCCCAAGTTTCGTTAGTTAAGGTACAAAGCCATGTTCGCAACCATAGACGACGCCCAGATCGTATCCGTGATATCGGCGTGCCAGCGCGGCGAGTCGGGCGCAGTGGCGCGGCTGTACGACCTCTATGCGGACCGCATCTACCACTATGTGCTGGCTCGGACAGGCGATCCGGAGGCGGCCGAGGACCTGACCGGCGAGGTCTTCCTGCGGGTGGTGGAGCACGCGCCGCGCTTCAGGCTCGATGGGTCGCGGCCCGCCGCTTCTGTCAGCGCCTGGCTCTATCGCATTGCGGCGAACCTGGTGGCCGACCATCACCGGCGCCGCCGGCGCCACCTGACAGTCAGCCTGGAAGATGACCTGCCCCGCCCGGCGGAAGCCGGGGATCCCTGGCAGGCAGCCGAGCGCCGCGAGGCGCTGGGCCGGCTCGCCGGTGCTCTGGAACACTTGACCGAAGAGCAACGCCAGGTGGTCATCTGCAAGTTTGGCGAGGGCATGAGCAACGCGCAGACTGCTAGTTGGCTGGGCAAAACGGAAGGGGCCATCGAGGCTCTGCAACACCGGGCCTTACGAACGTTGAGCCGCTTATTGGGTACGGGACAAGGTGAATGATGAAAGAGCGGGACCTGACCACCATCCTGGGCCGCTGCCTGGACAAGATCGCAGCAGGTGAAACTGCGGCCAATTGCCTGGCGCGCTATCCAGAGCACGCCGCCGAACTGGCGCCCTTGCTGGCGAGTGCGGCGGAGGCCGCTCTGCTGTACGACTACCGGCTGGGCGAGACAGCCCGGCTGCGTATGCGCCGCCGGATCCTCCAGGCTGAAGCCGCGCGCAACGAACGTCTGGCGCGGCGCTGGTGGCAGAGCGGACTGTTCGCCCTGCCGCGAGCGGCTGCGATTGCCCTGGTCCTGGTGTTGTCCGTGTTGCTGACCGCGGGGGTTGTTGCAGCCAGCCAGCCGGGAGATGCGGCCTACGGTGTGCGCATCACAGTCGAGCGGGTGCCGGCCCTTCTCGCGCGGCAGCCCGAGAGCCGTGCCCGCGCAGAACTGGGCATCGCTGAGCGGCGCCTGGCCGACCTTGACCGCACGATGCGCAGCCAGGAAGAGACGCTGGACGAGCGCACCCTCACTGCGCTGCTTGCCAGCGTCGCACAGGTCGAGGCCCTTGCACCAGCCCTGCCGGAGGCAACCCGGACCGAATTGGCCGCCCGGCTCACCGCGCAGGCGCGGCAACTGACGCAGTGGGCGCAGCAGGCGCAGCGCGAGGGCGACGCGGCTGCGCTCCAGATAGCCGCCCGGCGCACTCACCAGGCGGGCGAAAAGCTGGGCCAGCGCGGCCAGCCTCCCGCGGGCCTGCCGAATGCGCCCCAGGCCACTCCAACGGCCCGGTCGCGAACCAACGAACGGAGCACACCGGCTGCCGGCCCGACCGTCACACCCACGCAGCATGCCAATCGACTCCGGACGGGCCAGCCGTCTGCGACGGGCCAGCCGTCTGCGACGGGCCAACCCACCCGGACGGCACAGCCTGCCCGAACCGCAACGCCGGAGCCCGAACCGCCCGTCCCGGCGCACCGGGCTAGCGTGACACCGCAAGGTCCCGGCCCGGAGGCTACACCTCAGGGTCCCGGCCCCGAAGCGACGCCGCAGGGTCCTGGCCCGGAGGCGACACCGCAGGGTCCTGGCCCAGAGGCGACCCCGCAAGGCCCCGGCCCGGAGGCGACACCGCAAGGCCCAGGCCCCGGAGCGACGCC
>JAKPQT010000512.1 GCA_029555885.1 Chloroflexota bacterium | reverse complement strand
GCACCGCCGACGCCTCATCCACCGTGCCATAGGCCTCCGGCCGCAAGGCATACTTCGGCACGCGCTCGCGGCCCAACACGCCCGTAAATCCATCGTCGCCCGTGCCGGTGTACCACTTCGTTTCCATCAGCGCACTCCTACGCCCAGTTCATAGACCAGCTTCCCGCCCAGCCAGCCCTCGATGCCAACCAGCACCGCAATAAGGAGCAGCAGCGCCAGGTAGCCCCAGCGTGCCGCTCCTGCGTTCCACAGCCGCTTATTGCGCAGCGGCCAGTACAGCGCCAGGCCCACGGCTACCAGCAGGGCGATGCCCGTGGTGATGTGCTGGTTGATGACCGCAAGCACCTCCGGCGTTTGCGGCGCGGCAGACTGGTCGAACAGGCCGGTGATGATGGCGGCGATCGCACCCAGCCAGCCTAGCAGCAGGCTCATCTGGCCGTACGCCATCCATTGGGGTTTCTGGCGGAAGAGGCCGAGCGCCGCAAATAACGCGCCAGCCAGGGTCAGCGCAATGGGAAAGTGCACCACCCGCGGGTGCAGCGGCAGGAGGAACTCAAGCATAGGCTGGCCGGCTCACGTCCTTCATTCAGCCATCACGAACGCAGGTTGGCCCATCGGTTGATAGCCGGCGGCCATGAGCCGTTCGGCAAAGTGCTTGCCACGCGGCATCCCGCCCGTGCGCATCTGGTGGGCCACCAGCGGCGCATCGTAGAACACCCGCCGGTGCTCGGCCTGCCAGGCCGCGCCGTCCCACTGCAGAACGGCGTACGCGGCACGCGGGTCACGATCCATTGGCAGGCCCACGCTGGCAACATCCACCAGCTTTCGGCCCCGCCAGTGACGGATGTACGGCACGTGGACGTGACCGAAGGCCAGCATCGCAAAAGGCGGCAGCGCATCTGCCAGCAAGAGTTCGTCCAGGTCGCTGTCGCGCATCTGCGGCATGATCGGACGCTCCAAGTCATATGGATTCGCGTGGACGATCAGCAAATCATGGTCGCCGGGCAGTGTGCCGGAGCCGGCCGGTGAGATGCGATGGCTGAACGGCAGGCTGCCCAGAAACTCCACCCGGGCCAGGCCCAACTGCTCCTGCATCCACGCGAGATGGAGTTCGAAGCGGCCCGGCTCCTTGCCCGCAGGGGTCTCCTGCCTTTCGGGCCGGAAGAAAGCGTCCGTGTTGCCCTGAATGATCGTTGCGCGCAGCGCCCGCACCCGGTCGACCACCTCGGCCGGCCAGGGGCCTGACCAGACCAAGTCGCCGGCCACGACGATTTCATCGAACGGCCCGCGCCGCGCCAGGTCTGCCAGCACCGCGTCCAGGGCTACAACGTTGCCGTGGATGTCGGAAAGGACTGCCACGCGGAGCTTTTCGTGCAAGCCGTTGGATCGCATCATTGCGCCTCCTCAGGAGTGGGAGCGTCGCCAGTGACGTTCCGCATCGACATGATGTCTTAACCGCGAATGATGGCCGCGCCCAGGGCCTTCGGCCCTGCGTGCGCAGCAAAGGCAGCCCCGGCTTCGATAACAAGCACTTCATTGGCGGGGCGATTCGTCAAGCGCGCAACCCAATCGACCAGGTCCGCGGCGACTTCGCAGCCACGCGTATACACCGCGGCAAACGACTCGACGGGCAGACGATTACGCACTTCTTCCTCGAGTTTCTGGAGGGCGCTGTGCGTCGAGCGGGTGATCGTCAGCAGGCGAAACTCGCCGTTGCACATCTCCAGCACGGGGCGCACGCGCAGCGTGCGTGCCACCCGATCGACCAAAGGCAGGATGCGATCCAGCCGGCCCCCGCGGCGCACCCATTCGAGCGTATCGAGGACGAAAATGACCGATGTGCGTTCACGGAGGCTCTCCACCGTTCGCTGCACCAGGTCCGCGCTGCGGCCGGCCAGCGCCTCGCGCGCCGCCGCCAGCACCTGCAGGCCCATGCCCAGGGAAAACGAGCCTGTATCCACCACGCGTACGCGCTCACCGAAATCCTCAGCCGCGAGCCACGCAGCGTTGTAGGTTCCGCTGTGTTTGCCGGGGAGGGTCAGGCAGACCACATCGTGCCCCGCCGCGACCAGGGCCTGAAAAACTCGGTGAAACGTGCCAGGCGCGGGCGATGACGTGCCGGGCAAATCCTTGCCGGTTGTGGCGCGCCGCCAGAATTCCTCGTTAGTCAGTTCATCGCTGGAAATCGACTCCTGCCCAAACCGCACAAAGACCGGCACAATGGTAATCTGGTATAGCTCGACCAAATTCGCCGGCAAATCACACCCGCTGTCCGCTACGATGCGCACACTGTTCATGGGGCCTCCACTGTGGTGCTGCTTTAACTCTGCCTGATTATAGCACTCTGGGCAGTAAGCGCAATCTCGAAAGCAGTTTGCGCGCAAAACTTCATTTTCATTGTGACCTGTCGCTATTTGTGCTAGAATGGCAGGCGTAACCTCTTGACCCCGGCCAAGGGTGGATGCCATGAGACCGAAGATCGATGACTGTTGGTTCGGCAATATCACTGTTGAAGGCAAGCGGTACGAGCACGATATTATCATCCGGCTGAGCGGCAAGGTGCGCAAGCGCAATAAGCAGCTCTCCAAAGCCGTGCATGGCACCGCGCACACTGTGAGCCTGCTCGAAATCCGCGAGTTGTATCGCAAGAAGGCCGAACGCATCATCATCGGCGCGGGCCACGAGGGCCAGCTCCAGCTCTCGCGCGAGGCCGCCCAGTTCCTCAAGGAGCAGAACTGTCGCCCCGAGGTATATCCCACGCCGGAAGCCATCGAGAAATGGAACGCGGCCGAGGGCAAGGTGCTGGGCCTGTTCCATATCACCTGTTGACCGGCATGGCTGGCACGGGAGTCGCCCTCCGCAGCCGCCTGGCTGCGCTGGCCGTCATCGGCGTAGCAGCCCTGCCCCTACGCCTGTTGCTCGGTGCGCTCGTTCCCGCCCTGCTGAGCCTTATGGCGCTGGCCCCCGCGGTCATCCGTCACACCACCACCATCGCCGCTAACTTCACCGAAATTGTCGCCGTGCTGGCTGCGCTTGCCGTCTACTTCCGTATAACCCGCCGCGGCTCGTTCGCGGAATTCGGCCTATCGCGACAGGCCGCACGCTGGCTGCCGGTGGGCCTGCTCGCACCCCTCGCGGGCGTGCTGCTCGCCGCAGGCACCGCCCTGGTCACCGGTTATCTGCCCGCGGCCCGCACCATCTACCCCGGCATCTGGCCCGTGCTGCTGGCGCTGGCCGCGGCCACTCACGCCGCCTGGATCGAGGAACTCATCTTCCGCGGGATCCTCCGCCAGGCCATCGAAGACCGCCGGAACAGGACCGCCGCGATTGTTGCGACCGCGATCCTGTTCGTGCTGCTGCACCTCCTGGCCCCCTTCCGGCTGAGCGCGGGCTGGTGGGGCGTTGTGACCGTCGGCGGCTTCGGGCTGGCATGGAGCTACTATGCTGCGCGGCAGAGCCTCTGGCTCCCCATCGGCCTGCACTGGGGATTCGACCTATGGGTGTTTCTGCTGTTCGGCCTGCCCGGGGTCACGCGCGGGGCCATCCTGTGGGATGAAGCGGGCGGCCCTGCGGTCTTGAGCAGCCGGGGCGGTTGGGTGCTGCTGCTCGCCGCGCTGCTGACCGGCGGGCTGCTGGCGCTCGTCCTGGCCGCGCGGCGGGTGGGTGCCCATGCCTGACTCGGCTCAGATACCCGTTTTCCGGGCGACAGCGCAGTTGCAGATACCCGTTTTCTAAGGTGAAGCGAAGCTTCACACGAAAACGGGTATCTGCTCTGGATATGCCCCGGCGTCGCACCCTGTGTTACAATCGACTGACGAAGCCGCGCTGCGGCAGCGCAAGATGCCGGGAAAGGGTATGTCATGGCACAAAAACGCGTGCAGGTCGTCATCAAGGGCCGCGTGCAGGGGGTCGGCTTCCGGGCAAGCTGCCAGCGCGAGGCGCAGGCCCGCGGGGTGACGGGCTGGGTCCGCAACCGTTGGGACGGCGCGGTCGAGGCGCTATTCGAGGGGCCGGAGCAGGCGGTCAACGCGCTGCTCGTCTGGTGCTATGATGGGCCGCCCTTTGCCGAAGTAGAAGACGTGCAGATCAGGCCCGCGCTGGAAGACGAACCACAGCGATCATTCAGGATCAAGTAAGTGGCAGACACGACGAAACTGGTGATTTTCACCGACGGCGCGTGCGCCGGCAATCCAGGCCCGGGCGGTTGGGCCGCCATCCTGCAGTACGGTGAGCACGAGAAGGTGCTGCAGGGCGGCGCATCGCTGACCACCAACAACCGGATGGAGCTACGCGCGGCCATCGCTGCGTTCCAGGCCCTGACCCGGCCCTGTGTAGTCGAGGTGCACACCGACTCGGAGTACCTGCGCCGGGGCATCACCGAATGGCTGGCGACTTGGCAGCGCAACGGCTGGCGCACGGCGGCCAAGCAGCCCGTGAAGAACCAGGACCTCTGGCGCGCGCTGCAAACGGCCATGCGCCCACACCGGGTCACATGGCACTGGATCAAGGGCCACGCGGGCAATCCGCTCAACGAGCGCGCCGACCGGCTGGCGGTCACCGCACTGAACACGCTGGGCGTCACGGGCCAACCGGATATGGACGGCCCGGCCCCCGGCTTATTGGAATGACAGGCAACCTGTGAACGACTACGATAACATGATCGGGGAGCGGCCCGCTCTCGTGAGCGGCGGCGAGTGCACGTTGGAGGAACTGGGCGGCCCCGCGGCGGAACGGTCGACCGGGCTCATCCTGACGTGGCGCAACAAGCTTGTGTTCGGGCTGGACCTGCATGCGCTGCCGATCGGCGCGCGGGGCCGCCAGGATGTCCACGCGTTCGTGGGCATCGGAGGACATCTCGAAGCGGACGAGCAATGGCATCATGCTGTGATGCGTGAGGCGCAAGAGGAAGCTAACTGCCCCATCTCGCTGGGCGATAGCGCGGTGACCTATTTCTGCCGCGAGGGCGAAAACCCGCGGCCCATCTCCTACCGTTGGACGGAACCGTATCACCCGCTGCTCGTGTGGACTGCGACGTTCAACCTGCGTCGTGGGACAGCCACGCTGGTGAACGCGGTCTTTCGCGCGGCGGCGCTAGGACGGCCGGCGCCAGGTGCGAAAATCAGCGGCTTGCTGCTGATGGATCAGGAGACGCTCATCCACACCTATCTGAACCCGCGGCCGCTGGGCGAGCTGCTCGACCGTGGCGCGCAGGTCATCGGTGAGCTGCCGCCGCCGGACACAGTGCTGGCGCCCGGCGGCTCCGCCTATTTCTACGGGGCATGGCTGGCGTGGCAGGAACGGGAAGACAATTAGGAATTAGAAATGAGTAACACACGCATTACTCCTTACTCGTTACTCATTCTCGATTCATAATTCCTCATTCTTCATTCGCGTTGAGCACCTCATCCATCCGGTCATAGGCCCGGCGCAGATGGGGGATCACGATGGAACCGCCGACAACCAGGGCGACGGCGAAGGCCTCCTCGAATTCAGCCACCGTGACGCCCTGTCTGGCACATTGGATGATGTGATACGTGATGCAGTCGTCGCAGCGTAGTACCATAGAGGCAACGAGGCCCAGCAACTCTTTGGTCTTGGCCGGCAGCGCGCCGTCCTCGTAAGTTTCACCATCGAGCCGGAAGAAACGCTTGATGGCCCGGTTGTCGCCCGACAAGATACGCTCGTTGGCGGCCAGGCGTTCCGCCTGAAATTCGGCCAGTATTTTGGTCATGGGGTCGCTCCCTGTGAGTCTTGAAAAGAGTGAGCAGTATTGTAAGCCATGAGCCTGATTCTTGCCATTGAAACCTCCTGCGACGAGACGGCGGCCGCGGTCATCGAGGATGGCCGGCGCATCCGCTCGAACGTGGTCGCATCGCAGATCGAGCTGCACCGCGCATACGGCGGCGTCTTCCCGGAGCTGGCCTCGCGACAGCATGTGTTCGATATCGTGCCCGTCATCGAGCGCAGCCTGGACGAGGCCGGCGTGACCTGGGACGACCTGACTGCGCTGGCCGTGACCCGGGGGCCGGGCCTGGCCGGCTCGTTGCTGGTCGGGGTGAACACGGCGAAGGCTCTGGCATGGGCGCGCGGCCTGCCGGTCGTCGCCGTCAACCACCTGGAGGGCCACCTGTACTCCAACTGGCTCGACCAGGGCGGCAAGATCAACCCGGATGCGCTCACCCGGCCCAGCCTGCCGGACCTGGATGCGGAGGGCCGGGCGTTTCCGCTGCTCGTGTTGATTGTGTCCGGCGGCCACACGGAACTGATCCTGATGCACGGGCATGGCCGCTACGAACGGCTTGGCGCAACGCTGGACGATGCCGCGGGGGAGGCCTTCGACAAGGTCGCACGGCTGCTCGGCCTGGCCTATCCGGGCGGGCCTGCGGTGCAGGCCGCGGCGGAAGGCGGCAATCCGACAGCGTTCGACTTCCCGCGCGGGCTGACTAATACGGCCATCCACCCGGAGCACCGCTTCAACTTCAGCTTTAGTGGCCTAAAGACCGCGGTGTTGCGCCAGGTGCGCGAGCTGGGGCCGGCCGCGCTGCCCATCGCAGACCTGGCCGCGAGTTTTCAGGCTGCGGTGGTCGATGTGCTGGTCAAAAAGACCGCGGATGCCGCGCGCGAGCACGGCGTTGCGCGCGTATGCGTTTGTGGCGGGGTAGCGGCCAACAAAGCCCTGCGCACTGCGGTGCAGCACCGGCTGCCCGTGCCTGCGTCCATTCCGCCGTTCTTTCTCTGCACCGACAATGCGGCCATGATCGGCGCGGTCGCCCACTATCGTCTGCTGACCGATGGGCCGACCGCCCTTGAGTTCGACGTAGAGCCGGATTTGGCCCTCGAGGTGGCATAGCTATGCCGCACACGCTCGAAACGGAACGCCTGCTGCTCCGCCCCTATACAGAAGCCGATATCGAGCCTGCGTATGCCCTTCTTGAAGGACATCCCGATGTGTATCGCTTCGATCCTGGGTTCGCCCGGACGCGTGAACAACGCGCGATCCTCATTCGCCGCCATATCGCTGACAACCGTGAGGATGGCGAAGGTACGCTGGTCGTCACACTGAAGGAATCCGGGCAGTTCATCGGCCAGGCCGGGTTGCAACTCTACATCCTGCCCTGGTCGCCGTTTGCAACACCGGAGGTCGAGCTCTATTACAAGTTGGGACGCGCCTTCTGGGGCCAGGGCTACGCTGAAGAAGCGTGCCGTGCGCTGATCGACTTTGCCTTCAACACCATGCATCTGCTCCGGCTGGTCACCATCACCCAGCCCGACAACCACCATTCCGTGCGCCTGCTCAAGCAATTGGGCTTCTCCGTGGCGCCCGGCCCGGACAACTGGCACCCGGAAGTGATGGCGATTCTGGTAAATCCGGAGTGCGGCACCGCGCCGCCAACAAGAAAGTGAGGAATCTCATGTCTTCCCCTGCTGCGCAAGCACCTGCCGATTTTGCCACCTGGATCGACCTCCTGCGCTGGCGCGCCGAGCACCAAACCGACCTCCAAGCCCTGACCTTCCTCGATGATGAACGCCCCCAGGTTGACCGGCTGACCTATGCCGAGCTGGACCGCCGCGCGCGAGCCATTGCTGCACGATTGCAGAGCATCGTCCGCCCCGGCGACCGGGCGCTCATGTTGTACGCGCCGGGGCTGGACTATGTTGCGGCCTTCTTCGGCTGTCTGTACGCGGGAGTGATCGCCGTGCCGGCCTATCCGCCACGTCCGCGCACCCTCGGGCGTTTGCAATCCATGCTGCTCGACGCGCAGCCCGCGGTCATCCTCAGCACGCGAGATTTGCAGGAGGCGCTGGCCCCGCTGTGGGCCGAGGCGCCCGGCTTCCCCGCGCTGCCGTGGGAAACCACGGATGCGCTGCCCGCCGAGCTGGCCGACGACTGGCGCGCGCCCCAGGTCGACAGTGACGACCTGGCGTTCCTGCAGTACACCTCCGGCTCGACATCCGCGCCGCGCGGGGTGATGGTCAGCCATGCCAACCTGCTGCACAACTCGCGCATGATCTATGAGGGGTTCGACAACGCGCACGGCACGTCCGGCGTCATCTGGCTGCCGCTGTATCATGACATGGGGTTGATCGGCGGCGTGCTGCAACCGGTGTATGCGGGTCTGCCGGTCACGCTCATGTCGCCGCTGGCCTTCCTGCAGCGGCCCTTCCGCTGGCTGCAAGCCATTTCGGAGACGAAGGCGACCACCAGCGGCGGCCCGAACTTCGCCTATGACCTGTGCGCCCGCAAGATCACGCCGGAGCAGCGCGCTACGCTGGACCTGTCAAGCTGGAAGCTGGCCTTCTCAGGCGCGGAGCCGGTGCGGCCGGAGACGCTGGCGCGTTTCACCGAGACGTTCGAGCCTTGCGGCTTTCGCGCCACGGCCTGGTTCCCCTGTTACGGGCTGGCCGAAGCCACACTGTACGTAAGCGGCACCCATCGTGACCGCGAGCCGCGCCTGCTGCCGGTATCGGCGCCCGCACTGGAGACACGGCGGGTGGTCCCGGCCGCGCCAGAAAGCCGCGACACTCAAACCCTGGTCAGTTGCGGTCGCACTGATCCGGACCTAGCGCTCGCCATCGTGGACCCGGACACACTGACGCGCATGCCCACAGACGGCATCGGCGAAATCTGGCTCTCGGGGCCGACCGTCGCGCGAGGCTACTGGAACCGGCCCGACGATACCGAGAAGACCTTCCGGGCGCACATCGTCGGCGACGAAGATGGCCGCGACTGGCTACGCACCGGCGACCTGGGCTTCACGCACGAGGGCGAATTATACATTGCCGGGCGCATCAAGGACTTGATCATCATCGACGGCCGCAATCACTATCCGCAGGATATCGAGCAGACGGTCGAGGCCGCGCACCCGGCCATCCGCCCGACGGCCACCGCTGCGTTCGCAGTCGAAGGCCCGGAAGGCGAGCGCCTCGTGGTCGTCGCGGAGCTGGAGCGCGAGCACATGCCGGGCCGCCCCGGCGCAATCGCCCTGCCGGCACTCACGCAACTGGTGCGCCGCGCCATCGCGGAACAGCATGCGGTCCAATTGCACGAGCTGGTGCTCCTTAAGACGGGCTACATTCCGAAGACCACCAGCGGCAAAATCCAGCGCCATGCCTGCCGCCTGGGCTACCTGGAGGGTACGCTGAACCGGGTGGAAGAGAAGCAGTCGCCCCCCTGATGTCCGCCGTCCGGCAAGGATGCTGAGGCACAACCATGCACGAAGTCCCACTGCTCATCAACATCGCGATGGCGCTGGTCGTCGCCTTCATCGGCGGAATGCTGGCCCGACGCATGAAGCTGCCGACGATCTTCGGCTATCTGCTGGCCGGCATCAGCATCGGCCCCTTCACGCCGGGCTACATCGGCGATGTCGAGACCGTTAGCCAACTGGCCGAGCTGGGCGTCATCTTCCTGATGTTCGGCGTGGGCCTGCATTTCTCGTTCCGCGACCTCTGGCGCGTGCGCGATATCGCCGTGCCCGGCGCACTGGCGCAGACCTTCCTCGCCACGCTCCTGGGCATTGGGCTGACGCGCCTCTGGGGTTGGCCCATCGCTGCGGGCATCGTCACCGGCCTGGCCCTTTCGGTCGCCAGCACCGTGGTGCTTCTGCGCGGACTCATGGACACTTCGTTGTTGAACACGACCCACGGTCAGGCAGCCGTCGGTTGGCTCGTGATGGAAGACCTGATGACCGTGCTCATCCTGGTCCTGATGCCCGCCCTGGCTCCGACAGAAGGCAGCCTGGCGCTGTCCCACCTGGGGCTGACCCTGCTGAAGGCGGCCGCTTTCGTGGCCCTGGTCGGCTTTGTGGGGCGCCGAGTGATCCCCTGGCTGCTCGATCGCATCGCGCATACGCGCTCGCGCGAGCTGTTCATCCTCGCCATCCTCGCAATTGCCCTGGGCACGGCCCTCGGCGCGGCAGAATTGTTCGGGGTCTCGCTGGCGCTCGGCGCGTTCGTGGCCGGGGCCGTGGTGAGCGAATCGCCCCTCAGCCATCAGGTCGGCGCGGATGTGCTGCCGTTCCGCGAGGCCTTTGCGGTTCTCTTCTTCGTGTCGGTCGGCATGTTGGTCAATCCGGCCTATCTGTGGCAGAACATCGGCCCGGTCCTGGCGCTCACGGCCTTGATCATGATCGGCAAGCCGCTGATTGTCCTGCTGCTTGGCCTTTTCTTCTCACGCTCGGCCTTCACCATGCTAGTCATCGCCGCAGGGTTGAGCCAGATTGGCGAGTTCTCCTTCATCCTGGGGCAAGCGGGCCTATCGCTGAACCTGCTCCGACCGGAGCACTACTCGCTCATCCTCGCCGGTGCGCTGCTGTCCATCATGCTCAATCCCCTCATGTTCCGGCTGGTCAACCCAATGCACGCGGCGCTCCAGCGGCTGCCGTGGCTGTGGCGTCGCCTGGATCGCCACGATACGCCCCCGCCGCCGGCTGACCCGGGCCTGTCCAATCACCTGGTCATTGTCGGGTACGGGCAGGTGGGGCAACAGATCGTCCAGGTCGCCCGATCCCTGCAGATCCCGCACTTGGTCATCGAGTCCGATGTCGAACGGGTGGAACAGCTCAACGCCGCGGGCACCGAAACCCTCTTCGGAGATGCCGCCAACTCGGAGGTCCTCACCCATGCCGGGCTGGATCGGGCACGCGTCCTGGTTATCACCGTGCCGGATGATGTGAGCAGCGAAATGGTTATCGTCACCGCGCACTCGCTCGCGCCCCAACTGCCGATCATGGCGCGCGCCTCCACCGAGGCCGGCGTACACCGGCTGGCTGAAGTGGGCGCACGGGTCGTCATCCACCCGCAGCTCGAGGGCGGCCTGGAGATGGTGCGCCACACGCTGCTGCAACTGGGCTTCCCCCTGCGGGAGGTATTCGAGTACACGGATGCGGTGCGCCACGATCACTACAACATTGCGGTCAATACGGACGACGAACATCGGCTCCTGCACGCGTTGCTGGATGCCGCGGACAATATCGAGATTCACTGGCTCCGGCTGAACGAGGACAGCCCGTTGATTGACCGGAGCCTGGCGGAAGTCAATCTGCGAGCGCGGACCGGCGCATCCGTGGTGGCTTTGCTCCGCGATGGACACTTGCAGGCCAACCCAAAGTCCTCAACGCGCTTCGAGCTGGGAGACCGCATCGGTCTGGTCGGAGAACCGGAACAAATCGAAGCGGCCAGCGAACTGGTGGAAGGGAAAGACGCAGACATAAAAAACAGCCAGGCTGCGCTGGTCGAACCGACCTGAGCGGACCTGGCTGTTACATTAGCCGCCGCCCGACGGCGACGGCTACGCACCATGCCTGTTAGTTGGCGATGGTGAACTTGGTGGTGTACTCGGTGTAGTTGCTGTCGTTGCGCACGACCCGCAACCGCAACGCATGCTCGCCGTTCGGCAGGCCGATCGTGTTCAGCGTGTAGGTGAACACACCCTGTTCCTCACCGAGGTCCAGGAACGCAGCCGCACTCGCATCCCCGCCCGGCAGCAGGTCGAGCTGCCACTTCATGAAATCCGCATCGCTCGCATAACCGGTCACCTCGACCGCCCCGCTCACCGTCGCACCGTCTGCCGGCGCCGTGATGCCGTTCGTCATGGCCTCAGGCGTCGCGGCAGCCGTCGTGGTTGCAGCGGCCGCGGTCGGAGCCGCAGCCGTCGCACGCGCCGCCACAGGCGCAGCCGCGGTGGCACGCGCCGCAACGGCGGCCGTGGCCGGGCCAATGGTGAACTTCACGAGATACTCGTCATAGTTCGCATCCCCGCGCACGACGCGCAGCCGGAGGCTGTGCTCGCCCTGCGGCAGGTTGGTGGTGTCGAGCGTGTGAGTGAAGACACCCTGCTCTTCCCCGAGGGCCAGGAAGGCGGCCGCGTTCGGATCGCTGCCCGGGAGCAGGTCGAGCTGCCACTTCATGAAGTCGGCAGAAGTCGCGTTGCCGCGGATTTCCACCACGCCGCTGACCGTCGCACCCTCAGCCGGGGCGACGAAACCGTTGCCCGTGACCGCAGTCGCAGCCGCTGCCACAGCAGCGGGAGTCGCTGTAGCGACAGGTGTCGCCGCCGCAGCCGGCGCAGCCGCACCGTTGGCAATGGTGAACTTGGTGGTGTACTCGGTGTAGTTGCTGTCGTTGCGCACGACCCGCAACCGCAACGCATGCTCGCCGTTCGGCAGACCGATCGTGTTCAGCGTGTAGGTGAACACGCCCTGCGTCTCACCCAGGGCCAGGAAGCCCGCTGCACTCGCATCGCCGCCCGGCAGCAGGTCGAGCTGCCACTTCATGAAGTTCGGGTCGCTCGCATAGCCGGTCACCGTAACCGTCCCGCTCACCGTCGCACCGTCTGCCGGCGCCGTGATGCCGTTCGTCGTGGTGTCTGCGGTCTGCGCAGCCACGGCCAGCGGCAGGCTCATGACCATCAGGGCTGCCACGATGAGCAGCACGATCTTTTTCCTACTTTGCGTCAACAACATCCCATCTTTCTCCTTGCATGAAAAAACTCGGTGCCAGCATACCGCACCAAGTATAAATGTAACCCAGATAGACGCCCCGTACAGTGACCTGTAACTCAATCTGGCTACCAATACCTGTTAATGTGCGCATGTAGCATGCAGATTCGCACTAATGTCCAACTCTAATCCACAACCGGCGGCCGTCGCTGATAACCTCGATGCGCCCGTCCTGGTCGGTACGGAGCACCTGCGCCTGGGCCAGACGTGCCAACGTGTCAGGATGAGGATGGCCGAACCGGTTGTCTGCACCCACCTGGATGACGGCCAACTGCGGCTGCACCGCGGCAAGGAAAGCGGCTGACGTGCCGCCGCCGCTGCCATGATGGGCCACCTTCAGGACATCCGCCTGGAGCGGCTGGCCCGCAGCCAGCAAGGCCTCCTCGGTGGCCTGCTCTGCATCGCCCATCAGCAGCAGGCTGATCTCGCCGTAGTCGAGACGCAGGACCAGGGATGCGGCGTTGTCGCTTGTCTCCGGCAGCAGAGGCTCCGCCGGATGCAGCACGGTTATGCGCAGGTCGTCCAGTACGAGCCGCATCCCGCGCCGCGCCGTGATGCGCTGGCCGCGGTGCGCGGCCAATGCCGCGGACCACGCCGGCGCTTCGCCGCCATCCTGCACGGTATCGAGCACGGTGGCTATGCGATACCGCTCGAACAGGGGCAGCAGGCCGTTCATGTGATCCGTATCCGGATGGGTCAGCACGACCATATCGAGGGTGCGATCCCAGAATGGCAGGAGGCTTCCCAATTCGTCCAGCAGCGCAGCAGGACTGGGCCCGCCATCCACCAACACCTGCCGGCCGTCCGGCGCGCGGATGAGGATGGCGTCGCCTTGGCCCACGTCCAGGAAGTAGACATGTAGCCGGCCATCCGGCAGACGGGCCAGTGCAAGCCCGGCCACCACGGCGCACAACGCCAGAAACCCCAGCAGATAAATACGAAATGATATATATTTACTGGACGCCAACATAAAATGACTCTGGTCAGATTGAAGGTGGACTACCCCACTTGGCCCGGTTGTAGCCCCCAGGGATCCGAAATACAGTCGCCAGCGAAGGCATCCTAAGCGGAGGGCGGCCAAGCTATGCCTGGCTGGCCGCAGTCGAAGAGCGCTTGCGCAGCCCACATCCTTCGACTGCGGCCCTCCGGGCCTCCACTCAGGATGCTTTACAGCCTGCATTGGAATTGCTGGAAACCTCGCGATGGCCTTCTCAGCCGTGCGCGACCTATGCTATACTACGGTCCGTCATTCACATCTGTCAAGGAGACGCTATGACGGGTCCTGCTCCGCTCACTACCGAACATGCGCCGATCGTCATGTACGGCACGCCCTGGTGTCCGGACTGCCGCCGCTCGAAACAGTTCCTGGGCGAGCATCGCATCCCCTACACCTACATCGATATCGATGGCGACGCCGCGGCGATGGCCGAAGTAGAACGCATCAACAACGGGATGCGTAGCGTCCCGACCCTTGTCTTCCCGGATGGCCGTGTGCTCGTCGAGCCGAGCAACGAGGAACTGGCGCGCACGCTGGGGCTGATATCCACCGCGAAGCAGACCTTCTACGAACTCATCATCATCGGGGGCGGCCCCGCCGGGCTGACCACCTCCATCTACGCTGCGCGCGAGGGCATCAGCACGCTGATTATCGAGCGCGGGGTGGCGGGCGGCCAGGTGGGCAACACGCAGCTCATGGAGAACTACCCCGGCTTCGATCAGGGCATCTCCGGCGCAGAGTTCGCCCAACGGCTGACCAACCAGGCGCGGCGCTTCGGCGTCGAGCTGCTGCAGGCCGCCGGGGTGCAGGGGTTGCGCCGCGTCGGGCAGTATCTCTGCGTCACCACCTCGTCTGGTGCGGAATACAGCGCCCAGGCCGTGCTGATTGCGACCGGTTCGCGCTACCGGCGGCTGATGGTGCCCGGCGAACGCGAGCTCATCGGGTCGGCCATCCACTTTTGCGCGGTCTGCGATGCGGCGTTTTACCGCGATAAGGACGTACTCGTGGTCGGCGGCGGCAACAGCGGCTTCCAGGAAAGCCTATTCATCAAGCAGTTTGCCCGCCATGTGACCATCGTCGAGTTCCTGCCGGAGGTCAAAGCCAGCCGATTGCTACAGGAAGCGGTGGCAAAACAACCCAACATGGAGGTCATAACCAACCATGCAGTCCAGGCGTTTCGCGCGCAGCGGGGCAAGCTCCTGGGTGTGGACGTGGTTGACCGCGCGACGGGCGAGACGAAGAGCTGGACACCTGACGGCGTCTTCATCTTCATCGGGCTCAGCCCGAACAGCGACTGGCTGCCGCCGGAAATCGAACGGGACAAGTACGGCTTCGTGAAGACGGACCTGAACCTGGAAACCTCGATGCCGGGGGTCTTCGCGGCCGGCGATGTGCGTTCAGGCAGCACCAAACAGGCCGCCGCAGCGGCAGGCGAGGGTGCCACCGCGGCGTTGATGATTCGCGAGTATCTGCACAGCCAGTGACACAGGAAACGAACGCATGAAGATTCTTATTGCAGCCGATATGGAAGGCATCACCGGCGTCGTCCACGGCGACCACACAAACTCCAGCCATGCTGAGTACGGGCGCTTCCGCATGCTGATGACCCAGGACGTCAACGCGGCCATCCGGGGCGCGCTGGCTGCGGGCGCGGACGAAGTCATCGTCAGCGATGGCCATGGGGACAACCGCAACATCCTGCTCGAACACCTCGACCCGCGCGCCCTGCTCAACTCCGGCACGCCGCGGCCCCTCTCGATGGTGGAGGGCATCGATGGCGGGGTAGATGGCGTCCTGTTCATCGGCTATCATGCCCGCGTGGGCACGCCCAACGCGATTCTCGATCACACCTGGTCCAGCGCCCGCGTGGATGGCGTCTGGATTGTCCAGGCCGACGGCCGATGGCAGCCCATCGGTGAAATCGGCCTGAACGCGGCCGTCTGCGGTCACTTCGGCGTGCCGGTGCTCATGATTTCCGGCGACCAAACGGCCTGCGCCGAGGCCAAAACGCTGTTGGGTCCCATCGAGACCGCGATCGTCAAGCGGGCTACCGGACGCACGTCTGCCGAGTGCCTGCCCCCGCGGGTGACCGCGGAGATCATCGAGCAGACTGCCGCGCGGGCCGTGGGTCACCTGTTCGCGGATGTGCCGCCGAAGCCGTTCGTCCTGACGCCGCCGATCACGGCGGTCATCGAATTCATCCGTTCGGAGATGGCCGATGCTGCGGCGCTGCTGCCGGGCGCGCGGCGGCTGGAGGGCAAGCGCGTCCAATACACGGCGCAGGAGATGCCGGAGGCCTACCGCGGGTTCCGCGCGCTGGTCAGCATGGCACAGGTCTGACCACCGTGCGCATCACCGATCTCACGCCAGACGATGACGTGCTCATCCGCCAGGCGGCCGCGGCGTTGGTGGAGGGCTTTCGGGAGCACTGGCCCGCGGCCTGGCCGGACCTGGATTCTGCGCTGGAAGAGGTGCGCGAAGCGCTGGAACCCGGCAAAATCTGCCGCGCGGCGGTGGACGGCGACACGCTGCTCGGCTGGGTGGGCGGCATCCCGGGTTACGAGGGCAACGTCTGGGAGCTGCACCCGTTGGTCGTGCATCCTGCACAACAGGGGCGCGGGATCGGCCGCGCGCTCGTGGCCGACCTGGAGGCACAGGTGCGCGCCCGCGGCGGGCTGACGCTGTGGCTCGGCACCGACGATGAAGACGATATGACGTCGCTGTCGGGGGTGGACCTGTATGACGACCTGCCGGGCCAACTGGCGGCCATTCGCAACCTGAAGGGCCATCCGTTCGACTTCTACCGCAAGTGCGGCTTCGTAGTCGCCGGCGTCGTGCCGGACGCGAATGGCCGCGGCAAGCCCGATATCCTGATGGCGAAGCGCATCGCCTGATAACAGCGTGTCAGATGACCATAATCACTACAGGAACCCATATGAAGAGCCGGCGTTTCGCCGCGTTCACCTGGCTGGTGCTGGTATATAACGTCCTTGTCATCCTGTGGGGCGCGTTCGTGCGCGCAACGGGGTCGGGCGCGGGCTGCGGCAGCCACTGGCCGCTGTGCAACGGCGTCGTGGTGCCGCGCGCGCCGCAGGTCGAGACGCTCATCGAGTTCTCGCACCGGCTGACCTCCGGGCTGGCTGCGCTCCTGGTGCTGGCGCTGATCGTCTGGGGGTTCCGGGTGTACGGCCGCGGGCACATCATCCGCAGGAGTCTCGTCCTCTGCGGCATCCTCATGATCCTGGAAGCCCTGATCGGAGCGGGGCTGGTGCTGTTCGGCTGGGTGGCCGACAACCAGTCGGTGGCCCGTGCGGTCTCGATGGCGCTGCACCTCGTGAACACCTTCTTCCTGCTGGCGG
>JAKPQT010000478.1 GCA_029555885.1 Chloroflexota bacterium | reverse complement strand
CTTCAACGTAAAACGGTCATCCGCAGTCGCCAGGCTGATGTGTACCGCCGTGGCCTCCGCATGGCGTGCCACGTTGGTCAGGGCTTCCTGGCAGATGCGAAAGGCCGCGGTCGCCAGGTCACGGGAGAGCTGCTCCTCATCCACATCGGCTTCGAGCGTGCAGCGGATGCCCGTCCGGTTCTCGAACTCCTGCATCTGCCACTCCACGGCGGCGGTCAGCCCGAAGTCGTCGAGCAAGCCGGGCCGCAGGTCCGCGGCTATCCGCCGGACCGTGCGAATCGTCTCGTCAACCAGCGCGGTTACTTCCACCAGCCTCTCGCGCACGTGCGGCGTTTCGCTGAGCAGCCGCGCGCCGGCCTCGCTTCCCGTCTCCTGTCCGGCGGCATCGGACAACGCCCGGTCGATGCTGCGCAGCTCCATCTTGACGCCGGTGAGGAGCTGGCCGAGCTGGTCGTGAATCTCGCGCGAGATGCGGATGCGCTCCTGCTCGGCCACACGCATCAGTTGCTCTGACAGCCGGCGCAACTCAGCCTGCGAATCCAGCAAGCGGTTGTTGCTGATCTGGAGTTGCTCAGTGCGCCTGGCAACGCGAAATTCCAGCTCCGCGTTGAGCTGTTGTGTCTCTTCGATCAGACGGCGGTTCTCAGCCTCGCGCTCCTGCAGCGCAGCAGCCATCGAATCAAAGGTATGCGCGAGCTGGCCCACCTCGCTGCGATCATCCTCCAGCCCGGCACGCGCGCTCAGGTCGCCTGCACGCATGCGCAGGGCCGCGTTGACGACGTGCTGCGTGCGGCGGACGATCATCACCTCGGCGCTGAGCCAGGCGGCCACCAGCGCCACCACGGCAATCACCGACAGGCCCATCAGGCTGCTGCGCAGCATCCGGTTCACGCCGGCAAAGATGTAGGCCGAGTCGAAGCCGACCAGCACATGGAAGCGCGGCGCATCGGCGGGGCCGATCGCAGTAAAGGCATAGAGCCGCTCCACGCCGTCCAGACCTGTTCGACGGATCGTGCCTTCACGATGGGCCACGACGTGCTGCACGAGCGGCCGGTCGGCCATCGACTGTCCCAGGAAATTTTCCGGGTCCGGCTGACGCAGGACGACGGTGCCGTTGGCATCGAGGACCAGCAAGGCCGTGTGCTGGTAAAGCTGGGCGCCCGCCAGCCGCCGGTTGAAATCCTCCAGGTTCACGCTGGCGCCGATGACCGATA
>JAKPQT010000467.1 GCA_029555885.1 Chloroflexota bacterium | reverse complement strand
AGCACGGTGGTCAGCAGGATCACGGTAGCCGAGCCCCATGCATAGAACGAGTGCATCAGCGCCATGTCCGACGCCTTCTGATCAGACGGCAGCGAGTTGAGGATCGGGCTGACCAGCAGTTCCAGCAGGCCGGAGCCCATAGAGAAAATGATCGTGCCGGCAATCAGCCCGTGATAGGGGTTGGCGAACACGCCCGGCCCCAGGGCAAAGACCCACAGCCCCAGCGCGGAGAGCACATTGGCCGCAACCACGAAAGGCTTCGGACTGGTCCGATCCACGATGTACCCGAAGATGAGGTCCGTGGCGACCTGGGTGGTGAAGTTGATGAGGATGAGGCGGCCGATCTGCTCGTAGCTCAGGCCGAACTCCTCGCGCAGCGGGATGAACAGCACCGGCGCGAGGTTGATGACGATGGCCTGGACGAACGAGGCCAGGCGGCAGAACAGGATGGTCAGGCGAGCATTGCGTTGTCTCATGTGGCAGTCTCGAACGTTGCAGGTCAGCAGTTTGCAGGTTGAAAGCTACGGGTGCGCAAAAGCGGGTGCGCAGAGCGGGTGCACGATAGCACATCGGCTGCGGGGCGTCAAAGAACGCACGATTGACAACCGCTACTCCGTGGAGTATCCTCGACGCAGAGCAGCAGATAGCAATCATCAGCCACGAAAGGCCCCCAACGATGGCAGAAGCAAATGCAAAGGAACCGCAGTCGACCGCCGAGGCCCGGTCCGCGCCGGCAGACCAGCTTGTTACGACGCACCACACCGTCACCGTGGATGGACAGGCCATCCACTACACCGTGACCACCGGCACGCTCGTGCTCCGGCAGGAAGCGGAGAAGCGCGGGGACCAGGAAGGCGTCTCCGAGGGCGCGAAGCCGAAGGCCACGTTCTTCTTCGTCGCGTACACGCGCGACGACGTCACCGACCCGGCCGGCCGCCCGCTCACCTTCTCCTTCAACGGCGGCCCCGGCTCATCCTCGGTCTGGCTCCACCTGGGCGTGCTCGGCCCGCGCCGCGTGCTTATGGCGGACGACGGCCAGGCGCTGCCGCCGCCCTATCGTCTGGTGGAGAACGCGCACACCCTGCTCGACGTGACGGACCTGGTCTTCATCGACCCGGTCAGCACCGGCTACAGCCGGCCCGTCGAAGGGGAGAAGGCCAAGGAGTTCCACAGCTTCAAGCGCGATATCGAATCGGTGGGCGATTTCATCCGGCTGTACACCACGCGCTACGGCCGGTGGACGTCGCCCAAGTTCCTCATCGGCGAGAGCTACGGCACGACGCGCGCGGCGGGCCTGGCCGGCTACCTGCAGGAGCGCCACGGCCTGTACCTCAACGGCATCATGCTCGTCTCGGCCATCCTCGACTTCGGGACCGCCGAATTCCACCCCGGCAACGACCTGCCGTACATCCTCTTCCTCCCGACCTACGCGGCGACCGCGTGGTATCACCGGCGGCTCGCGCCGGAACTGCAGGCGGACCTCCGCGCGACGCTGGCGGAGGCGCAGGCCTTCGCGCTCGGTGACTACGCGCTGGCGCTGCTGCGCGGGAGCGAGCTGCCCGCGGACAGCCGCAGCGAGATCATCGCCCAGCTCGCGCGGCTGACCGGGCTCAGCGCGGACTACATCGACCGGACCGACCTGCGCATCGAGATCATGCGGTTCACCAAGGAGCTGCTGCGCGACCGGCGGCGCACGGTGGGCCGCCTGGACAGCCGCTTCACCGGCCTGGATCGCGACAGCGCCGGCGAGCATTTCGAGCATGACCCCAGCATGAGCGCGATCATCGGCCCCTATGGTGCGGCCCTCAACGACTATGTGCGCCGCGAGCTCGGGTTCGAGAGCGACCTGCCCTACGAGATTCTGTCCGGCAAGGTCGGGGAGAACTGGAGCTACGCCGAGCACGAAAACCGTTATGTAAATGTTGCTGACACGCTGCGCAAGGCCATCAACATGAACCCGCACCTGAAGGTGTTCATCGCCAATGGTTACTACGACCTGGCGACGCCCTACTTTGCGACCGAGTACACGGTCAACCACCTGGGGCTCGACCCCAGCCTGTGGGCGAACATCACGATGGCGTATTACGAGGCCGGCCACATGATGTACATCCACCTGCCGTCGCTGGTGCAGCTCAAGGCCGACCTGGCCGCGTTCGTGCGCAGCGCAACACCGGCGTGAACAACGGGAGATGCGGAGTACACCGATGCGATCATCCTTTGCTATTCCGTGTGCTCCGCGTCTTCCGCGGTTCGCTCCCATGCTTACAAGGAACGAACGATGAAGATCACCACCATCCTGGGCAGCCCGCGACGGCACGGCAACACTGCAACCGTGCTGGCGTGGTTCGAGGCACGCGTCGGGCCGGAGCACACGGTCCGACACATCGACCTGAACGATTACCCGGTCGGCGGCTGCACCGGCTGCGACAACTGCCAGGGCGTCTACGGCCAGTGCGGGTGCAGCCAGACGGACGACGGTGAGGAGGTCCTGGGCGAGATCCTCGCGGCCGATGTCATCGTCTATGCCAGCCCCGTGTACTGCTGGGGCTTCACCGCGCAGATGAAGGCGCTGATCGACCGGCACTTCTGCATCACCAAGTGGCGCGATGATGAGGTCGTGGAGTCGCTGGCGGAGGGCAAGCGGGCGATGCTGCTGCTAACCTGCGGCGGGAGCGCGGAGGAGAACGCGGACCTCATCATCCCGGCCTTCCGGCGGGAGATGACCTGCATGCGTGCGACCATCCTCGGAGAGTTTGTCGTCCCCCACTGCTCCACCCCGGACCATCTCGGCGCGGAGGCACATGCCATCGCAGATGCCATGGCACGCGCAGTCGCCATCTGATCCACCCTCTTGCACGCAGTGGAGCCGAGGCTTCAGCTGGTCAGGTTGTGGTAGCTGGTTCACAGCCAAATCGGCTGAAGCCTCGACCCCAGTTTGTGGCTCTCCGGCCTTTAGCGGGAAGGAGGCCCGAAGGCCACCAAAACGTGCAAGCGGAAGTGCTCGAAGTTGCGGTAGCCGAAGCCGCGCCGATTGAGCATCTTGATTTTGAGATTGACGCCTTCGGCAAAACCGTTGCTG
>JAKPQT010000430.1 GCA_029555885.1 Chloroflexota bacterium | reverse complement strand
CTTCCTCAGGCCCGGCAGCCTGACGCCCCCGCGCGACATCAACCCACACATCTCCGTGCGCACCGAGAAGGCTATCCTGGCCGCCATCGCCCAGCATCCCGACGAGCGCCCGCCATCCACCGCGGCCCTGCGCGAGATGCTCTTCGCGGAAGATGCGCCGCCGCCCGCCGATGTCGCGGTGCCGGAGGCGTGGACGCCCCGCGGCATCTGGCGCGAGATGGTCAACTCCCACGGCGCGCTCGTGGTCGTCGTGCTATTCCTGACGATGACCGCCCTGCTGGTCACGCTGCTGTCGCCGCCGCTGCCGTAGTTCGCCTTACCCCTTCACCTGCCGGCGCGTGGTCCATAGGAGCGACAGCACGCCGCCCACGAACGTGACCGCACCCGCAGCCCACGCATAACCCTTCGACTGCCACTCCGTCGAGCCGGGCAGCCAGCCCACCGCATACAGCAGGTACGCGATCCATGCGGCCGCGCCCGCCCACAGGGCCGCGACTAGCGCCTCAATGAGATGGGCATACGGCGTATTGCTGTTCTCAATGCCGCGGCGCATGATCAGGAACGCCAGCCCACCGGCCAGCAACGTGCCGATCAGCGCATACAGGAACGCCGGCAGGCCGACGCGCGACTGGTTAGAGCCAGCGGATGATGCGGCGGAGGGGGTCGGGCTGGGCTCCGGCGTCAGGCTGGCCGTCGGCGAGGGCACGGGCGTCGGCGTTGCGGTCGCGGTCGGCTGCGGCGTCGCCGTAGGAACGACAGTCGCAATGCTGCCCGGCGCATCGCCGCCTACTTTGAGCACGATGCGCGTCGAGTCGCGCGCGTCGCCGGCCTGCACGGTAATCCACAGCTCGCCGGGCCGGTCCAGCGGGACGACGGTGCGCGCGCGGCCCCCCACAGTGGTCTCGCCCTTCGGGGCCAGGGAGAGCGACTCGGTCGGATACTGCAAATGAAACTCGACCGGCGTGCCGTCGGGCACGGGATTCCCCTTGCGGTCCAGAATCACGCCCGTCTCCAGCTCGATCTGGCTGCCGACCTGGATGCTGCCGCTGATAACATCCCCTGAGCCGACCGGGGCCAGGGAGATAATCTGGCCCGGCGCGGGCTCAAGCTGGCGAATCAGTTCGTAGTTGATGCCCGCCACGGTGACGGGCGGCGAGCCTGTCGGCGTAAACTCGCGGAACAGCGCGCGGACTGCGGCCTCCAGGAACGGCCTGGTATGGCTGTACACGCCAAAATACGCGGTCAGCTTGCTGATTTCGGTCGTATCCAGGTAGTAGGGCGCACTGAACGCCAGCACGACGAGCCGCTTGTCGCGCAGACTGTCGGAGCGGCGAGCCAGGAAGGTGCGAAGCGCCGTGGAGTCCGGGTAATCCCCTGGATTGTAGTCCAGTTGCGCGAACACGATCCATTGGGCTTCGGCAATGGCCTGCTCCACTTCCTCGTTCGCCTGCCCTGTGCCGGTCAGCAGTCCGTTGAGGTCTGCAAAGCTGAGGCTGCGCACCTGCTCCGGGCGCACCTGGCGGGTGGCGCCTGGCCCGTACAGCCGCATAATGATTTCCTCGATTGCCAGCTCATCGATCAGAGGCCGGGCATCGCACTCTGCGCACTCGCGCACGGTCCGCGTATCTGTGAAGACGAGGATCTTCTCGTGGGCCAGCGGTGCGCTCGGCATCCGGTCGGCCAGCTCATCGCGGCCGGGGTAGATGAGCGTGACGCCTGCGCGGGCCACGGCCTGGGTGACGTTGACGTTCTGACCGACCTGCTGGCCGACTGCACTGACCTCGCGCGCCAGATCGAGGGGCGCGTCACTGCCCGGCTGCCAGCGACCGGCATACAGATCCAGCTTCAGCCGGATGATGCGCTCCACCGAGGCATCGACGCGCGCACGGAACCCGGCATCCGTCTGGTACTTCTCCTGGAAGAAGAGGATCGTCTCTTTGATGGCGGTGAACTGGTCGCTCCATTCATCGGTCAGCGCAAAGCGGCCCAGGTACAGCAGGTCATTCCCGGCCAGGAACGCGTGCTGCGCGACCTGGCGGTGGGGGAAGTTGGTCAGAGTCGGGTCGTAGTAGCGGCGCAGGGCCGGCACGCCCAGCGCATCGCTGACCAGCACGCCGCCCGCGGCCCGCCAGGGCGCGAACTCCGGCAGTTCCATCAGGTCCTGTAACTGAGGCGCGAGGCTGATGGGGGGTGTGAGTTCGCGGATATTGCCCTGGAACCCGCGGTAGCGGATATGCGCGGTCATCAGGGCCGGGGTGATGCCCGGCGTCTGCAGGTCGTCGCCCGCGGTCACCGCGGCGAAGGGCGCCAGCTCGATCTGGCGCAATTGCTCCAGTGACTTCTGGATGGTGGCGACTTCCTCTTCGGGCCGGCGGTCGCTGCCGCCCTGCCCCGGAAAATGCTCGGCAACAGTGAGTACCTGGCTGCCGCTGCCGGATTGGACGCCGCGTATAAATGCCTTGCCCATCTGGCCAACCCAGAACGGATCGCCGCCGAAGGTCCGGGTATCCAGGTCGCCCTTGCCGCCAGGCCGCGGCACATCCAGCACATCGAGCGTCGGCCCCAGGAGCATGTTGACGCCGGTGACCGATAGCTCGTGCCCGACCACCCGGCCCACCTGCTCGGCCATCTGCGTGGACCAGGTTGCCGCAATCGCCATCGCGCTGGGAAGCGGGGTGAACCCTCCTGCGCCGCCGAAGAATGAGCCGTCGTCGCCGAGCCAATCCAGCGCAATGAACAGCGGAATCGGGATACCGGCATCCTCCGCGAACACCGGCACGGGTGAGGCCGCGCCTTCCGTTCCCGGTTCAGCGGGTACCGTTGCGGTTACCGGCAGCGTCGCAGTCAGGGGCAGCGTCGCAGTGACCTCACCGGTAGCCGTCAGGGCTGCGGTGCTGGTGATGGTTGATGTGAGCGGAATCGCCAGCGGCGGGCTGATGGCAAGCGCCTGCAGTTCGTTGGCGAGTGCAGCGATTTGCTCTGGGGTCGTCCGCTCGCCCGGCTCAGTCGTGGCCGTCTCGGCATCGACCGGCACTGCGGCGGGTGCGGCCAAAGCCACCGGCGTATTGCGGAAATTGCCGTTCTCCGGCAGCAGCACCACACCGCCGACGCGGTAATCGCGCACTAATACCGCGACATCCGAATCAGGGGGCGCACTGGCACCCTCGAAGGAAATCAGGAAAAGCTGGCCCACCTTGTCGGCTACGCTCATGCGGTCGAGCACGGTCCTGGGCTCCACGGGCGGAGCAGGCGTCGGCGTGACGGTCGGGATGGGCGGTGGCGGGTCCGTAGGCCGCGTCTGGGCCTGCCCTGCGCCCGGCGGAGCAGCCTGCAGCGATCCCACCGGCGGCAGCCAGAGCGTGAGGAGCCATGTCAGTACGAGCAGGAGAGGAATGCATCTGCGCATGGTCATTGCGTCCGGCAAGCGGACATGCCACTATTCTAGCCGGAAGCGGCAGTTGCGTCAACCAGCCCCACCAGGTTATCAGGTTGGCGGGAATTCCAGATGTGTCAGCCACGCGAAAGATTGGAGTCGAGACTTTAGCCGGTTAGGCGCCTGTATGTGTACACGCCCTTCTGGCTAAAGCCTCGACTCCAGCTACGTTTGGAACTCCTGATCAGGTTGGGGCGCGTTGCACGCTGGGGGCGGCAAGTGAGCGCTCTGAGCTACGGTCTGGCGCAATCGGATTGGATCACGAAGGCGCCGCCCAGGTGACCCCGCGCAGAGTGCGCAACTGCGTCTTCGCGTCCTTCGCACTTCGTGCGCCTCGCAACGCTTCTCGGATTCGTGCTACCCCCCGCCGCTTACCCCTCGAACCCTATCTCATCCAGATACACCTGCCCCGCGCGCGTCCCGTCGAAGTAGAACCGGATCGCCCGAATCTGCGTCGGGTCGAAGCTCGTGTCCGCCTGCGCAAATGCAGCAAACGGAATCCGGTAGCTCTGCAGCACGGATTCGTAAGGCGAGATGCGCTTGGCGTAGTAGTCCGCGTTGAGCAGGCTGGACACCGGCTGCGATTTGAGCAGGTACGCAGGTGCGGCCGGCGGCACGATGCCGAAGCCCCACAACGGCAGCACGACGGTCGTTCCATCTCCATCCACCAATGCGACGTCGACATCCAGACCCGTCGCGTCGGTCAGCTCCGTGCCGAGCGAGAACGCCAGCCACTTCTCCCGATTCACCGACCAGTCCGCGAGGTTACCGGTCGGCAGCTTGACGGTGTAGACAGGCTTGCTGCCTGCGGCCCAGGCCAGGTCCAGCGCATTGTTCCCCTGCTTCTCGCCGTTGCGCAGCGGCAATGCGACCCGCGCGGCGGTTACGAACCCCTCAGCAACAGCCGTGCCTTCCGGCGCCTCGATCTGCGCCAGCTTGCCCAAACGGTCGTTGGTGTTCACCCCGCGGAACGTGGCATCCTCGTACTGCGTGACATAGACATCCTCCGGCAGCCAGTTCCGCGCCCGCGCGGGCGTCTGAAACACCTGCCGGTATTCGTCCCGGTTGTGCAGCGTCGCCTCCAGGAAGGCCGTGATGAACACCTTGCCGGCCTCGCGCTGCTCCGCCCCGTTCAGCAGCGACGCCCGGTTCAACAGCAGCGATGCCAGCCTGCCCTGATCGGCATCACCCCACACTGTGTTGAACTGGCCGTGGTTGGCGCGATAGATGAACGCGGTCGCCTTGAAGGCGTCCGAGCTACCCTCGAACTTCACCCGCTGGTACTGTTGCAGTCCCGCCATCCAGTAGAGGTCCTGGTCGTGTCCGCCGTACAGGTACAGGTAGCTCATGTCGATCAGCGTGCGTTTCATGCCATACGGCTTATACTGCCCATCGGGCGCAGCAATCGCCACCACGCCCCGGATGCCGAAGCCGAACTCCCCCTCCTCCGCAATCTCGGTCACCGGCGGCGCAAGCCGGCTGTTGAGGCCCGCCGCGTGTACCGCGGCCTCGCCCCCGCGCGAGTGACCGCCCACAACGACCCGATCCAGGTCCACCTTGCCGTGGAACGGGCTGGCAGGGTCCGCGTTCCAGCCGCGCCACGCCTGCAGATGCTTGAGCAGCAGCCACCCGCGCACCGGCATCTCCTTGCCGTCACCATCATAAAGGAAGAACCCGTTGAGGAAGTTCTCATCCACCGACACGGTGATGATGCCCCGGCTCGCCAGGTGCTCGCCCAGATACGCGTAGCCCGGGTCCGAAAAGTCGCCCGCGCTGTGGTTGCCGTGTACGATCAGGAAGATCGGGAACGGCCCCGTCCCCTCAGGATACCAGGCCCGGCCATTGACCGGCAGGCTGCCGAAATCGAAACCCCAAAACAAGTTGAAGATGGTGTCGTTGATGCCGCCGAACCCGGGAAACGCGGCCCGCGCATCCACGGTCTGCGTGAGGAGCGCCGCATCCCGACCATATTCGGGCCGGCGGTCCTGCCCGCAGCCATAAGTGAGCGTCTTGACTGCATAGCTGCCCGGCAGGGCCGGATTACCGAACTCGAAGGCAGGGAGTTCTGCGAGCGCCTGGACATCCGGCCGCACGAGGTAGTCGTCGTAGCCCGGCCAGAGCAGCCAGCCGGCCGGCGCCGCGTTGATCACCAGGGCCAGGCTGACCAGCGACCAGCGGAGCGCGGGATGCACCCCGCGTGTGAATGCTACCCCGAGCAGCGCACCGGCCAGGATGAGGGTGGGCATCAGCAGTTCGGCAGGCGGCGCCAGCCGGATGAAGCTGAAGAAGGGAATGCCGGTCCGGTCCACCACAGCCAGGAAAAGTGGCGCCAGCACCCAACCCACCGTCTCCAGCCGCACGCGGCGCACGAATGTGCCCGGCGCGAGTGCGCGCGGCCCGAGCCTGGACATCAGTGCGCGGCCCACCAGAGTCAACAGCAGTCCGGCCAGCTTGCCGGCCAGGCCGGCCAGCGCGGCCAGACCCGCAGCCAGGCCGCCGACCAGGACCGCGCCGAGCAAGCAGTTCAGGATGAGCGGGTGAAAGAACTCGACCTGCAGGAACGTCAGCGCGCCGGCCAGCGCGGATGCCAAGAGGCCGCCCCGCTCGATTCCGACGACCAGGCCATGCCGCAGGTAACTTGCGGTGCGGGACCGGCTGGTTAGCTCGGAAGAGATGCTGGCGGCAGGAGCCGGCACTGTGCCGGTGGCGATGGACTGAACGGCTGACATGATAATCTCCTGGGACTGCTGTGATGTGAGGTACAAGCACCCAGACCTTACCATATCGCCGCGCAGCCGTCATCGCAGCGAAGCAGGAGATTATCGCCAGTTGAATAGTAGATTTGTGGTAGGGGTGCCTGAAAGGGAAGAGGCCCCTCAGTGGGGAATGCGCCGGGCGAGCCGGAGGGTCACGCGGCGCTCCAGCTCCAGGCGGCATGACTCGCAATATAGCTCGCCGCGCGGACTGATGCCGATGCAATCGAAGCACAACTCGACGCCGCAGAAATCGCAGGCGATCCGGCGGACGCTATCCATCTTCTTCTCGCACCAGGGGCACCATTGCTGTTCGGCGTGCGGCCTGGTCGTGCGACCGGGTTTCATCGAGTTCGGCTTTCCATGTTAGAGTCTATCCGAATAACTCGTCGTGACGCCCCCGAGGGGCAATGCCACCCCGCAACAGGGGGCAACTTCTTCTGCCGCCCATAAACTATCATGTGTCGGGAGTTGTGTCAAACGACGGTCATTTGGATTGGAGGTAAAATGGGTCGAGATAACGAACTGCGCGCGGACCTTGTGGCCGTGGTGACAGGCGCGGGTAGCGGCGTCGGAGAAGCCGTCGCGCTCGCGCTGGCGCGGGAGGGCGTGCGCGTGGCCCTGGTCGGTCGCACTGCGGCGAAGCTGGTGCGCGTCGCCACGAGAATAGCGGAGACCGGCGGCGTTGCAGCCGCCTTCTCCTGCGACGTGAGCGTGCCCGGGGAAGTTGCCGCGCTCCGTGAGGCAGTGCTGGAGCGGTTCGGGTCGCCGCTCGTGCTCTTCAACGGCGCGGGGCTGCACTGCGAGGCCGTGCCCATCGCAGAGTCTACCCCCGAACAGTGGATCGAGACTTTCGAGGTCAATGCCATCGGCCCGTACCTGACCTGCCGTGCGTTCATGCCGGATATGCTCCGTCACGGCTGGGGCCGCATCCTCAACGTCAGCTCCGCCGCCTCGATCTCGCCGCCGGGCAACATCGGGTCGGTCTACCAGCTCAGCAAGGTCGCGCTCAACCACTTCACGCGACAGCTTGCCGTCGAGCTGGAAGGCACCGGCGTGACCGCCAACGCGCTGCACCCGGGCGAGGTCAAGACGGAGATGTGGGCCGCGATCAAGGCAGAGGCGGCGCGGCGCACCGGCCCCGGCCGCGGGATGCTCCGCTGGGCGGAGTGGGTGGAGGCGACGGGCGGCGACCCGCCGGAGAAGACCGCGGACCTCGTGCTGGAGCTGCTCACGCCCGCCGGCGACGCAGTGAACGGCCAGTTCCTATGGATCAAGGACGGGCTGCAGCCGTCGCGGCCGGCGTGGTGAGGGACGAGTAACGAGTAAGAAGTAAGGAGTAAGGAGTAATGAGTAAAACGTGGATTTCGAAGATGCGCTATTACTCATTACTCATCACTCATTCCGGCAACTTCTTTCCAGGGTTCAAAATCCCGTTCGGGTCGAACAGCGCCTTGACGCCCGCCATGTAGGCGAGCGCGTTAGCATCGACGCCGAGCGTCATGTGCTCGCGCTTGAAGATGCCGATGCCGTGTTCGCCGCTGAGCGTGCCTCCCAGCGCGACCGCGGCCGCCAGCACGTCCGCGGCAGCCTTCTCGACGCGGTGCATGATGGCCGCATCGCGGCGATCGCACAGGATCGTCGGGTGCAGGTTGCCGTCGCCGATATGGCCGTAGACGATGATGGGCAGGTCGTTCGCGCGGCTGATGTCACCCAGCCGCGCGACCATCTCCGGAATCCTGGAGCGCGGCACGGTGATGTCCTCGCCCAACTTGTTGCGCGCGAGCCGCTGGATGGCCGGACTGAGATTGCGCCGGCCCTCCCACAGCGCCTCCGACTCCTGCGCCGAGTGCGCCTGACGCACTTCCCGCGCGCCCGACTGCTGCAGGATAGCCGCGACCTCCGCGATCTCCCGGACCACGGTATCCGCATCGCCGTCGACGGCCACCAATAACAGCGCCTCCACGTCCGTCGGCAGGCCGAGATGCTTGAAGTCCTCGACCGCGCGGATCGTGGCATGGTCCATCAACTCGGTGACGAGCGGCACAACGCCCGCCTGCAGGATGTTGCCGACGGCCTGGCACGCGTCCGCCAGCCGCGGGAACGCGGCCAGCGCGGTCATCTGGGCCGCAGGCTTCGGGATGAGCCGCACGGTGATCTCCGTCACGACGCCGAGCGTGCCCTCCGAACCGATGAAAAGTTCCTTGAGGTTGTAGCCGCTGACGTTCTTGATGGTCCTCCCGCCGAGCCGCAGCACGTGGCCGCCGGGGACCACGACCTCCAGCCCCAGCACGTAATCACCCGTGACGCCGTACTTAAGACAGCGCGGCCCGCCCGCGTTGGTCGCGACATTGCCGCCGATGGTGCACTGGTAGACGCTGGCCGGGTCGGGCGGGTAGAAGAAGCCGTATTTCTCCACGGCCTTCTGCAGGTCGAGCGTGATGACGCCCGGCTGCACCACGGCCAGGGTGTCCGGGATGGAGATGTCGAGGATGCGGTTCATGCGCGCCATGTTCAGGCAGATACCGCCGGCCACGGGCAGCGCGCCACCCGCCAGCCCGGTCGCTGCGCCGCGCGGCACGACCGGCACGCGCGCCGCGTCCGCGATGCGCAGTACCGTCGCAACCTCCGCCGTGGTCTGCGGGTGGATCACGACGTCCGGCTGCTGCTCGGCCCATGTGCCATCATAGGCGTAGGCGACCAGGTCCTCCGGCGCGGTGCTGACGCGGTCGGCGCCGAGCGCGTCGCGCAGTTCTCGAATGATGCGTGCGTCCATGCTCACATCCTTGCTACGATGGGGAGCGCGGCCATCGCGAATACCCGAATCCGGCCACGAATACGCGAATGACTGGGCCTGGCGCCGCCATTCGTTTATTCGCGCCGTCATTCGCGTATTCGCGATGGCCCCTCGCCCCCACCCAGGCTCTCGTCCAATACCTCGACGACGTGCTTGACGACGATCGGCTGCCCCGTGCGCCGGCGGCCCCATTCGAGCTGCAGCAGGCAGCCCGGGTTGGCGCTGACGACGACCTCCGCGCCCGTCGCGGCGACGTCTTCCATCTTCCGGTCGAGCAGTTCGAGCGACATGGGCGTGTGCGTCAGGTTGTAGATGCCCGCGCTGCCGCAGCAGCGCACCGGGTGGCTGTCGGGCAGCGGGCGCATGTCCAGCCCCGTCACGCGGCCGAGCAGGCGTCGCGGCTGGCTGCGCACGTTCTGCAGGTTCGCCAGGTGACACGGGTCGTGGTAGGTCGCGGACGCGGGCCGGTGCGCCAGCGGCAAGTCGTCCGGCCAGTTGGCGTCGAGCCACTCGGTCACGTCGCGCACCTTCGCGCTGAACCGGTGAGCGCGTTCCCGCCAGGCCGGGTCATCGTGCAGCCACTCAGCGTATTCCTTGAGCGCGGCGCTGCACCCGGCGCAGTCGGTCACGATGGCCTCGACCTCGTCCAGCAGCGGCTCGAACAGCGCGATATTCTTGCGCGCCATCTCGCGCGAAAGGTCCAGCATGGCCTGGTCGTCGTGCGGCGCGCCGCAACATGCCTGCCCGCGCGGGGTGACTACATCGCAGCCCGCGCGGCGCAGCACGCGCACGGTCGCGCGGCTGACGTCCGGCATGGCGACGTTCATCATGCAGCCGAGGAAGAAGGCAACCCGGTGGCGCTGCGGGCCGGTAGCGGGTTCGACGAGGGCCAGCTCGTGCGCCAGCGGCTTGCCCGGCCGCGGTGCGAACTCGATGAGGTCTACCAGCCGGCGGCCCGGACCGGGCACATGGCGGAGCACCGCCGCAGCCAGCCGGTCGAGCCGGAGCGCCTGCACGAGGCGCAGCGGTCCGGAAATAATCGCGGCCCGCTCCGCGCCGGTCAGGACGTGGCGCAGCATGAACTTGATGAGGAAGGGCCGCGGGTGTTTGTCTTCGATGGCGACGCGGCCGCGCACGATCAGCTCGCCGATGCGCACGCCGGGCGGACAGACGGTGTTGCACGCGCGGCAGTCGAGGCAGTGATAGAGGTGATCCTCCACCCCATCGGTCATCGCCAGCTTGCCGTCCTCGACTGCCCGCAGCAGGCTCAGCCGCCCGCGCGGGGAGAACATCTCGAGTTGGGTCTGCTGGTACGTGGGGCACACGGGCAGGCAGCGCCCGCACCGGATGCACCCCTGGAGCTCATCATAATCCGGCAGGTGCAGGCTGAAAACCTGCTGGCCGGGTGTGGGTTCGTATAGGCTCATGGCTTCCTGTGGTCCGGTCAGGATATGGTGGTGAGTTTAGCACGCGGGCGGGGTAATGACAAACCGTTGGATCTTAATGCTGCAGCCAGTCGACGAAGCGTTGCACGGTAGAACGGGTGCTGTCGAGGGTCAGGTCTTCGACATCGGTGTGATTGGCTGCAGGCAACAACGTCCACAGAAGCAACGAAAGTATCGCGAGAACCAGCACAACTTGCATGGGTGACTCCGAGGATGAGTATGGCTGCTCATGTGGACGCCGGAACGCGGCCTGGGGTTCCCCGTGCGGCTGCAGGTCCGGGAAAAACACCATGCTGGCCGGCCCCCGGCGCCCCTACCGAAGGCCGGCCGCACGTCCCATCCAGTTACGACATCCGAACCATCCCTATTTCCGATCTCGCGCGCTGTTGATCGTCGATCGCTCCGCCGCACTGAGCGGCCGCCCCACCTGCCTTGTCATACCTGTGATGATGTTGTCCGTCCCGAAGTCCAGCACCGTGACGCCCGGCTCATGGTTGCCGCCGCCGATGACCCTGTTCCCGTTGGACAGCAGGAGGATCTCGGCGGGCGGGATGGGCGGGTCGGCCCACGCCGGGCCAGGCCCCGCGGGCGTAAAGTTGTTGACGTTGTTGGCCCGCAGTTCGTTGTGATTCGCATCCCAGTACGTTACCAGCGCATAGTCGCCGGTGCCCGACACGCGGTTGCGCAGCACCTGGCCGCCATCTGTCGGCCACCACAGCGCGATACCGCTGCTGGAGGCCACCTCAACGTCGTTGCCCTCTACCAGGGCCGAGCCGTTCACCTCGATGTCGATGCCGCTCATGTACCAGCCTTGGTATGGATAGTTCCCCACGATGTGGTTGTCGCGCACCTCGATGTTCGTGCCCGGCTCCAGGTCGATATACTCGCCCTTGTAGGCATCGTACATTGGCGTGCTGAGTGCCAGGACGCCCGAGGTATCCAGGAAGGGCACGGGCCCGCTGAAGGTCACGATTTCGTTGTCCTCGACGATGGCGGTGAAGGGATCCCCGCTGCCCCCGTTGCCGATAAAGAAGACCCCAAGGGTGCAATCGCGTATGGTGTTCTTGCGGATGGTCATGGTAGCCTCTGACCATGCCGAATACACGCCGTACACTGTCCCGCGGGCAGCCCAGATCCGACCATCTCCCCAGTAAAGCCAGGAGGCTGTGTAACCCTTCTTGACCCAGTACCGCGCCATGTCTGCCGGGACGCCAACAGCGTCATACCCGAAGGTCACTTCCTGCAGGACGTACTCATCCCACTTGCCGCCTGGCGGCGCTGGATCGTCAGGGTCGAACGGCGTGACCACGACGTCGCCGGCCTCGTCGACTTCCCCTGCCGGGATACGCCAGTAGTCCCCGTTGACGCGCACATCCTGTACCAATATGTTGCCCTTGATCAGATCGGTGTCGAAGTACAACCGCGTGTCATAGGCGCGGCCGTGCAGGCCCATGACGAAGGGTCGCACGGTGGGGTTCAGCCAACCCACCGCTACGCCCGTAGAGTCGGGTATTTCGTAGGACAGGTCCCAGGGCCACATACCATCCACCTGGATGCGTTCGATGCTTTCGCCGTTCGCCGCGCCGGTCCAGATCGCGCAGCCGTACGGTCGCTCGAAACGGAGCTGGCGCACGGTGACGTTGACCGGCATCCAATCGTCGAAGAAGTCGTAGAGGGGCATGGCCGGGTCGTTGTACGGCCAGTAGTATGGCGGGTACATGAACGGGTAGCTGAGCTTCCCGTAAATGTCGGGCGTGATGTGGTAGACCGTATGCCCGTCGATCTCAAGCTGCTCCACCGGCTCGAAGGGTGTCTTGCGGCCGATGGTTAAGGGCATCATACCGTGTTTGATCGTCGTGGCAGGCGCGCCGGCCTTCTTGTCCCACGCGCCCTCGATGGTCAGGTCCTTGTAGATGTAAACGTTCTCGAACTCGCTGAAGTCGAAGACGCCGGCGGCCAGGCGGATGGTGTCGCCCGGGTTCGCCAGCGCCACGACCTCCCGGATGCGCTGCGGGTCATCGGGGGAGCTGTTGTGCGGGTAGATGGTCCAGACGGACCCGTTGTGCTCGACGTCCGGCGGCAGCGCCAGCGGCTGTGCGTTTGCGGCGGGAATGCCCGCCAGCAGCAGGATCAAGATACCGACCGACAGAAGCTTCTTCATCGAAATCCTCCTTCGCAGAATGATGCGCCGGTTCCCACCCGGCAGTCCACATGCAGCGGAGCAGAGCACCTTTCCGCTGCGCAGTCGAAGGATGCGGCCCCTTAGCGCGGCGGCACACCCCGGCGGCTGACCAGCTCACGCTCCGCCGCACTGAGCGGCCGGCCCACCTGGCGCGTCATGCCTGTGATGACGTTGTCCGTGCCGTAGTCCAGCACGGTCACGTCCGGCTCGTGGTCCCACCCGCCGGTGACCGTGTTGCCATCGGACAGGAGCAGAATCTCCGCGGGCGGGATGGGCGGGTCGAGCGGGATCCCTGCGCCCGCCGGCTCGAACCGGCTGAGATTGTTGGCCCGGAGCGTGCTGGCAGCCGCACCGCTGTCGATGGCCAGCGCGTAGGCGCCCGGGCCCGCGATCCGGTTCAGCTCTACCGACGCGCCGCCAGGTGACCGCCAGACCCACACGCCGGCGCCCGAGGCGATCTCGATCTCATTCCCCTCGACCAGGGTCGACCCGTACGCGCCCAGGTCCAGCGCAGGGGTGGCCCACCCCAGGCCCGCGCGGCGTCGCGTGATACGGTTGTCGGTGAACTCGATATCCATCCCGGGCGCGGGAACGAACGGCTCCCCGGTGAAGGGGTTCGGGAGCACATAGTCGTGCGCAAACAGCGCGGCCTGTTCGTAGTGGAAACCGGTGGCGGCAGCCAGATCGATGGCGTTGCGCTCGATGATCGCGGTGAAGCGCCGGCCCCTGTAGCCGTTGCCGAGGAGCAAGAAGCCGGTGTCGCAGCCATCCAGCGCGTTCTGCCGCAGGGTCAGAGCGCCCTCCGTCCACAGCGAGTACACGCCCGCGTAGATGCCGCGCAGCCCGTACACCTGCGGCTCGGGCAGCCAGGTAAAGTGTTTGGCCGTGTACCCTTTCCTGACCCAGTAAAGCTGAATCGTATCTGCCTGCGGCCGGCCCGCCGCGTTCCAGGCGAACGGCACGTCCTGTAGCACGTATGCGGCATAATCTCCGCCGGGCGGCATTGGGCTCGCCGGGTCGTACGGCAGGGTCACCACTGCGCCTGCCTCATCCGGCGCGCCCTCGGGGAACCCCGCGAAGTCGCCCGTGATCACGCAGTCCTGCACGACGCGATCGCCCCGGATGAGTTCCGTGTCCATGTACAGCCGGTCATCGTAGCTCCACCCCCGCCGCGCCAACTCAACCGGCAACCAGCCCGGGCCAACCCAGAAGATGCCGAAGCCCAGCGGCTTGCCGCCGAGAGACTCGGTTTGCATCGGCCAGGCGGACGCGATGTGCAGCCGCTCGAAGGTCCCGCCGCGCTGCCCGCCGCTCCAGATGGCTGCGCCGTACGGCCGCTCGAATCCTATCTGGCGGACGCTCAGCTCGACAGCCACCCAGTCGGCATGGGCATCGTAGGCCGTCGCGCCCGGCTCCGTGTAGGGCGGGTAGGCCACCGGCGCGAACATCCGCCCGAACAGGTCCGCCGTGATGTGCCAGACCTCGTGCCCAGCAACCGACAGCATCGGCGGCTGCCCGGCGGGCGTCCGGCGGCCCACCAGCAACGGCCAAGCCCCGTGCCGGATCGTCGTCGCGGGCGCGCCGGCCTGCGCATCCCACGCGCCCTCGACCATCAGGCCCTTGGCGATGTGGACGATCCCGAAGTCACCGAACTCGAACACTCCCGCAGCCAGGCGGACCGTGTCGCCCGGCGCGGCCAGGTCCACGGCCGCCTGGATCCGCTGCGGGTCATCGGGCGCCGCGCCGTGCGGGTGGACCGTCCAGGTGTCGCCGTCGTGCTCCACGCCGGGCGGCAGCGTGCCATAGTCACAGGTTGTGGCCGCCGGAAATGCGCTCATAGTGTCCTCCGCGTCCGGGAGTTACTGAGCCAGGATCTCGGTGAGCTTTGCCAGCCAGACATCGGCCATTCTCGCCGTTGCTTCGCCCGTAGGATGCAACCCCATCGCATCGAAATCGGCATCGGACTCGATGACTTCCGTCATGTCGACCAGGGAGACCTTGAACCCCGCCTTCTGGAACTCCGCAACCACGTCAGGAATCCCCGCGTTGTACTTGGCGAGCGTTTCGTTGCCGAGCTCGGGCAGTGTCACGTAGAACGAGCGCAGGTTCGAGGTCACCGACATCACTTGCGCAACGATGACGTGGGTCTTCGGCGCGTGCGCGTAGATGTGTTCCAGCAGCAGCCGGAGGTCTTCCAGCATCTCGTCCGGCGTGTGGGCCCAGCCCATATCGTTCGTGCCGATGTGCAGCAGGATGATGTCAGGCTGCGACTCCTCCAGCCAGTTGGCGTTCTGCACGCAGAAGTCCAGGTCGCCGATGGTCCACCCGCTGTGACCTTCGTGCGCCAGATCTCCGACCACGTCGACCGAGCCCACGAACGACGTCTTGATCCCTGCGGCCGCCAGCTTGTCCCGCAGGAAGGCCCGGTAACCGACGGCTTTGGGGTTGAGCGCATTCAGGGACCAGTCGCACGCAGCCGGGTTGGAGGGATCGACCGGCCGCCTGATGCCCGGGACATAGCAGGTGGCAGTTGTGTCGCACAGGCCCTCCGTGATCGAGTCGCCCAGCGGCATGATGCGCAGGGCGATATCGACGCCCAGTTGCTGGGTAGTCCGCCACTCCTCATGGACCTTGTTAATGGATTCCCCGAGGGCCTGGTTGTAGCCGCTCTTGTTGCCTAACCCCTTCCAGATGCGTGTGTTCTCCTCGGGATGCGTATCGGCCAGCCACTTGAGAAAAGCATCGAAGCGCGCGCGCGCCTCGGTCCCGACATTGTCCTGCCAGAGGATGGCGTTGATCTTGCCTTCGGTGACTTCGACGTGGTATGTAACCGCATACTCGTTGAACAGTGCGGAGAATACCCGCGCCTCGCACTTCGTGAGGGACGCCTGGACGGTGCCCTCGCAGGTAGCCTCGAGTTCCCTGTACCTCAAGCCCCACAGGTAGCCGAGCCAGGGCTCCAACTCCGCGCGACCCTTGAACGTGATGCTACCGTTATGGCACCACTCCCCGGTGTCGGTGAACAGGGCGATCACAGCCGCGGTGTCGCGGTCGGCCATTGCATCGCGGAACTTCTGCACGACGTCCGGCACGGCAGCCGCCACGGGCACGGGCGTCGGCCTGGCAGCCTGCCACTCCGCGTGCAGCGCGGCAATGGCTTCACCGAGCTCCTGATTGAAGGCATTCTTGCCGAACTCCGCATAGATGCGTGCCATCCCTTCCGGGTGGGCGGTCTTCGCCCAGTCTACGAACTCCTCGTGCCGCGCCTGGGCAGCCGCATCGAGGTCTTCCGTGAGATCGATCGCACTGATCTTGTCGCCCGCGATCGCTGCGTCGTAGGTGACCACGAAGCTGCCATAGGGGATGTTCCGCGCCTGCACCTTGCAGTGGACGCGCGCCTTATCTGGGGTGAGACTGCACGCGCCGCGCAGCTCCTTGTAGTCGAGCGCCACTGCGTAGTAACCCAGGAAGTTCCGCAGCTCGTCGGGGCCCTTGAGGTTCAATATGGTTTGTCCTTCGGTGTGGCGCCACTCGGCATTCTCGTTGAATAGCGCCATCATCTTGTCGATATCATGCTTCGCGAGTGCAGCGCGGAACGCTGCCACGACCTTGAGTGGGTCGGCGGCCGCCGGGGCCGGCGTGAGTGTGAGCAGGCTGGCCTGCCATTCGTCATACAGTTTGGCGACGCTTTCGCCGAGCGCCAGGTCCCAATCGCCTGTGGTGGCCCTGAACCAGAGCGGCTTCCACTCGTCGGGGTGGGTGGTGGAGCCCCACGCCACGAAACTGTCGAATTGCTGGGTCCCTGCAGCGCCAAAGTATTCGTCGTAGTACATCGTCTTGATCTTGTCCTCCACCACCTCCAGGTAATACTGAGCCTTATACTCACCGTAGGGGAGCATCTTTACCTTGATATTGCATTTCACGAGGTTCTGGTTCGGTGTCATCTCGCAGTCGCCTTCGAGTTCCTCATACCGCAGACCCTGTGTGTAGCCCATTACCCGGCGGAACCCGTCGTGCCCGTTGAGGGTGACAGCGCCGCCGTAGATGCACCTCGCATCGTCGGTGAACAGGCCTACCATGCCGGCGAGGTCATGCTGCGCCCGTGCCGCGCGGAACGCGGCCACGACCTTGAGCGGGTCGGCGGTTGACGGGGCCGGCGTCGGCGGCAGTGTCGGCGTTGCAGGGATAGCTGTCGGCGGCACAGCCGTCGGCGGGACGGACGCGACCGGTGCAGCCGGTACCGCACACCCTGCGACCACGAAAATGACCAGCATCACGCCCACAAATGGGTTCAACAGCCTCTTCATGGCTTCCTCCTTCTTGCCTGAGCAGCTTGTGTTGCCCACATCATAACCAGCCAGCGTTGCAGAATCGTGACAGAATTCGCGCGTAGGCGAAATTCATTGCGCTACTCGTCTGATTTTGTGCTATGATTTGTATGTAACCCAGGAGTTGTGCAAATGTCTGGCCTGGACCTGGTGTTGTTTGGGCCGCCCCGGGCCCAGTGCGCGGGTGTTCCTCTCCATTTGGAGCGCCACAAGACGCTGGCGCTGCTCGCCTACCTCGCCGTCTCCGGCCAGCCGCATTCCCGTGACACCCTCGCGACCCTCCTGTGGCCGGAAGCCGATGCAATCCAGGGCCGCAGCGGCCTGCGCCGCGCGCTGAGCGAGCTGCGCCAGACTTTCGGCGCCGGCATCCTCGAGACGTCCGAAGGCTGCGTCGCGCTGGCCAGCGGCGCCCTCCGTGTCGACGTGCTGCAGTTCCGCGACCATCTGGCCCGTGTCACCGCCCATGCGCATGGCGAGGGCGTGCTCTGCCCGGCCTGCCTCACGGCGCTGCGTGAGGCTGTCGAGCT
>JAKPQT010000427.1 GCA_029555885.1 Chloroflexota bacterium | reverse complement strand
CCACCTCGCCGGGCAGCGCGCCGGCGGCAATCGCAATCTGCCGCGCGTGCAGCGCCATGTGCCCGCGCTGGATACCCTCGGTCGCCAGCGCGCGGATGGCGGCCAGGTTCTGCGCCAGGCCCACCGAGACGATGATCTCCGCCAGCTCGCGCGCACCCTTGACCTGCATCACCTGCAGGGCGAAGCGCGCCAGCGGATGCACGCGCGTCGCGCCGCCGACTGTGCCGACGGCAAGGGGCATCTCGAGGTTCCCAACCAGTGCGGGGCGGGCGCCCGTCGCCGGATCGCCGGGCGTGTAGCTCCAGGTTGACAGCGACCGGTACAGGCCATCGCGTGCCGCGTAGGCGTGCGCTCCGGCCTCGATGGCGCGCCAATCGTTGCCGGTTGCTATGACGACGGCATCCACCCCGTTCATGATGCCCTTGTTGTGCGTGGCCGCGCGGTAGGAATCGACCGCTGCGAGGGCGTACGCTTCGACGAGGCGCTGCGCGACCACTTCGCCGGGCAGCCCCTCAGTCTCCAACTCTTGCGCGGGGACGACGCAGCGCGCCCGCGCCAGCCGCTGGTCCGCCAGGTTGGACAGGATGCGCAGGTTCACGCGGCCGCCGGTCATCTCTTCGACGAGCGGCGCGAGCGCCTCGCAGGCCGTGTTGACCATATTGGCGCCCATGGCATCGCGGCAGTCATAGACCAGGTGCACGACGAGCATAGGGCCGACCGGGCTGTCAGGGATGGTGCGCACCTCGATATCGCGCGCCCCCCCGTGCAGGCTGACCACGACCGGGTCGGTGCTATTGGCAAGATCGAGCAGCCGCTTCTTCTGCCGGCGCACCTGCGCCGCAGCCTCCGGCAGGTCGGCCACCTCCAACACCTGCATCTGGCCGATCATTAGCGGTTCGGTCGTCTCCGCGTGGAAGCCGCCGCCCGCGCGGGCGAGCTTCGCGGCATAACTGGCGCCCGCGACGACGGAAGGCTCCTCGATGACCATCGGCACAAGTACATCGCGGCCGTTGACTACGAAGTTAGTGGCGATGCCCATGGGCAGCGCATACGTGCCCACCACGTTCTCCACCATCTTGTCGGCTTGCTCGAGCGGCAAGCCGCCCGATGACGCGAGCAATGCCTCGGCGCCGGCTGCCTGCTCCGGCGTCAGGTCGGCCCAATCGGTCACAATGGCGCGGCGCGCGGCCGGGGTCAGGTTATAGAATCCACTGATACGGGACGTTTGTGGCATATCTCACACACTTCAATGTCGCGAAAAACCGGGGAGCCGCAGGGCAGAGCCGCGCTCTCCATCCCTCATTCAGACGACCTGTTGACTATAGGTGGAGAAGCCTGTCAAAACCTATCAGAAACAGGGTTTATGGCTCCAACACGGAGAGCGGCAGGATGACGGAGGCAACTGGCCCCGTCAAGAGCTGCGGGAACAGGCCGAGCAGCACGCTCAGGGCGACGAGGCCCGTCGTCAGCACGACCAGCGATAGCGACTCGCGTTCGACGGGGGAAGCCTTCAGGTCTCCGAAGCAGGCGCGGGCCGCGCGCACCGTGCCCACCAGCACACCAAGTGCGCCGAAGAGCAGCAGCAGCGACCAGCGCAGGTCGGTCTCGCTGACGAGTTGCAGCAGCGCCCACCGCGAGGCAAATTGCGCGGTCAGCGGCAGTCCTGCCAGTCCGAAGCCGCCGATGACGAGCGCGATGACTGCGACCGGCAGCCGCGATACAGCTCCGGTCAGGCTGTCCAGCCGGTCGCTGGTCATGCGGTGACGGAGGGTGGCAGCTCCGGTTGTCAGCGTCAGCAGCGAGAGGGTGCGGGTGAGCAGGAGCCAGATGGTCGTGGGCAGGCCCGCGGTTCCGCGCAGGCCGAGCGCGACGATGAGGATGCCATAATCATAGAGTGTGGCATAGCCGGTGAGCCGCCCCAGCCGGTTCTGAACGGCTGCCAGCGCGCCGCCCAGCGCAGCGGTCAGCATGCCGAGCCAGAACAACCAGCGCGCGCTGTCCACCGAGGCGCTCAGCCAGGGATACGTCACCAGGAAGCGCTGGAGCAGGAACAGGGTCACGGTCTGGCCGCCAATCCACAGGAACGCTGCGACGACGAGCGGCGACTGGCCTGCTACCGCGGGCAGGGCTACGTGGAGCGGGGCGGGTTGCAGCAGGAGCACGAAGCCCGCGACCAGGAGCCAACTCGCCATCCGGTAAGGGGCGGGGTCGTCGGGATTGAGCGGCGCCTGACCCATGTACCACGCCGCGACCACGAAAAGCGGCACGGCCAGCGTGGGGAACATCAATTGCCGCCAGGCCCCCTGCGTCTCGCCCGCGCGGCCCGCCTGAATCAGGAATACAGCCAGGATAGAGGCCAGCACCACCACGGCGGGCGCAAAGGTCAGGGGCTGCAACATGGCGATGGCGCCCCACAGGGCGAGCAGAACAAGGCCAAAAGGATAGAACGTCCGGCCCTGATAGGTACGCCAGGCAAGCACGAAGGTGACCGCGCCGGCGAACAGAAGGAAGATTAGCAGGGCGCGCACCGAGGGCGTAATCTGCAAGGAGAGTTCATCCAGGACTACTTCCTGACCGAGCCGGACCGCGCGGCCCATCACCCTGACCGGCGACGTGAGAGGGAAGCGCCACAGGGCCAGGTCGAGCACGGCAGAGATAGCCGCGGCCAGCAAGGAAGCCACCGGCTCCAGCCGGCGCAGGAGATAGACGATGACTGCGCCGACCAGCAGCACGCCCAGCAGCAGCCAGGGCCCGGGAATCACGCTTGACCTCCGCCAGGCCCGGTGGGCGGCAGTTCCGGCTGGAAGACCGCCAGGCCGCGTGCCAGCACCAGATAGGCGACTGCCAGCCCCAGGAGGAGCTGCCCGCCCTGCATGATGCCGACGAGGACGCGCTGCTGCGTCAGCGTAAACAGGAACAACTGGCTGCCGCCCAAGACGATGAGCAGGCTCAGGCCGGCGTGCAGGGGTTCTTCGTGAAG
>JAKPQT010000414.1 GCA_029555885.1 Chloroflexota bacterium | reverse complement strand
GGGGAGGAGACGAGCTTCCCCATCGACAAGACCAGCGGCGCACTGAAGCGTGACCCGGACAAGTGCATCATGTGCCGCCGCTGCGAGACCATGTGCAACGAGGTGCAGACGGTCGGCGCACTGACGGCCTACGGCCGCGGGTTCAACGTCATCGTGGGCCCGGCGGAGATGAAGCCGTTCGTCGAGTCGAACTGCACCTACTGCGGCCAGTGCGTGAGCGTCTGCCCGACCGCCGCGCTGACCGGCCACGGCTACATCCAGGAGACGTGGGACGCCATCTTCGACCCGACCAAGACGGTCGTGGTGCAGGTGGCGCCGGCCATCCGCGCGGCCATCGGTGAGGAGTTCGGCATCGCGCCGGGCACCCCCGTGACCGGCAAGCTGGTGGCGGGACTGCGGCGGCTCGGCTTCGACGCCGTGTTCGACACGACCTTCGGGGCCGATCTGACGATCGTCGAAGAGGCGAAGGAGATCATCGAGCGCGTCACCAGCGGCGAGCGCCTGCCGATCCTGACGTCCTGCTGTCCGGGCTGGATCAACTTTATTGAGTACCAGTTCCCGAATCTTAAGTACATGCCGTCAACCTGTAAATCGCCGCAGCAGATGACGGGCACGATTGCCAAGACCTACTACGCACAGAAGATCGGCGTCAAGCCGGAGAACATGGTGGTCGTGGCCGTCATGCCGTGTATCGCCAAGAAGTACGAGGCGCGGCGGCCGGAGCACGAGACGGACGGCGTGCGCGACGTGGACTATGTCATCACGACGCGCGAGCTGGCGAAGATGTTCAAGGAAGGCGGGATCGACCTGCGCTTCATGGACGACGAGGAGTTCGACAATCCGTTGGGGGAGTCGACGGGCGCGGGCGTCATCTTCGGTGCGACCGGCGGCGTGCTGGAGGCCGCGCTGCGCACGGTCTACGAGGAAGTGACCGGCAAGGAGCTGACCAACGTGGACTTCACCGCGGTGCGCGGGCTGAAAGACGTGCGTGAGGCGGTGATCGACCTGGACGGCCGGCAGGTGCGCGTGGCCGCCGGGTCGGGCCTGGGCAATGCGCGCAAGATCCTGGAGAACGTCGAGAGGGGCACCTCGCAGTACGACGTCATCGAAATCATGGCCTGTCCGGGCGGCTGCATCAACGGCGGCGGCCAGCCCTACACGCGTGACCGGCTGGACATGATCCAGTTGCGCACGCAGGCGCTCTACAGCATCGACGCGCGCTCGGCCATCCGCAAGTCGCACGAGAACCCCTCGATCATCAAGCTGTACGAGGAGTTCCTGGGCGAACCGGGCAGCCATAGGGCCCACGAGCTGCTGCACACGGAGTATTAGGCTCGTTCGGCAGCCCAATCAAAAGAGCCCCGGCAATCCCGGGGCTCTTGTTTTGCACAGTGTTGTGCCTATACGTCCAGATTTCTTACCTTCTTCGCGTGGCTCTGGAT
>JAKPQT010000407.1 GCA_029555885.1 Chloroflexota bacterium | reverse complement strand
GGCCCTAGACTACGCACCCCGCGCGCCCTCAACCCCCGTGCCGGTCGTGCAGGCCCTTCATCAGGTGCGCCCGCGACGTGACTTCCTCCATCTTGAGCGAGGCGTACAGCATCGCATCGCGCCACCGGCGCTTCTCTTCCTCGGGCGTAAGCGGGTGCGCCGGCACGTGCGCGTGCAGGTATTCACGGATGAAGGCCATCTCGAGGTCGGCGGCGGGCTGTGCACCATCCCCGGTCATTGCGTCGTCCATGATGCAAGACTCCCAGTCAACCCACGCTGTGCTGCCCAACAGCGGCGCATCGCGTGCTGCCTGAACATACTATGGCACAAAGTCGACCGGGAGTCAATACCCTTACTTCTGTTTTGTTCGTAGTGGACGCTAATGCGCCTACTACGAACCTACGCCGCGGTGACCTCCTTCGCGCGCTGCCGGGCAGCCTCGCGCGCCGCCTTCGCCGCGGCGCGGCCCTCCCGCGACGCTTGCAGCCGGGCCAGCCCGCCCTCCACCAGGCTGTAGGCCGTCGGCACCAGGAGCAGGGTCAGGATCGTGGAGGTAATCAGCCCGCCGATGACGGTGAGCGCCATCGGCTGGCGGAAGGCGCTGCCCGTTCCCAGCCCGATCGCCACCGGCAGCATCCCCAGGATCAGCGCCAGGGTGGTCATCAGGATCGGCCGCAGGCGGATCGGGCCGGCGGTCTGCAGGGCCGTCGCGATGTCCATGCCCCGCTGCCGCCGCAGCCTGTTGGTCAGGTCCACCAGCAGGATCGAGTTCTTGGTCACCAGGCCGAACAGCAGGATCAGGCCGATCATCGCGGTCATGTCCAGCGGCCGGTTGAAGGCCAGCAGCGACAGCAGCCCACCGATGGCCGCCAGCGGCAGCGCCAGCATGATGACGAGCGGCTGGATGAACGAGCCGAACTGCGAGGCCAGCACCATGTAAACGAACACGACAGCCAGCAGCATGGCGGTGGTCAGCGAGGCGAACGACTGGCTCATCAGCTCCAGCTCGCCGGTGAACGCCCACGTGACGCCCGCCGGCAGGGCCGTCTGCGCCAGCAGCGTCTTGATGTCGGCCACCACGTCATCCTGCACCCGGCCGTAGGTATCGCCGCCGATGATCACCGCAGCCTGCCGGTCGATGCGGTTGATCTCCGTCGGGCCGCTCGCTTCCTCGAGGTGCGCGATCTGGCGGAGTGGGATGAACCCGCGCTCCGTCGGCACCTCCAGCTCCAGGACCTGGTCGAGCCGCTGGCGGTCCGCGGGCTGGAGCTGCACCCGGATATCCGCTTCGACGCCCTCCCCCCGGAACGTGGCGACCTCCGCGCCTTCCACCAGGGTGCGGATGGTGCTGCCGACCGTACCGATGTTGATGCCGAGGTCGGCGGCCTTGCGGCGGTCGACCACCAGCAGGACCTCCGGCTTGCCGGGCCGGTAGGAGACGTCCACGTCCACCAGGCCGGGCACGCTCTTCAGCCGCTCTGCCAGCTCGACGCCGAACGCGTTGAGCGCCGCGTCATCGCCCACGGTCTGGAGTGTAAGCTGGATCGGCTTGCCCAGGATGGAGCTGCCGCCGCTCGCCATCGACACGAAGCTGCCGCCGCTGATGGACAGGCCGGGCACTGCCGCCAACTGGCTGCGGGCCTGGCTGATGAAGTCCGCCATGGCATAGCCCTGTGCCAGCTTCACGTGGAAGGTGGCTGTCTCAGGCGTGCCCGTGCCGCCTACCGTGGTCAGGACGGAAGTGACCCCGTCCATGCCGAGCAGTTGGGCCTCCAGGCTGCGGGCCTCCGCATCCGTCTGCGCCAGCGACCCGCCCGGCGGCAGCAGGATCGAGATATCGACAGCGCCCTGGTCGACCGAGGGCAGGAAGCTCTGGTTGAGGAAGGTCGCGCCGTAGAGGCTGACTGCGAGCACCACGATGCCCAGCGCGACGGTCACGATTCGGTGGCGCAGCGTCCAGCCCAGCAGGCGCAGGTAGAAACGTTCGAGCCAGCCCAGCGAGGCGTGCGCCTCCAGGCCGGCGTGCTCCGCGTCGACGGCGATCCGGGGCTTCTGCTGCTTGAACAGGTAGGCGGAGAGCATCGGCGCGAAGGTCAGGGCCTCCACCAGCGAGATGAGCACGGCAATGCTGACCACCAGGCCGAAGGAGTTGAGGAACTTGCCGATCAGGCCGCCGACAAAGGCAATCGGCAGGAAGACCGATACGATGGTCAGCGACATCGCGATGACGGGCATGGCGACCTCCGCCGTGCCCTGAATGGCGGCGTCGTGCGGGGTCTTGCCCATCTCCATGTGGCGGAAGACATTCTCGCGCACGACGATCGCATCGTCGATGATGAGGCCGACCGACAGCGACAGGGCCATCAGTGACACGATGTTGAGCGTCATGCCCTGCGCGTTCATCGCGGCGAACGTGCCCAGCAAGATGATGGGCAGGCCCGCGACCGTGACCAGGGTGTTGCGCAGGTTGCGGAAGAAGACCAGCACGATCAGCGATGCGGCGATGGCGCCGATGACCAGCTCCTGCATCGCATCATCGAAGCTGTGGCGGACGAAGACCGACTGATCCTGCACCGGCGTCAGGTTGAGGTCGGGCCGCGCCGCCGCGATCTCGGCCAGCGCATCCTTCACGCGCTCGGCCACCTGCACGGTGTTCGTGCCCGACTGCTTGCGCACGGAAATAATCACGGCCTCCTGGCCGTCGAGGCGGCTGTAGGTATCCTGCTCCTTCCAGCCATCCTGCACGGTCGCGAGGTCGCCTACCCGCACCGCGCCCAGCGCCGTCGAAACCTGCAGGTTCGCGACGTCCTCGACCGTGCTGAAGTTGCCCGGCGTGCGCAGCAGCAGGCTCTGGCCGGCCTGCTCGATGCTGCCGCTGGGGATGCTGTAGCTCTCGGCCAGGATGGTCCCGATGACCTGCTGCGGCGCGACCCGGCGGGCCTTCAGCGCGTTGGCATCCAGCAGGACCTGAATCTCCCGCTCGCGGCCGCCCGTCACCACCGCATCGGCCACGCCGTCCAACCGCTGCAGCCGGGGCAGAATCTCGTCGATGACGACCTGCCGCACGTCGCCGGCGCCGGCGGCGTTCGCCTGCGCGCTCGCGACCGAGATGCGCAGGATGGGCAGCGACGATGGGTCATAGGCCCGGATGGTCGGCTCGTAAATGTCATCCGGCAGCTCGCTGCGCACGTTGTTGAGCTTCTCCCGCACCTCCTGGATGGCCACCTTGTCGTCCTTGTTCAG
>JAKPQT010000401.1 GCA_029555885.1 Chloroflexota bacterium | reverse complement strand
TGCTCGCGACGCCAGCGCGCCACCTTGGCGTGGTCGCCGGAAGACAGGATCTCGGGCACGCCCTCCGCTCGGTAGACCGCGGGCCGGGTGTACTGCGGATACTCCAGCAGCCCGGTCGCAAACGAATCCTCGTATGCGCCGACCTCGCAGCCGAGCGCACCGGGCAGCAGCCGCGTCACGGCGTCCACGATGACGGCCGCGGCCAGCTCGCCGCCGGAGATGACGAAATCACCGATCGAGATTTCGTCGGTCACAAGCCCCGCGCGCACCCGCTCATCGACCCCTTCGTAACGACCGCAGATGAGCGCCAGACGCGCGTGCCCGGCCAGTTCCTCCGCCACGGCCTGCGTGAACGTGCGGCCCTGGGGCGAGAGTAAGATGACCGGCACGTCGGGCAGCAGGGCTGGCTCGTCATGCGCAGACAGCTCATCCATCGGCGGCCGCGCATCCGGCGTGTCAGGCACGAACGTCCAACCTGGCTCACGACGCAGGACGGTCTCCACTGCGCGGAAGATGGGCTCCGGCTTCATCACCATACCGCCGCCGCCGCCATACGGTGTGTCGTCGGTCACGCGGTGACGGCCTTCCGCATAGTCGCGGATGTTGTGCAGCGCGACGGACACAATGCCCGCCTCCTGCGCGCGCTTGAGGATGCTGTCACCCAGGAAGCCGCTGAACATGCCGGGGAAGAGCGTAAAAATATCGAAATGCGTCATGTGTGGATTTTAGCATAGGTAGGGTAGAATGGACGAAGAGACGGGCATTGTCCTTTGCCGGTCGCCCGTCGACCCTCACAGGTGATTTGGTTGCAACACAACAAACGCAAGAGACCTCGTAGCGGGACGCTGCTCCTGGTGCTCGCCATTTTCTGGCTGGCAGCAGGGATCGTGCCCGCGCAGGCACATGAGGCGGAGCCGGTTCCGATCGCGCAGCGGGCGACCCCGGCCGCGCGGCCCGGCGCACGCGTGCTGGCCGCCGCAGAACTGCCTGCCCCGCACCTGTGGCTGGCGCGGCCCTTCGGCCCGCAGCGCCAGTTGACCCCCGCCTATACCTTTCCCTACGGCAGCACCGGCGGCGGGCGTTACGCGCTGCACACCGGAATCGACATCAGCAAT
>JAKPQT010000394.1 GCA_029555885.1 Chloroflexota bacterium | reverse complement strand
GCCCGGCGCCGGATGTGGCACCTCGTACGGCAGGCTGGCGGTGATGACCTGACCGGCGCTGGACGGCTGCAACTGCGCCCAGAACCAGGTGTCCTCCGTGTCCGCGCCGAGCCGGTGGAGCGTCCACCAGTAGAGCGAGTCTTCGGCGCGCAGGGTGGTCGCGAAGTCCTGCGGCGGCGTCAAGTCGCCGGCGGGTGTGGCATCCAGCGCGGCCATGCGCGGGCCGGGCGTGCCGCCGGCCGTGAGCCAGTACACCCGTTCATCGGTGTATTTTTGGTCCATCTCCGGCCCCCGGAATCGCTGGCCGAAGAAGTAGAGGCGATCCTGCGCATCGAAGCGCCCATCGGTTTCGCCGGTCACATAGATAGCCACGGGCTGATCCAGGCTGCTGAGGGCGAACGTGCGCGGGTCGATGCTGGCGGGGTTGAGGCCCGCTGCCGCGAGATCCTGCGGACCCAGCATCGTGATGCTGTCAGCCGTGACGCCGATGCGCAGTCGCGTGACCGCGGCGCCGGCGTCCTGTGCGCGCGCGGGCGCGGGCAGCAACAGGAATCCGAGCACCAGGGTCAGGCTGAACACCTGGGATAGAGACGGTCGTGTCATGCAGTTCGGCCCACCTTACGGAATCGGATGCACGCCCAGTCGGCTGCGACACAGACGCGAACAAGGGTGCATAAGAATACATTATAGCATAGAAATTCAAACACCCAGCATGAGGCATCAGAGGGTTTTGTCCGGATACGCGCAGATATCCAGCAACACGCAGCGGCGGCATTCGGGCCGAGCGGCATGACAGACCTGGCGGCCGTGGCGGATGAGGTTTAGATGGAGGGCATAGAACTGCTCAGGCGGCGCCAACGTCTCCCACAGTCCCTTGATCTTCTCTTCCGGCGCCTTCGGCTCGGCCAGCCCCAGCCGCCGCGTGACCCGGCCCACGTGCGTGTCAACCGGGAAGGCCGCCTTGCCAAAACAAAACAGCATGACGATGGAAGCGGTCTTGTGGCCGATGCCGTCGAAGGAGCGCAGCCAGCTCATGGCCTCCTCGACCGGCAGGTCGGCCAGGAAGTCGATGTTGTAGTCCCCGCGCTCCGCGTAGATGCGACGGAGCGCGGCCTGGATGCGCGGGGCCTTGCGGTCGGCTAGCCCGCCAGAGCGGATGGCCTCGGCCAGCTCCGCGACGGGCGCATCGGCTGCTTCCTGCCAGGTTGGGTAGCGCGCTTTCAACGCCTCGAATGCACGGCTCGAGTTAAGGTCACTCGTGTTCTGGCTGAGGAAGGTGAGCACCAGCTCATCCATCGGCGCGTAATAGGGCCGCCAGGTCGGTTCGCCGTAGGCATCGATCAGCCGCCGATAGACCGTCTGGGCAAACGCGCGTTGCGCCTCTGCGGGTGGGTTCATGCTCTGCTCCTGTCGCCCGCCATGATACCGACTGGGCAAGCGCGTGTCAATTGTCAGAGTATGTTAGACAGAGCGCGGCCTTTGTGTTAGCATGGACCGCAAGATTGGGCGTCAATTGGGTCCGGCGGTTTGACGCAACCACGGAATACACAGATCGCGTGGAGGCATACTTCTTGTCTTGCCCAGGGCGCTGCCGTCCGACGAGCTGGGGTCGGTCGCACTATTAGGGAGAGCGGAGGAGTTCGATGCACCTGTTCACCAAGATTGTGTGTACTATTGGTCCGACAAGCAGAGAGCCGGAGACGCTGGCCAGTCTCATGCGGGCAGGCATGGATGTGGCGCGCCTGAATTTCTCGCACGGCGACCCGGCAACCCATCTCGAAAACATCCAGCGCATCCGTGCCGTTGCTGAACAGGTCGGCAAGCCCGTCGCCATCCTCGGTGACCTGCAAGGCCCGAAGCTGCGCGTCGGGACCATGCAGGATGGCGGCGTCTTGCTCACCGCCGGTGAGACGCTCATCCTGACTACGGAACACATTGTCGGCGCGGCCGGCCGCGTCCCTGTGCAGTTCGAGCGCCTGCCGGAAGTGGTGGAGCCGGATGACCGCATCCTGATCGATGATGGTCTGCTGGAGCTGGTCGTCACCGCAGTGGCAGGCAGTGAAATCACGACGCGCGTCGTCACGGGCGGCATCCTCAATTCGAATAAGGGCCTCAACCTTCCGCGCGCGGCCATCAGCATTCCGGCCATTACCGAGAAGGACCGCGAAGACCTCGCCTTTGCCATCGAGCAGGGATTGGACTGGATCGCCCTCTCATTCGTGCGAACAGCAGCCGAAGTGTGGGACCTCAAGGCGCAGATTCGCCAGCTTTCGACGTTTGGCCGCCAGACGCCGGTCATCGCCAAGATCGAGAAGCCGGAAGCTATCATCCACATCGACGACATTATCGCGGCCGCTGACGGCATCATGGTCGCGCGCGGCGATCTCGGCATCGAAATCTCGCCCGAAGCCGTGCCGATGTTGCAGAAGATGATCATTACCAGGTGTAATCAGGCTGGCAAGCCTGTCATTACGGCCACCCAGATGCTCGACTCGATGATCCGCAATCCTCGGCCCACCCGCGCCGAGGCCAGCGATGTCGCCAATGCCATCCTCGACGGTTCGGATGCCATCATGCTCTCCGGTGAAACTGCGTCCGGCAAGTACCCGCTCGAATCCGTGCAGACGATGGTGCGCATCACCCAGGAGGTCGAGCGCGCGCATCTGAGCGATCCTCGCAAACAGCTCTCTGCGCGCGCGGGCCGCACGTTTGCTGAGGCTGTCGCACACGCCTCCGTGGAGACCGCGCTGGACCTCAGCGCAGCCGCGATAGTCACGCCGACCGTGTCCGGCGCGACGGCGCGGACTGTCTCGCGCTTCCGGCCGCCCTGTCCCATCATCGCCGTCACCCCGCGCCCGTTCGCGCAGCGCGAATTGATGATTTTCTGGGGCGTCTTTCCCTTGCTATCGCAGCGCGGCCAGAGCACCGACGCCGTGATCAACGAGGCCGTCGAAGCTGCCCAGCGAGCCGGCCATGTGAAAGAAGGCGATGTCGTGGTGGTGACAGGGGGCTCGGTGGAGGGCGGCGGCGGCACCACCAACCTGATGAAGGTGCATCTCATCGAGCGCATCCTGGCCCGCGGGTTGGGCCTGGCCGACCGCAAGGTGATCGGCCGGGTGCGGCGGCTCGAAGCGCCCGTGTCGCCCGATGTCCGGGTGGAACCGGACGAGATCGTTGTCACCTCTCACACCGACCGGACGTTTCTGCCAGTGCTGCATAAAGCGTTAGGGCTGATTACAGCGGATGCGCGGCCGGAGGCCCATTGCCGTCTCGCCGCGCTGGAGCTGGGGCTGCCTGCCGTCGTCGGCGTGGGGGATGGGATCGGGACCCTGACCGATGGGATGCACATTGTCATGGACACCAAGCGCGGGCTGGTGTATGAGCGGCCGCCTGCGTTGTGGCGCTCCCGCGATGAGTAGGGGTCAGTAGGTCTTTTGATAGACGCGGTATGTTGCGACCAGGCCTGCGCCCAGCGCCGTCAGCGCGGTGCGAGCAGCGATATCGCCTGCGGGAATGGGGCCGAACACGATACGCTGATAGCCTTCCTGGGCCGCGTGGTCACACAGCACGGCGTACAGGATGGGCTCGGTGCCCTGGAAGCCGGGGTGGGCGACGGCGGGCAGTACACGCAGGCTGCGCGGGCGGCGCAGCACCAGCCGGTAAGGCAGCCAACCCAATGGCAGCAGCCGTCCTCGCGCTGCTCGCAGGCCGGGGCCGATATCTGGCAAGGCTACAGCCGCGGCGACTAGCTCACCAGTTGTCTCAACCGCGGCGACGCACGCCTGCTCGAACAGCCAGCGCCGGGCCAGCCGGCCTTCCAGTCCATGCGAATGGTCTGGCATACTTGCGGGTTCGGTCAACCAGTCCGCCAGTCCCGGAACCGGCTCCGGATACTGGCTGCTCGCCTCATGGAAGAGCGCGGCCAACTGGGGCGCGGCACTCCACAGGTCCTGGCCCCTGATGATGCGAACCTGGCTGGACCGGCCCCGTACTGCATCCGGGCGCATAGTGTAGACGCAGGTGTCGGCGGCGGGTTCGTACCCTGCTGCTTCGACCATTTCGGCATAGTACGGCGGATTGTAGGGCAGGAAGGCGCCGTGACACGCATCGAACCCATCCACGAGCAGCCCAGACGGGCGGAACGGTTCGAAGCTGAGCGGGCCGGTGACCGTGCTGAGGCCAGGCAGGTGTTCGAATAGCCAGGTCTCGGCGGCGTCCAAGAGCGCTTCTGCGACCTCCGGTTCGTTGACGGTCTCGAACATGCCGAACCCGCCGGCGACACTTCCTTCTGCCTCGAGCTGCGCCGGTTCGAACCATGCCGCGATGGATCCAATGGTGGTGTCTGCCCAGGTCAGGTTGCGCGCTTCCGCGAGGAACAGGCCCGGCTCCAATCCTTGCCAGGCCGGGTTATGATCCGGAGATAAGGCACGGCCATATTCCCGCGCGAGAGGAGGCACCCAGCAGCGATCGTTACGGTAAACATCCCAGGGCACGCGGGCGAACCTGCGCCGCTCCCACCGATCCGCAACAGCTCGCACCGCGCAGGTCAGCCGCTGCGGTCGAAGCGGGAGCAGGATCGGGTGAAGGTAGCCGGACATCGTCGGTTACGCTTGAAGAAGGCAGGTTGCAGATCGAAAGTTGGTTGAGCCGGATGATGGCATGGTTTGCGCACCTCTTGCAGCGTCTGCGGCGGCAGCGGCCGGCAAGCGCCTGTGACAACTGCGCGTTCGTCGAGTTCTTTCGCAGCAACGGCGACGGGCAGGTGCCCCGGCTGCACGCGTTTTGCCGCTGTTCCGGCGGGCCATTTCAGGACCGCCCGATTCCCCCTGCCCGCCGGTGCGTCTGCTGGCAGCCCTCAGACGGGCCGGTCGAAGTGCCCACGGTAGGCGATCCCACGCTGACCGTCTAAGCCTGAATCGATGCTCGGGTGAGACACACGGAGCCGAGCTGGCGCTCGGCGGTCCGAGCCGCATGAGCCCACTTCACCTTGTCACCCCATCACCTGTTCTCCTGCTCACCTGTTCACCTGTTCACCTCTTCACCCCGTCACCTTGTCACCCCGTCACGTCCGCGGCAGCCACCGGATGAGCGCGGCCTGCGGATGCACGCCGAATCGCAGCGGAATGCTCTCGCCCAGCCCCCGAATCACGAACATGCGCTGGCCATCCCGCGTGAACCAGCCGGCCGGCTGCTGCCGCGTCAGGTGCGTGCCCTGGGTGTGTGCCACGCCGAGCACGGGCAGCCGGATCTGGCCGCCGTGCGTGTGACCGGAGAGGATCAGGTCGGCGCGGCGGACGGCCGGATCGAGCCACACATCCGGATTGTGCGCCAGCAGCAGGAGGGGCGTATCCGCCGGTACACCTTGCAGCGCGGCAGGCAGGTCCGGTTGGCCTTCCAACAGGTCATCCACGCCTGCGAACCAGATGTCCGTCTCCCCCACGCGCAGCGGGGCCGCCGCGTTGATTAGCGTCTCGACGCCGCAGTCCGCCAGTGCGGTCTGCAGCGCAGCCATGTCGTTGAATGCGACCGGCAGGCGCACCAGGTCGTTGCGAGCCACCTTCAGCACGAAATCGCCGATGCGCTGGACCGCATCCAGGCCGCGGGCCAGAAGTGGCCGCGTGTCTCTCTGGGCTGTTACGTCATCGCCGTCGTGCCAGGTGTGCCCGAAGACGCCCCAGACGGAATACTCTGCATAGTCGTGGTTGCCGGGGCAGAAGAAGGCCCCGTGCGCCGGGCACAGGCAGCGAATCAGGTCCAGCGCGACGGGCAATCCGGCCCAGTCGTGGATCAGGTCGCCGGTCAGCGCCACCACGTCGTAGCGCTCGTCGCGCAGCAGGTCGAGCAGACGGGCAATCTTGCGCGCCTGCAGCACGCCGCCCGCGCGAAAGTGGAAATCGGACAGGTGCAGGATGGTCAGCCCGGCAGCAGGCAGCCCCGGCCGGTCGCTCTCTACCGTGTAGCGGTCCAGCCGGACAGCCTGCGGCTCGTGGCCGCGCGCGTAGGCCAGCGCCAGCAGCCCGCCGCCCAGCGCAACCGTCGCGCTGCCCGCCAACCAGCGTCGCGCCTTGCTCATGTTCGCTCCTTGCGCAGATACCAGGAGGTCGTGTCATCGGTCTGCGGGTGCGGGCCGCTGATGATGCGGTAGCCCATCCGCTGCCAGAAGCGGATCGCGTCGGGGTTGTTGACCTGCGCCTCGACTGCAATGGCCTGCACGGCTGCCGCCTGCCAGATGGTCGCTTCCGTCGCGCGGACGACTGCCTCGCCCAGCCGCAGTCCGCGATACGCCGGCGCGAGCATGAGCAGCTCGATGTGGGCCTCCTGTGGATTGTCACGGCGGCTGCCCGGGGTGAAGTCCACGACGCCCGCCAGCTCGCCGCCAGGTGTGTAGATGCCGCAGAAGAGGCCGCCGTCCGCGGCTGAGAGCGCCAGGTCACCGCGCACCATCTCGACGGACGCGTATGGCCGCGGGCCTAACGCGAGGAAGTCCTCGCACTCGCGGTAGAGCGCGAGCAGCACGTCCATATCCCGCTCACCGACCGGCCGGAGGGTGAACTTGTTGCGGCCAGTCTCGCCCAACGCTTGGGCCGACCGAGCTACTTCGGTTTCTGCAGTAGCGGCACGGTCGGAGACCGGTCGCAGCCCAGGACCGGGCAGCAGCCGGATGAGTGCAGCTTGCAGCGGCGCGCCCAGGCGGAGCGGAAAGCTCTCCCCCAGGCCCCGGCTCACGAACATGCGGGCCTGGCCCTGCTCGAACCACCCGGCGGCGCGCTGCCGGCCCAGGTGCGTGCCCTGCCGGTATACCGAGCCGAGCAACGGCAGGCGAATCTGCCCGCCGTGCGTGTGGCCGGAGAGGATCAGGTCTGCACGGTGGGCCCTGGCCTGCAGCCAGATATCGGGATTGTGGGCCAGCAGGAGCAGCGGTGCATCCGCAGGGACACCGGCCAGCGCAGCGGGCAGGTCGGGCTTTCCATTGCCCAGGTCATCCACGCCCGCAACCCACAGGTCGAGGCCATCTGCGACGAGGTGTACGTTGCGATTGACAAGCGGCTGGATGCCCTGCGCGGCCAGCGCGGCCAGCAGCGCGGGCACATCGTTCGCGCGCATTCCGAGCGTGCCGTGCGCTTTGGCTGTTCCGCCCTCGTTGCGTACGAAGCGGCGCAGCACGCGGCCGATCTTGCGGGCGGCAAGCGATGTCTGTTTAGCGAGCGATAGCCCCTGGCGTTCCTCCGGCGTGCCGAGCAAGGCGCGAAAGCTCGATTCCAGATAGTCACGGTTGCCGGGCACGACGAAGGCCGCCAGGCACGGGTTCAGCCCGGCCAGGAACGCGGCAGCGGTGGGCAGCCCGGCCATATTGTGAACCAGGTCGCCTGTCAGTGCGAGGATGTCGTAGGGCTCGTCTGCCAGCAGCCGGTGCAGCCGCGCGAGCTTGACCGCCTGCACCGGCTCGCGCTCGCGGATGTGCAGGTCGGAGAGATGCAGGATGGTGACGCCCTGGGGAGGCAGTCCTGGCCTGTCCACCTCCACGGTGAAGCGGTCCAGCCGGACCCGGCCGCGCTCGATGTAGCGGCCATACAGCAGCGCAAGGCCCGCGGCCGCGCCTGCGGCGAGCAGGGACTTCCGAATGAGACGTGACATAGGCGCTTTACCTCGGCGGATAGTGTAGCATGAGCCTCCGCGCGGGGCAAGGAAACTTTAAGGAACATTTGTGCGATTTTGTGGTATCATAGTGGCCTGCTAGTGTTACATTCGTATAGAGCAGGAGCAGTACCATGCAGAAGATTACGCCATTTCTGTGGTTCGACGGGCAGGCGGAGGAAGCCGCCAACTTCTACGTATCGGTCTTCAAGGACGCGCGCATTACCGATGTGGCGCGCTTCGGATCCGAGGGGTCGGGCCCGGAGGGTTCGGCGCTGACGGTTTCCTTTGAGCTGTTCGGGCAGAAGTTCGTGGCGCTGAACGGCGGGCCGGAGTTTGCCTTCACGCCGGCTATCTCGTTCTATGTTGATTGCCAGTCGCAGGAAGAGGTGGATTACTACTGGGACAGGCTGCTAGAGGGCGGACAGCCGGACGCGTGCGGCTGGCTCAGGGACAAGTTCGGCGTATCGTGGCAGATTGTCCCCAGCATTCTGAACGAGCTGTTGCAGGACCCCGATCAAGAGAAGGCGGGCCGGGTGATGGCGGCCATGATGAAGATGGTCAAGCTGGACATCGGTGAGTTGAAGCGGGCCTATGCCGGGACCGGAACGTAGAACTCGGTATTGCGGGGTAGTGGACTGCTTTGCAGTCCACTACCCCGCAAAAGGGATTCCCTATGTCCTACCTCTGAGCGCCAGAGTGATTGCCGACGCCCACCGCGGCTGTGCTATAATCAGTACAATCAATCCTCTGGAGGTGCTCTGCGATGCTACTCAACCTCCGCGAATATCACCGGCCCGCGGCGGAAGGCCACGGACTGCAAGACGCGCTGGCGCTCCTCGCCCGGCCTAGCATCCGCACGGTCGTGCTGGCCGGCGGCGACACGCTGCTGGCCGCCGCGGACCCCACCATCGAAGCTGTCGTTGACCTGCAAGGGCTGGGCCTGGACCAGCTCACCTTTGACCACGAGCGCGGGCTGCTGCACATCGGCGCGCTCGTGACGCGGGCGCGGCTGGCCGCGGGCGAGGATAACCCATTGCCATTCCTCGGGCAGTGCGCGCAGCGATGGAGCGGCAGCGTGCAGCGCAACCGGGCGACCGTGGGCGGCGCTGCCGTCGTCGCCGCGGATGACGACCCGCTGCCGGCCGCGCTGCTGGCGTGCGACGCCGAGGTGATACTCGCGACGCAGGCCGGCGAACAGGTCGTCCCGTATGCGGAGTTCCTGGACCAGCGCGCGGCGCTGCTCGCCGCACCGGCCATCGTCACCGGGTTGCGCGTGGCGGTGACCGGCGACGCGACGGGCTATGCGCTGGAGACGGTTGCGCGCACGCCCGCGGATGCGCCGATTGTGTTGGCCGTCGCCGCGTTGGCCGTGCAGGCTGGCCGCTGCACCCACGCGCGTCTCGTGATGGGCGGTGTGGCGCCGATGCCGCTGCGCGTGCCTCTTGTGGAAGCAGCTCTGACCGGACAATCTCTGACGCCGGACCTGATCGCGGATGCGGCGGCGCAGCTGGCCCCGCTCGTTCACCCGGCAGGTGACTTCCGCGGTTCCAGTGAGTACCGGCGGGAGATGGCGGTCGTGCTGGCGCGGCGCGCGCTGTCACAGGCAGGGAGGTCGTGATGCTGCTCGAATTTACCTTGAACGACAAGCCGCAAACCTGGGAGGTGGCCCCAAACGAATCGCTGCTGGATGCGCTGCGGCGCCACGGCGTGTTCGGCGTCAAGCACGGCTGTGAGACGGGCGAGTGCGGTGCATGCACCGTGCGGCTCGACGGCCTTCCTGTGACCTCCTGCACGCTGCTGGCCGCGCAGGCCGGCGGGCATCACGTCGCGACGGTGGAGGCCCTGGGCGAGCATCCAGAACAGGGCTGGAAGCACACCGCCGGGCTGCACCCGCTGCAGCAGGCGTTCATCCAGGCGGGCGCGATCCAGTGCGGCTACTGCACCCCGGCACAACTGCTCGCGGCCCAGGCGCTCCTGGAGCAGAATCCCAACCCGACCGAGGCGGAAGTGCGCGACGCGCTGTCGGGCGTGCTGTGCCGCTGCACCGGCTACGCCAAGCCGGTGGCGGCCGTCCTGCGCGCCGCCGCGGTCCTGCGCGGGGAGGAGGAGCCGCCGGCCATTCCAGGCAGCATCCCGCCGCCCGAACTGCCCCTGCCCGACGAGACGCGGCAGGTGCCGCCCGCCGCCGGCGACCGGCTGGCCGTGGCTGCCGGTGAGGTCGTGGAGCCGGCGACCGGCGCGCCTGTGACCACGCAGACCCGCGTGACGCTGCCCACGCTGGTGGTTGCGCCCGCGGAGAACCGCTATGTCGGCGCGGCGGAGCCGAAGGTCGACGCGGTCAAACTGGCGCAGGGCAAGCCCGCGTTCGTAGCGGACATCGAGATGCGCGGGATGCTCGTCGGCAAGCTGCTGCACAGCCCGATCGCGCACGGCTACATCAAACACATCGACGTATCACGGGCACGCGCACTGCCCGGCGTCCATGCGGTGCTGACCCATGCGGACATCCCGCGCGTGGTGCACTCCACCGCGGGCCAGTCCGACCCGATCCCCGGCCCGCTGGACTTCTTCAGCCTGGACCGCAAGCTGCGCTGCGTCGGAGACCGCGTGGCTGCGGTCGCGGCGGAGACCGAGGAAATTGCACAGCGCGCGCTCGGCCTGATCGAGGTCGAGTACGAGGAACTGCCCGCGATCCTGGACCCGCGCGAGTCGATGGCGCCCGGCGCGCCGGTTATCCACGACGAGCCGGAGTATGTGCCATTTGCAGACTGCGACCCCGCGCGCAACTTGGCCGCGGCCATCCGCATCGAGCTGGGCGACGTGGATGCCGCGCTGGCCGCGGCGGACTACGTCTTCGAGGGCGAGTACCAGGTCCCGAAGGTGCAGCAGGCGCCCATCGAGCCGATGGTCTGCATCACCTACTGGGACGAGAATGACCGGCTGGTCATCCGGACGAGCACGCAGGTGCCGTTCCATGCGCGGCGCATCCTCGCGCCGGTGCTCGGCCTGCCCATCAAACGTATCCGGGTCATCAAGCCGCGCATCGGCGGCGGCTTTGGCAACAAACAGGAAGTGCTGATCGAGGACATCTGCGCGCACCTGACCATCGCAACCGGGCGGCCGGTCAAGATGGAGTATACGCGCGAGGAGCAGTTCCTCGCCAGCACCTCGCGCCACCCGATGCGCGTCACCATGCGTACCGGCGTCATGGCCGACGGGCGGATCGTGGCGAACGAGATGCGTGTGCTGAGCGATACGGGCGCGTACGGCAACCACGCCCTCACCGTGACGGGCAATACCGGTCACAAGGCGATGTCGCTTTACCCGGCTAACAAGGGCGCAGACGGACAGTCCAACATCCGCTTCGTCGCGGACGTGGTTTATACCAACACGCCGACGGCCGGCGCGTACCGCGGTTACGGCGTGCCGCAGGGCTTCTACCCGCTCGAATGTCATATGGAGCGCATCGCGCGCAGCCTGGGGCTGGACCCGCTGAGGTTCCGGCTGATGAACGTGCTGCAGGCCGGCGAAGAACACCCCATGGCGAAGGCCTGGAGCGAGGGCCGCGCGGCGCACCCGGAGATGATCCGGACGAACGCCATTCACGAGTGCGCGCGCATCGGCGCAGGGCTGATCGGGTGGGCCGAGCATCCTGAGCGGAGGCCCGCCAGCGGCGGGACGCAGTCGAAGGACCACCCTGAGCGGAGCGGCGCGGAGTCGAAGGGCCTCCGTCGCGGCAAGGGCGTCGCGCTGGTCATGCAGGGGACCGCGATCCCGAACCTCGACATGGGCGCGGCCAGCATCAAGATGAACGACGACGGCAGCTTCAATCTGCTCGTCGGTGCGACGGACCTCGGCACCGGCTCGGATACGGTGCTGACGCAGATGGCCGCGGAGGTACTCGGCTGCCCGCCGGAGGACTTCATCACGTACTCATCGGACACGGATTTCACGCCCTTCGACAAGGGCGCGTATGCGTCCAGCACGACCTACATCTCCGGTGCAGCGGTCGTCGAGGCCGCGCGCGGGGTCGCGGAGCAGATCAAGGCGGTGGCCGGCAAGATGCTCGGCGCGCCCGCGGAGGAAATCATGCTGGCCGAACGGCAGGCGTGGGCGCCGGACGGCCGGAGTGTGACGTTGGCCGAGGTCGCGTTGGAGAGCCTGCACCACAGCGACCAGCACCAGATCATGGCGGTCGGCTCCTATGTCAGCCCGGACAGCCCGCCGCCCTTCGCCGCGCAGTTCGCAGATGTCCTCGTAGATGTCGAGACGGGGCAGGTCACGGTCGAGAAACTGGTGATGGTGCTGGACTGCGGGGTGATCGTCAACCCGGCCACTGCAACCGGCCAGGTCGAAGGCGGCATGACGCAGGCGCTCGGCTACGCGGTATGCGAGGAGATGGTATTGGACGAGCGCGGGCGGCTGGTCAACCCGCGCTTCGGGTACTACCGGATCTTCACCGCGGACGAGATGCCGGAGTTGCAGGTGCGCTTCGTACAGACGTACGAGCCGACGCACCCCTTCGGCGTCAAGGCGGTCGCTGAGATTCCGCTGGACGGCGTCGCGCCGGCGGTTGCGAATGCAGTCTACGATGCGACCGGCATCGAGACGCCCGTCATCCCGCTCACGCCCGAGCGCGTGTGGCGCGCGTTGAGGGGACGATAAATAGAACGCTGATGACGCTGATCGAACTGATTTGAGCTATCACTATAGATCATGAGAATCAGTCAGATCAGCGTCATCAGCGTTCTATTTTTCCATAGACTTACGCTGCACTGTCCGACTTGTGGTCGGTTTCCCAGGTAGGGCCTGATTCCTGAACGGCTGCAGCCGCAGTGGCGATAGCCTTGTATGGCGTGACGCGAGCCAGCTCGTTCTGCTGGTCGTGCTG
>JAKPQT010000383.1 GCA_029555885.1 Chloroflexota bacterium | reverse complement strand
GCCCGGCGGGAAGCTCGGCAGGACGGTCGAGTGGACGATCATTGCGCCGACGGGCCGGCCCTGCACGACCAGGGGCACGCGCAGCCCCGCGCGCAGCGCCGCGCCCTCCACGTCCGGCGAGCGTGCGGTGACGCCGGGCGGCCAGCCGCTGAAGGGCACAGGCTGGGTCGTCACATCGCGCGCGGCATCGCACACATCCTCTGCGGACAGGAGACGCGATACACGGTCCGGGCTCCAGCCGAGATAGGCCAGCACCTCCGCCTGGTCATCGGGCCGCAGGTAGTAGAGAATGGCCCGGTCCGCAGCGCACAGGTCGCGTGCCTGGCGGCACACCTGCTCCGCAAGCGCGGGCAGGTCGGCCGCGCCGAGGAGCGCCTCAGCCATCCGCTGGAACGAGACAAGGGCCTCGGTTCGCTGGGTCAGCACGCGCTGTGCGGATTCCAGCTCGGCAAGACGGCGCTGAAGTGTGGCGTTGGCTGCACGCAGCGCGGACTCGCTGGCAGCCAGCCGCGCAGATGTGCGCCGGAGCTGGTCCGCGTGAAAGCTCAGCACATCATCCAGCGCGAGGTGTCCAGCGGCGGCAAGGCGGAGCGCGTAGGCCGCCATCGGCAGCACGAGCTCGCGCTGCTCAGGCGGGCCGTGGCGGTACACATCGAACAGCGCGACCTCGCCCTCATAGCCCCGGCCTCCGCACTGTGTACAGCCGCCCGCGCGGCGGAAGACGGATGGACCCTCCGCGCTAAGTTCGTCCAGCAGCCCGCCGAAGCGCAGCCGCAGCTCCTGCTGCTGGACTGCGCTGGGAGCAATCTCCGCGCTGCAATGTGTACACAGCGCAGGCACGCGCTGCACCGCAATGACCCAGTGCAGGGCCTCCAGGGCCGCGGTGTCAGTGGACGGCCCCGTAGCGGCATCCGCCAACGCCCGCACCACATCCGGGCCGCTGAACACCGTCTCGTACTGCGTCAACACCTTGACGCCCGCGCGCGCAGCCTCGACAGCCAGCGCCAGGGTCTCCGGTTCCAGCCGTTCGAGGACGAGCAGAGCGGGCCGGTGTGCGGCTGCCAGCGACAGCCGCTGGGTGATGGGTACGCGGGTGGATTCGGCGTCGAGCAGCGTGACGCGCTGCCGGAGCTGCCGCGGGATGCGGATGCTGTCGCGACCTTCGGCCACGACGATGGCGTGGGCCGCCGGGTCTGCCAGCAGCAGCTCGCGCATGAGGACGCGCATGAACGTCGCACGGCCGCTCGGCAGGTGGATGTCACCGGCAGACGCAAGCGCGGGGTCCAGCCCAGCCACAACGATCAGCCCCGGCCCACCGGCGGCGATGCGTGCAATGGCTGCGTCGAGCTCAGGCAGATGCAGAAAATCGGCAAGGTCGAGCATAGCAAAAAACATCCGAGCCACGGCTGGCTCGGATGTTAGATTAGCTCAAAGCAATGAAAGATGCAAGTGCGTCAGGCAGCGTGGCGGCGGCGCTGGCGCCAGACATAGGCCATCAGCCCGGCCAGCGAGAACGCCGAGCCGACCGCTGCGCCCATCAGCCAGCGCCGGTCCATCCGCTCCGTGACCGGCTGCACCACGCTGGCCGCCAGCTCATGGTAATTCGGCGACCATTCGACCATGGGCGGTTGGATGTCCAGCCGGTGTTGGGCCACCTGCTGGCGGGCCGCCATGAGCAGGCGGCGTTCCAGCTCCGTACGAAAGGCCGGCCGCATGGGCACGGGCACGATCAGGGTCGATACCTCGCGCGCCAGATTCAGAAAGGGCGCAACGTTGAGAATGTGGCTGTCCTCGGTACGGCGCAGCCGGCCCGTGTCTTCCGATTGCAGAGTATTGCTGTCGCGGCCTGCCATTGCCAGTTCTCCCTTGAACGAATCCCTCACCAACCCCGCGCTTCGAGGTCGGCCTTGAGCGCCTTCAACGTGCGAAAGTAGAGCGACTTGATCGAGCTTTCCGTCCGGCCCATCAGTTGACCGATTTCCTCGTTGGAGAGCCGGTCGGCAAACTTCAGGATCAGCAGCCGCTGGCGGTCCTCCGGCTGGCGGCGGATGGCCGACCACAGCGCCTGCTTGCGCTCGCTAACCTCGGCGGCCCGCTCCGGGTTCTCCGCCGGCTTGCCGGTCAGTTCCAGATCGTCCAGCGGCGTAGTCCGCCACCGGCTGCGCGACCGGTGATGATTCGCCACCAGGTTATGCGCGATCCGGTAGAGCCAGGCCACAAACGGCACCCCCTGATCCGTGTACCGGTGCAGATTGCTCAATGCCTGGTGAAAGGTGCGCGCCGTCAGATCCTCGGCGTCCGCCGCGTTGCCGGTGCGATAGTAGATGTAGGTGTAAATCCGATCTACCGTTCGCCGGTACAGCTCACCGAATGCCTCCGAGTCGCGCCGCGCCAGCTCGATGAGCTTCGGCTCCGGCAGCTCCGCATAGCGGGTGGCAAGCATCTGCACGTCGGGGCCGCGGCCGTCCGGGTTACGGCTCATGTCTGCCATTCCTTCAGGCGCCTGGCTGCGTGACCCCGCCATAGACTATAACACCTTGACGCGTCAAAAGACGCGACCGATGGATCTCCCGATCCATCGCCCAATCAATCGCCGCCATAGATACCGACGCCGATGGTGCCGGGGCCGACGTGCACGCCGATGACCGGTCCCAGGGCAGCCACGTGGAAGCCGCTCGTGCCGAACGAAGCGGCCAGCTTATCGCCCAACACCTTCGCCTCGTCGGCGGCCAGGGCCTGCGTGACCGCCAGGCGCACCTGCGGACCGCGGCCGGCAACCTGACTCAACAGATACTCCTGCACCGCCTCCAGCGCCTTCGCGCGCGAGCGGACGCGCGCCACCGGCGCGACCTCGCCGTCGGCAATCTGCAGCAGCGGCTTGAACTTGAGCAGCGTACCCACGAAGGCCTGGGCCTTGCCGATGCGCCCGCCCTTCTGCAAGTATTCCAGCGTTTCGAGCACGAAGACCACATGGATCTTCTCGCGCATCGCGGTGATGCGCTCGACAATCTCCTCCCGCCCCAGCCCGGCCTCAGCCAGGCGCACGGTCTCCTGCAGCAGAAGGCCCAGACCGATGGAGATGTTCTGCGAATCAATCACGCTGATCGGCCAATAGGAGTAGGTCTCCTTCGCCGCAAGCGCCGCTGCATAGGTGCCGCTCAGTTTCGAAGAGAACGTCATGGCGATGACCTCATCGCCCGCCGAGCAGAACTGCTCGAAGGGGGTCAGAAAGTCGGAAGGAACCGCCTGCGATGTGGTCGGCAGCGGATTGCTCGACGGCAGTCGCCGCCAGAACTCCTCGCGGGTGATTTCAACGCCATCGCGCAGCGAAGTCTGGCCGAAGACCACGGACAACGGAACGACGGTCACCCGGGGGTGCGTCATGATTTCGGGGGGCGCCTCGCAGGTTGAGTCGGTGATAATGCGAATCATGGGATTTGATACCTCGTGGAGCAGGATGAGAGCTGCCGGAAATATTGAGTCACTCGACCGGCACTTCATTGTAGGCGGAAGGTGGGTGTTTGTCAATCGAAAACGGCTGACAGTTTGGGCCGCGACGCCGGATATGCTATACTACGGTATTGTAGCCCGCTCTGGCTATCAAATTCTAACCGGTAAATGAGATAAGGAAGCCCATGAAACGGCCACTCGGGATCCTCTGCCTGATACTCGTGACGCTGCTCACTGCCAGCTATGCATCTGCTGCACCCACTGCCCAGGAGCAGCAGCCGGTCATTGCGCAGCCAGCGCAGGACGCGCCGGTGCGCGGCGTCGTCCAGATTGTTGGCACGGCGGTGCATCCCCAATTCCAGCGTTACGAGCTCTACTATGCACCTTACCCGGTGCCTTCCGACCAGTCGTGGATCTTCATCGGTGATGCGCACATGAACCAGCAGCCCCTCGGCCTGCTTGGGACCTGGGACTCGCGCTCCGTGCCCGACGGCACGTACGCGCTGCGCGTACGCGTGGTACGGGTGGACGGCAACTATATAGACAGCGACAGCGTGCGCGTCCTCGTGGCCAACACGCGGCCGCCGGAGTCGCCGACGCCGGAAGAATCCCCGACGCCAGAATTTGCCGTCACCGAGGAACCTTTCGTACCAGCACAAACCGAGCCGACGCCCACGATTGAGATTGCCGTGCCGACCAGCGAAGGAGCGCCCACCCCGGAGCCGACGCCGACCCTGGGGCCGGAGGATATCCTGCCGGCGCCGGAGGGCGGCAGCGCCGGTTCGGGTGATACCGCGTCGCCGAGCAGCACGTCAGACACGGCGGCATCCAGCACAGTGGCCGGCATCGAGCAGTTGTTCAGCGGCTCGCGGCTGATGGAAGTGGCGCGGCGCACGGCCCTTTACACGCTGGCCGCGTTTGCCGTGGTGGGCGCATTCTTTGCGGTCAAATGGGTGCTCGTCTGGCTATGGCACAAGATTCGCCCCTGAGCGCCATCCGCGCCGTGTTGGGCCAGCGGCCTGCGCGGGGCGCACGCTCAGCCGACAGCGGCGGGCCGCAGAAGATGGTGGTGGGCCTGGGCAATCCGGGCCCGGATTATGCGCGCCACCGGCACAATATCGGCTTTCAGGTAGTCGATCTCTTCGCGGAGCGCCACGACCTCGCCTTCGACAAGTTCCAGAAGCGGGCGCGCTCGGCCATCGGATCGGTGAGCCTCGCCGGCGGCTGGCGCGGACGCATCCTGCTCGTCAAGCCGATGACCTATATGAACAGTAGCGGCGAGGCGGTCGCCGCGCTCGCTGCATTCTACAAGATTAGTCCTGCGGACATCCTGGTCGTCCATGACGACCTGGACTTGCCGCTGGGCCGTATCCGCCTTCGGCCAGGGGGCAGCCCCGGCGGCCAGCGCGGGGTCGCCTCCATTATTAAGAGCCTGGGCACGGAAGCCTTCCACCGCCTGCGCATCGGCATCAGCCGGCCCGGCGCGGCCGCCAGCTACGTCCCGCCCGCGATGGACCCTGCGGACTACGTGCTCCGCCCGTTTGCCGTGGAGCAAGAGAAGGAGATGGAGTTCGTCCGCCCGCGCGCCGCCGACGCCATCGAGCTGTGGCTGAGCCAGGGCATCGACGCGGCCATGAACCAGTTCAACGGCACAGGATGAAACTCAACGGCCTGCTCGACCTGGCCCACGACCTGCCCGCGCTGCGCGATCTGGCGGCGGAGCTGGCCGCGGGTCGCGCGCCGGGCGAATCCCTGGAAGTGTATCATGCGGCGCGCCCTTACCTGGTCGCGGCGCTCGCGCGCGTCCTCAATCAGCCCTTGCTGGTCATCACCCCGCGGTCGAATCGCGCCCGGCAGTGGGTCGACGAGCTGCGCACCTGGCTGCCCGACGAAGTGCCGGTCCACAATTTTGCCGACCCCGACGCGCTCCCATATGAGCGCATCCCCTGGGCGCCGGAGACCCGCCAGCGCCGCCTGGAAGCCCTTGTCAGCCTGCTGACCGTCGGCCAGCTGACCACTAGCGGTAGTCTCGCCCGCGGCCAGGCGACCGTCGCACCGATCGTTGTCAGTTCCGCCCGCGCGCTGGTGCAGATGACCCTGCCGGTGCGCGAGATGCGGCTGGCGCTGCGCCAGATCAAGCAGGGCCAGGCCTTCGACCTGAACAAGGTGCTGGCAAACTGGGTCGGCCTGGGCTACGAGTCGGAAGCCATAGTGGAGACGCCGGGCGTGTTCAGCCGCCGCGGCGGCATCGTGGACATCTGGCCGCCCAACCTGCGCAAGCCCATCCGCATCGAGCTGTTCGGCGACGAAATCGACAGCCTGCGCACGTTCGACCCATCGACGCAGCGGACGCTCGCCCGCGTCGAGCAGGCGTGGATCGGTCCGGCCAGCGAGGCGCTGCCCCGTCTGGCGGAGCGCAGCCAGGACCGACTGAACAGCCTGGACTTCTCCAGCTGTCACCCGCCCGCGCGCACCGAGTTCGAAAAGGAGCTGACGCAGCTACGTGCGGGCAGCGGGTTCCGCAATCTCGAATGGTACATCCCCTACCTCTACAGCCAGCCCGGCTCGCTGGTGGATTACCTGCCTGCTCAAGGCGCGTGGCTGGTCATCGAGGACACTCCGGACTTGCTGGCGAGCTTCAACGACCTGGCCGGCCAGGCCGAGCAACTGGCGCGCGACCTGCGCGCCGCAGGCGACGTGCCCGCGGTGCTGGCCGCGCCCTACTTCACGCCCGAGGCGCTACACGAGCGACTGGCCGCCCGGCCCTCCCTCAGCCTCGGCGCGGAGTTGCTCGACCCTACGCACGGCAACGGCCACGACCCTGCGGCCGTAATCAACCAGCCGGCGGCCCGGCTGGCAAACCATTTCGCCGGCGGGCCGCGCTACGGCGGGCAGATGCGCGCCATCCTCACCGAAATCGAGCGCTACCTGCGTGCCGGGGACCGCGTCGTCATGGTCAGCCGGCAGGCTCCGCGGCTGGCCGAGCTGATGCGCGAGACCGGCCACGCAGTCGTGCCCGCAGATAACATCCCCGACCTGCCGCCACCCGGCCTGACTCTCGTGCAGGGGGTGATGGAGGAAGGGTGGAAGCTGGAGGCCAGAAGCTGGATGGGCGCAGCTTCGCTGCGCACGGAAGCTGGAAGCCGGAAGCTGGAAGCCGGTAACTGGGGGATTGACGAACGCACAGGTACGGAGGCTGAAGGTCACGGAACGGGAGCACGCGGGGAACTCCCAGACGACGAGCTTCCAGCTTCCAGCTTCCAGCTTCCAGCTTCCGCGCTCTGGTTCCTGACCGACGCCGAGCTATTCGGCTGGGGGAAGCCGAAGCCCCGCCGGCCGCAGCGCACCCGCGCGCTCGCGCCGGAGGTCTTCTTCGCGGACGTGCAGCCGGGCGATTTCGTCGTCCACATGGAGCACGGCATCGGCAAGTTCAAGGGCCTCATCAAGATGGCCGTGGATGGCATCGACCGGGAGTACCTGCAAATCGAGTATGCGCAGGGCGACCAGCTCTACGTGCCCGTCCACCAGGCCGACCGGCTCGCGCGCTACGTCGGCGCGGGAGAGGTCGTGCCCCAATTGCACCGGCTGGGCACGACCGAATGGGAGCAGGTCAAGGCGCGGGCCAAGCGCGCGGTCGCGGAGATCGCGGATGACCTGCTGGAGCTGTACGCGCAGCGCGAGGTCGTGCAGGGTCACGCCTTCAGCCCCGACGCAACCTGGCAGCACGAGCTCGAAGCCAGCTTCCCTTATGTCGAGACCGAGGATCAGCTCGTCGCCATCGAAGCCGTCAAGCACGACATGGAACAGGGCCGGCCGATGGACCGGCTCATCTGCGGCGACGTGGGCTACGGCAAGACCGAGGTCGCGCTGCGCGCCGCGTTCAAGGCGGTCATGGACGGCAAGCAGGTGGCAGTGCTCGTGCCGACCACCGTCCTCGCGCAGCAGCATTACACCAACTTCGGGCGGCGGCTGGGCGCGTTCCCGGTCTCGGTCGCCATGCTCTCCCGCTTCCAGACCCCGGCCCAGCAGGACCGTGTCATCAACGGGCTGGCCGCGGGCAGCGTCGATATGGTCATCGGCACGCACCGGCTGCTCAGCCAGGATGTCGCGTTCAAGGACCTGGGCCTGCTGATCGTAGACGAGGAACAGCGGTTCGGCGTCGCGCACAAGGAACGCATCAAGCAGATGCGCACCGAGGTGGACGTACTGACGCTCACCGCAACCCCGATCCCTCGCACGCTGCACATGAGCCTGACGGGCGTGCGCGACCTGAGCACCATCGACACGCCGCCGGAGGAGCGCCTGCCCGTCAAGACGTTTGTGGGCGATTTCGACGATGCGCTGGTCCGTCAGGCCATCCTGCGCGAGATGGATCGCAACGGGCAGGTCTACTTCGTCCATAACCGGGTGCAGGGCATCGAGCAGATGGCCGCGCGCGTGGGCAAGATCGTGCCGGAGGCGCGTATCGCCATCGCGCACGGGCAGATGCCGGAGAAGGAACTGTCCGCGGTGATGCTCGCCTTCGCAGAGGGTGAGTACGATGTACTGGTCTGCACCAGCATCATCGAGAGCGGGCTGGACATCCCCAACGCCAACACCATCATCATCAACCGGGCCGACATGTTCGGGCTGGCACAGCTTTACCAGTTGCGCGGCCGCGTCGGGCGGTCAGCGGTGCGGGCGTATGCCTACCTGCTCGTAGACAAGTACAAGCTGCTGACCGAGGAGGCGCGGCGCCGGCTGGAGGCGATCCAGGAGGCGAGCGACCTGGGCGCAGGGTTCCGCATCGCGATGCGCGACCTGGAGATTCGCGGCGCGGGCGAGCTGCTCGGCGCGCGGCAACACGGCCACATTGCCGCGGTCGGGTTCGACCTCTACACCCGCCTGCTGGCCCAGGCCGTCCAAGAGGCACGCGACCGGCTGGAGCGCGAGGGCAAGATCGCGAATGCGCCCGCGGGCGACCGCGCCACCGGCGCACAGGCCCACAACCTGCTCGAGGACCCGCTTGCGCCGACGGTGACGCTGGACCTCAGCCTACCCGCGCGTATCCCGGAAGATTACGTGCCGGAGCCGGTGTTGCGGCTCCAGTTGTACCGCCGGCTGGCCGGGCTGACCACGCTCGCAGCCGTGGATGAGATTGCGCAGGAGTTCAGCGACCGCTTCGGCCCGGTGCCGGAGGACGTGGAGAACCTGTTGTATATCGTGCGGGTGAAGATTCTGGCCGTCAACGCGGGTGTGGAGGCCATCGGCATCGAAGAGGGGCAGGTGCTCATCAAGAACGCATTCCTGGAACTGATGGACCGGGGCGTGCTGCAGGAACGGCTCAAGGCGCAGGGCATTCCTGCCCGCGTTGCGCGCCGCGCCATCTGGATGGAGATGCGCGACGCGGGAGGCTGGCGCCGCGACCTGATGAAGACGCTCGAAACCCTGCAGACCCCGCAGCAGACGGAATAGAACGCTGGTGACGCTGATTGTCATGATCTGCACTGATCTTTTCCTTTGCTATTCACTCTAGAATCAGCGTTCATCATGATCATCAGCGTGATCAGCGTTCTATCCTTTCGTTCCCTAAACGGCAATCCTGTCACGCGCGCGGGCCAAGTGTGGGAATAATGAGGGATAAAGAGGGATAAGTGTGGGATAAAGATGGGCACAAACGGCTCCGTCAGCGGCATCATCTTCGACATACAACGCTTCTCCATCCACGATGGACCGGGCATTCGCACGACCGTCTTCCTCAAAGGCTGCTCGTTGCGCTGCTTCTGGTGCCATAACCCGGAAGGGATTCGCGCGAAGCCCGAAGTCCGCTTCGACCCCGCGCGCTGCATCGGCTGCGGCGCGTGCATCGCGGTGTGTACGCACGGCGGGCAAATCCTCGATGCGGAGGGCCACCACATCTACGACCGGACGCAGTGCGTCGTCTGCGGGCAGTGCGTCGAGGAGTGCTTTGCAGAGGGGCTGGTGCTGACGGGCAAGACGCAGACCGCAGAAGAAGTAGCCGCCGAGGTGCTGCGGGACCGCGCGTTCTACGAGACGTCGGGCGGCGGCGTGACCCTCTCCGGCGGCGATCCTGCGCTCCAGCCCGCCTTCTCCGCCGCCATCCTCGCACGCTGCAAGGCGGAGGGCCTGCACACGGCCATTGAGACCGCGGGCAACTACCCCTGGGCCAGCCTGGCAAACCTGCTGCCCTACACTGACCTGGTGATGATGGACCTTAAGCACATGGACCCGGCGAAGCACCGCGATGCGACGGGCGTGACCAATGAGCGCGTGCTTGCTACAGCGGAACGGCTGGCCGTTGAGACCGATAAGCCCCTGCTCTTCCGGGTGCCGGTTGTGCCAGGGGTCAACGACGAGGACGCCGAAATCGCGGCCATCGCGGCGTATGTGCGGCAGCTCACCGATGCGCGCTGCGCAGCCGGCGGCCGCGCAGCAATCACGCTGGAACTGCTGGCATTCCACCGTCTTGCCAGCCAGAAGTATCAGAGCCTGGGGCTGGAGTACCGCGCAGCGCACCTGGAGCCGCTGGCGGAGGGGCGGATGCGCGAACTAAGAGAGATTGTTGCAGGTTATCAGGTTGCAGGTTGAAGGGGGAGGCATTATGACCAGTCCAGTGACCGCACTGCCTGTGGAAAACACAGCCCGCACCTATGCCGAGCGCCTTGCCGCGCTGCGCGCCGAGAAGATGGCCCAGACGCAGGAGAAGTGGGCCGTCATCGGCGCGATGGATTATGACGACTGGGCGCTGAT
>JAKPQT010000363.1 GCA_029555885.1 Chloroflexota bacterium | reverse complement strand
TGGACTTCTGGCACACCGACATCGAACTTGGGCGCGTGGACTTCCTGGGGACGGACGGCTACGTGCTCATTGATAGCGGCGTCCTGCGTGATGACGCTATCGGCGAAGCGGTAGCCAGGAGCCTCCAGGAGCATCCAGAGGCGTGGGGGCAATCCATCGCTTACACGCCGCTCGCGCCTCCCAGTCGCCTCGACGTTGGCGCGGGTATCACCTTCCCCGTGTGGGAAGATGGACAGTTGCGGCGCGTAGCCCTGCTGCCGCAGGAGCAGGCCGCCGCGTGGTTCACAACGATTCAAAGGAGTATGAACATGGAACCGAAAATTCTTGAAGCCTTGAAGAGACTTGTCGGAGAGGAGCAAGCGCTGGCGCTCGCCGCGCAGGTGGACGGCGTCAACCGGCGCGTGGAGCACGAGCAGTTGATCGCTCGCGAAGCTGAAGGTGCAGTCTCGAAATCCGACGCGACGCCGACTCCATCCGAGACGCCTGAGCCGCCTGAAGTGCTGGCAGTGCGGGAGTTGCGCGCAATGCAAGCGGAACTTGCGCGCACTATCACTGACCTGCAAGAGCGGCTGGAGGCTCTCGAACGTAATGAGCACGAGCGCCGCGAGGCCTGGAAGTCTGACCTGCCAGTGCCGCAGCCGCGCGTGTTGGTGCGTCCGCGTGATGTGCGTCCTGCCGAGACGGCTGAGAAGCCGGTCGACGAGCGTGTACGCGAGACGCTGAGCCAGAAGGGGATTGTCATTTAGGAGGAGGAGTGAAATGGAGATGCAACAGCGTACTTTGACCCTTGGCGACAGTGCTGCGCCCTTCGGGTGCTGCAACTACTTTGACAGTTGCGCGGACGAAATCCTGTCCCTGACCTACCGCGGGCGGCTGGGCTTGCTCGACTGGCTTGGCTGGAAGGTCACTCAGGAATGCCTGCGCTCAGTGGAGTTCATCACCTACCGGCGTCCGGAGCAGTCCCAGGGGGTGGATACTCCCGGCTACCAGGCCGACCCCTGCGCTGACCCGTACTCGTGGGAGATCGGCACGCGCAAGTTAACCGTGGAAGATTTCGGGCGCATCACCCGCGCTGGCCCGACGCGCGAGATCCTTAAGCCACAGGTGTACTGCAAGACGCGTCCGCGCTACCGGCTGGACGGCTCGCAGGTGACGACTGAGCAGGAGTGGGACATGCTCTTCACGGCAGACGCCATCCTGGATGACATGCGCAAGTTGGTCATTACGGGCAATGCGGCGACGCCGGGGCAGTTCGATGGCCTGCAGCAGTGGGTAAGCACGGCGCACGGCGGGGCACTGAACAGCTACGTCGTGGACTGGAACAGCAACGATATGGCTGGCGGGGTCGGCATCACCGTGAACAGCAAGCCCATCGGGGCGACCTACGACCTGATTGACGTGCTGCTCTCCATCTTCCGCCAGATCATGCAGCGCAAGTCATGGAGCCCAGAACTCAGCGGCCCTCCAGTAGCCCTCGGTGACATGATCCTGGTGCTGCCGACTTCTGCCAGCAACTGCCTGCTCGACATGTACACCTGCTGGTCAGTCTGTGGCGGAAATTACAGCACCGAGATGCTGCAAAGCTACGAGGCGCGCACATTCCGCGACAGATTGATCTCCGCGCAGAACCCGGCCAACATGTTTGGGCACGGCTACATCACGCTCGATGGCGTGACCATCCCGCTGCTCACCCACGACTGGGAGCTGCTTGGCGGCCCGACGCGCTTTGACATGTACTTCCTGACTGGCCAGATCGGTGGCCGGCGGGTTTGGGAAGGCGAGTTCCTCAGCGCCGACGAGGCCCTGGGCGCCTTCCGGCAGTCACTCCCCGCTGGCGTGGCTCCTGGCAACTACTTTAGCCTCGACGGCGGTCGAATGCTGGGAACCTACACCGTGGATAACGAGTGCTACAAGCTCAAGTTGTGGCACCATCCGCGGCTTTTCTGCCTGGCTCCGTGGATGCAGGTGCGCTTCCAGGACGTCGTGTGCCACAGCGCGGTTGACCCGCTGAGCGCCGATCCGGCTGACACCAGCTTCTACCCCGAGACCAGCTTCGACCCGGCGACGTGCTAGATTGAGTTTGGCCGGGCGGGAAGTCACCCTCCCGCCCGGCCCGGAGGGCCCATGCCGCAACTGACCTGCGTCATCCCGTTCTGGAATGGCCACGCGACCTTGCCAGCGCTGCTGGAGAGCATCCCGCGCGACGTCCCGGTTTTCGTGGTCAATGACGTTGGTAGTGCCATGCCAACAGCAGAATGCGCCGGCTATCACAACGTGCAACTCATCAGCCTGGCGCAGCGCGGTTACTTCTCTGGCGCTTGCAATGCTGGCTTCGCGGCCGCCGCACCGAATGACGTGCTGATCTTGAATCAAGACGGCACGTTGCGTCCTGGTTGGGAAGGCGCGCTGCGGGAGTGTGAGCGCTGCGGGATTATCGGCGATGGCGTCTTCGGCCATCCCGCATGGCCGGAGGGCTACGTGCAGGGCACATTCATGTTCATCCGCCGCGACGTGCTGCAAGATGTAGGAGACTTCAATGCGGCATTGTACCCGCTCTGGGGCGCGACATGCGAGTATCAATTGCGCGCTTGCCGGCGAGGTTTCACAGCGCTCCCGCTGGATGCGGCGCCATATTACCGCCACCGCGACACGGGCGCGCGCTACGGCAGTGCTATCACAGCAGCGCTGGAAGAGCCGGGCGCCGAGCGGAAGCGTCTCATCCGCACGCCGCCAGAAATCAGCGTCATCGTGCCGACGTATAACTTCGCGTCGTACTTGCAGCAGGCTGTGTTTTCAGTGTTGCGGCAGACATTCCAGTCTACCGAGGTGCTGATTGCTGATGACGGCTCGACGGATAGCACACCGGAAGTCGGCACGGCACTGGACGACCCGTGGAGCGGCGTGCACTATTTGCGCATGGCACATGCTGGTCTGTGCTCGACGCTCAACGCGGCCATTGCGCAGGCGCATGGACGCTACGTGACCGTGCTCAGCGCAGACGACTGGATGGCGCCAGAGCGGCTGGAGAAACTCTACGCGCTGGCCGTGGCGCATCCGCACAGCGTGGCGTATGATGACGTGATGTTCGCATATAACGACCGCGAGGTTACCATGCGCCTGGGCGACTACGACTTCGAGAAGTTGCTCTACCGCAACATGATGCACGCCGGCATCCTCTACCCTAAGGCGGCATGGGCTGAGGTGGGCGGCTATTCAGAAGAGATGAGCGATGGCCGCGAGGACTGGGAGTTCAACCTGCGCCTGGGCCTGGCCGGTTGGTGCGGCGTTTACCTGCCTGAGCCGCTCTACTACTACCGCCGGCAGGGGCAGGGGCGCACGGAACGCCAACCTTCGCGCCGCAACTATTTTGCTGCACGACTTGCGCAGCTGCACCCTGAAGTTTACAAAGGAGAACGACCTATGGCTTGCTGTGGGAAGCGACGGAATGCAGTGCCTCAGAATAATATGCCAGCGCCAACGCCGGCAACGGCGCCAGCGTACCCCAAGGGCGTGACAGCCAGCACTTCCGGGGCCGGCGTCGTACTGGAGTACACCGGGCAGAACGTAGCGAATCAAACCATCTGCGGCCCGAGCCTGACGCGCTACAAGTACGGCCGCAACTCGCGCTATCTGCGCGTGTGGGTGCGTGCCGAGGACGTCGAATTTATGCTGGAGACGCGGCTATTCAAGCGCGTCATCCCGCAGGCGCCAGCCGCACCGCAACCGCAGGCCCGGGTGACTATCGAGCCGGAAGTGGTCCAGGAAGCCGAGGCGCCGACCGCTGCGCCACAGGTGGAGGCCTCGCCGCGCGCGCAAGAGCTGGCTGAGCATTACGGCGTGGACGTCGAGGCCATCCCACACGCGGGCTCACGCGTGCTGGTGCGCGATGTACAGGAGTACTTGCGTGGCATGGGCGTGGCCATTTAGGCTGGCTGTCGCCATTCTGGCGACCTACCGCCTGGCGCAACTATTTGCGCTCGACGACGGGCCGTTCGATGTATTTGCATCCTTGCGTGGGGCGCTGGAGCATGACCGCACCGGCAATCTGCGCACGGGGCCATTGTGGAGTACCGCGAGCGCACTGATACGTTGCCCGTATTGCCTGGGGGTATGGTTCGCGGCAGTGCTGGCGCTGTCGCTGGCCTGGGGCGTGCCAGCGCCCGAATGGCTGGCATTCTGGCTGGCTACTGCGGGCGGGCAGGCCGCATTGGAG
>JAKPQT010000402.1 GCA_029555885.1 Chloroflexota bacterium | reverse complement strand
GGTGGATGGCCAGCGTGGTGCGGATGAGCGGATTGACCAGGTTCAGGTAATAGGCATCCGGGCACAGCTCTTCCATGTCGCGGGCGATGTCGAGCAGCAGGGGGATGCCGCGTGCGGCGTGGGCGAAAGCGCCCGGCCCGCCGTTCTCCGCATAGGGCTGGTGAACGCCGTGCTGCAGAGGGATGCGCCAGTCCTGCTCCCACACTTCTTCGCGCGGGCCGACCTGCACCGAGACGATCACGAAGTCCGCGCCGGGCAGCAGGTCACGCCGCTCGGTGGAGCTGCTGATCGTGATCTGGGCGTCCCAGGCTTCGTTCATCTTGCGGGCCAGGGCGGTGATCGTGCGCAGCCCGGCCTCGTTGATGTCGCACAGGGCGATGTGCGCCCCGCGCAGGCGCGGGCTTTGCATCATGGTGGAGAGCGCGCCCAGGCCAAAGATGGCGCTGCCCGCGCCGATGACGACGATTTTGGGGGATTTGGCAGCCATAGACTACGTGGACTCCTCTTAATCAGGGACTCAGCGGGGCGAGCCGACGCGAGACGAGCGTCGCTTTGCCATCCGGCAGCGTCCCGGCGATGATTAATTAATCCCGCGACTTTATTAATTTACTGCGATTGTAGCCCAGGCTGTGACGGAATTCAAGCACGCGATACGCGGCGCGCACTGCCCGCCGACAAACGCGCCGTTTCGCGGTATGATTATGGCGGACGGGAGCATCATCCCGCCGCAATCGGGAATGGTGGTCGGTGCGCTGGCGAGCGGCGCCGGGCGCTGCGCAGGTGGAGAGCAACGCATGAAGCTGATAGTCGTGCTGCCGACGTTCAACGAGGCAGAGAACCTGGAGACGATGGTCGAGCGGCTGCTGGCGCTAGAACTGCCGGTAGACCTTGCGGTGCTGGTCGTGGACGACAACTCGCCGGACGGCACCGGGCAGATTGCCGACAAGCTGGCCGCGCAGCATCCGGGCCGGGTGGACGTGCTGCACCGCGCGGCCAAGCGCGGCCTGGGAACCGCTTACATTGACGGCTTCCGCATGGCCTTTGAGAAGGATGCGGACTACATCCTGCAGATGGATTGCGACTTCTCGCACGATCCCAAATACATCCCGGCTATGATCGCAGAGGCGGAGACCTGCGGCTGCGATGTCGTCGTCGGCTCGCGCTACACGAAAGGCGGCAGCGTGGACGAGACGTGGGGAATCGGGCGCAAGCTGCTCAGTTGGTGGGCCAACAGCATCTACGTCAACCTGATCCTGCGCACCGGCACCAAAGACGCGACCGGCGGCTTCCGCCTGTGGCGTGTTGGCACGCTCAAGGGCATGGACCTGGATCGCATCCGCTCGAACGGCTATATTTTCCAGGTGGAGACGATCTACGTCGCCGAGAGGCTGGGCTACCAGGCCCGCGAGGTGCCGATCTACTTTGCCGACCGCAAGCGTGGCCAGTCCAAGATGAGCTTCAAGGTGCAGAGCGAGGCGGCGCTACGCGTGTGGCAGGTCTGGTGGCGGCACCGCCATTTGCGCCCGGCGGACCGGCTGCCCGCGCCGTGCTAGTAGTGCACCCACATCACTTGATCGAGTGCTGATGCTGCGAAAATATCTTCCCGACGCGCTGATCGTGGCAGGGCTGTTGCTTCTGCCACTCTTGTTTTTCGCGCCGGTCACGATCGGCGGGCGCACGCTGCTGCCCGCCGACA
>JAKPQT010000400.1 GCA_029555885.1 Chloroflexota bacterium | reverse complement strand
TTGACGAACTCCAGAAACTCCTCCAGCTCCAGCAGCGGCTCATTCCAGGGCTTGATCTCCTCGCGCGTGAACAGGATGTCGCGATAGACCTCTTCCCGGCCGCGGCCGGTCAGCACGTGGTCTTCCAAGTCTTCCAGTTGGCGCGTCAGGTGCCTGAAGCTGAGCTGATAGTGCTCGACGATGACCGCCCGCAGCAGCAGATAGAGCAGGTAGTCGGGGCCGTGCTGCTGGGCCTTGGTCTGCCGGCTGACCAGGCGGCGGCGCGTGCGCGCGAACAGGCCGTGGATCTGGTGCTCGTAGAGGATGAGGAAGTTGCTGCCGAGCACGAAGGAGCCGCTGTTCTGTTCCAGCAGGTGGCGCGCCGGGTCGAGATAAGGGACGGTGTACTCGAGGTAGAGGCAGTTGTCATACTCGATGTCGAACTGCATCTGCCCCTCGTCCAGAATCTCCACCAGCACAAAGGGATCGACGTGGAACTCGTCCAGCAGCCGGGTTAGCTCGGCCTCGTCGTGGACATCGCGGACGGTGACCCAGTTGATGCGCTGGTGGTCGATGTGGCCCAGCAGCTCGTCGATGCCGCCGCACTCGTAGGCTTCGATTGTCTCCGCGTCGTAGACGACGAGGGCGTATTTGGCGAGGCCGTCGGCCGCGCCGTTGGCATTTGACGGGGGGCGAAGCGGCTCGTTGGCACTCATGACACCCTCCAGCGCGGGCAGCTACATGACTTCAGGCGCGCTCATGCCCATGAGGCTCAGGACGCGGGCGAACATGGCCTGGGCGGCGCGGTAGAAGCGCAGCCGCGCCCGCCGTAGCGGCTCCGGCACATCGCTATGGAGCACGCGGCACTCCTCATACACCGGGTGGAAGAGGGCAGCCAGGTCGTAGGCGTAGAAGGCCAGCCGGTGCGGCTCATAGAGCGTGGCCACCGACTCGACGATATCGCCCAGTTCCAGCGCCTTGCGCAGGAAGGCCAGTTCGCGCTCGTGGGTCAGCAGGCTCAGGTCAGCGCCCTCGTCAGCGTCGTCGGGCAGCCCGGCCTCGGCCCACTTGCGGAAGATGCCGGCGCAACGCACGTGGGCGTTCTGGATGTAGTAGACCGGGTTCTTGTCGGAGTGCTCCATGGCCAGGTCGAGGTCGAAGTCGATGGGGCTGGTGGCCGAGCGGGAGATCATGAAGTAGCGGATCGGGTCGGCGCCGACCTCGTCGACAAGCTCGTCCAGGGTGACGTATTGGCCGCGCCGCGTGCTCATCTTCACCGGCTTGCCGCTGCGCACCAGGGTCACGATCTGGTGCAGCAGGGTGTAGACAAAGTCGGAACTGTAGCCGAGGGCGCGCACGCCCATCA
>JAKPQT010000344.1 GCA_029555885.1 Chloroflexota bacterium | reverse complement strand
CGTTCATCGGCAGCGGCCAAATGGTTAACGTGGCCGAGACCGACCGCCGCATCTACCAGGGCCTGGTGGCCCATGCGGAGCAGACGGGCGATGTGCAACTCGCGGCTGCCATGCGCAAGTACCAGGAGCCGCCCTACGCCGACATCCCATACGCCAACGGGTTCGTCATGGCCCACTATGACCGGCTGTATCAGCCCTATACGCCGCCGCAATCCTACATCGACCGCGGCAGCAAGTCCGGCCTGGACCAGTTCGGCCTGCTCGGCACGGAGTACACGCTGGTCGAGAAGGTGAACGTGCTGCGCGGCCTGATCGATATGTTCACCGTCATGTATCCGCAGTTGCAGGGGCTCGACTTCCGGCGCGACGCGGCCCACCTGGAGGTGCCCGTGTACATGCTGGACGGCCAGGCCGAGCTGGCAGCCCGCCGTGACCTGGCCCTGGAGTGGTTCGCGCTGCTCGATGCGCCGCAGAAGCGCATGTTCTCGTTCGAGAACGCAGCGCACGCGGTGGCCTTCGAGGAGTATGAGGCCTTCCACCGGATTCTGCTGGACACGATCCTGCCGGAGACGTATCCGGCCCGCTGACCATCAGACGCCACAAACCCGGTTTCTGTGCGAAGTTATGCTTTGCCATGAAACCGGGTTTCTAACGGCGCCGAGGGCAGGTGCAAGATCTGCCCCTACTTTGCGGAGGTGATTCGCATGCCCTCACCGGCTTCCCTGGCTGACCTCATGGCCTTCGCGGCGGAGACCGCGTACCTGGCCGGGCGGTTGACGCTCGGCTACTTCGGCATGAACCTGAGCCCCGACTTCAAGGCCGATGACTCACCGGTCACGGTGGCGGATCGCCTGGCAGAGGAACTCATCCGTGGGCGCATCGAGAAGGCATACCCGCAGCATGCCATCGTGGGCGAGGAGTTCGGCGTGACCGAGCACGCGGGCGCGAGCCATCGCTGGTTCATCGACCCCATCGACGGCACGAAGTCGTTCATGCGCGGGGTTCCCTTATACGGTGTGCTGCTCGGGCTGGAGATCGAGGGCCGGCCGGAGGTCGGCGCGGCCTACTTCCCCGGCACGGATGAGCTGCTCGCCGCGGCGACGGGCGAAGGCTGCTGGTGGAACGGCCGCCGCGCGCACGTCTCCGACGTGAACGATATGGGCCGCGCGTATCTGTCCTGCACCGACCTGGGCAGCTTCATGGCCTACGGCCGGGCCGCGGCCTGGGAGCGGCTGGCGCGCCGCGCTTACTACCGCGCCGGCTGGAGCGATGCGTATGGCTATCTGCTGGTGGCGACCGGGCGCGTGGAGATCATGATGGACCCGGTGATGAACGCGTGGGATGCCGGCCCGTTCCCGCCCATCCTGGCGGAAGCGGGCGGCTACTTCGGCGACTGGCAGGGCAACGTCTCGATCCACGCAGGCGAGGGGCTGGCGACGAATGCCGCGCTGCTGCCTGAAGTGCTGGCGCTGATCAAGGGGTGTGATTGAAGATGATGTTTTCTTTGCCCGCGAGCCGGTCCTGGATGCGCTCGACGACGATGTCCAGGTGGCGCGGCTTGTGGACAAAGTCAAGGTCGTCGGTCTGAATCGTCAGCACCGGGCACAGGTCGAAGCCATGCATCCATTCCTCGTAGAAGCTGTCGAGCAGGGAGAGGTAATCCGCCGTGATGCTGTTCTCCATCGCGCGGCCGCGGCTCTGGATGCGCTCCATCAGCACCGGCACGGGCGCGCGCAGGTAGAGCAGTAGGTCGGGACGGGGCAGGTGGCTGACGATGAGATCGAAGACGTTGCGATACGAGCGATAGTCGCGTTCGGAGAGGTCACCGAGATGGTGCAGGGCGCGCGCGAAGATGTAAGCGTCCTCGTAGATGCTGCGATCTACGATGGCTGACTCTGCCGCGCGCGCCAGCGCAAGGTGTTGCTGCGCGCGGTGGCCGAGGAAGAATACCTGCAGGTGAAAGGCCCAGGCGCGCATGTCCGCGTAGAACTCGGCCAGGTAGGGGTTGTCCACGACCGATTCGAAGGCCGTGGTCCAGCCGAGCCGTGCGCCGACGCGCTCGGTGATCGAGGTCTTGCCCGCGCCGATGTTGCCGGCGACGACGATGAAGCGTTTGGTCAATTAATGCTCCTGTGAGAATGGAGCATCCTGAGCGGTGTGCGGCAATCTCTTGCGCCGCACGTCGTCGGAGGATGCTCCACGGCCTTTGTCCCAGGCCGCATCCTTCGACTGCGCAGCGCATATGCCACCTTCGGCGGCAACTGGTGCGCTGCTCCGCTCAGGATGCTTCGTGCTGAACTGGGCCGTGAGCGAGTTCGACCGGGCGGCAACGGGTGCGCTGCTCCGCTCAGGATGCTTCATCAAAGGACATTTCTTCGCTCAGTGCGCATGCCTGGCTTTGCGCACCAACTCGTCCAACGGTTCCTCGGCATAGCCGAACCGGGCGAAGTCTGACGGGAAAGTACGGCGACCCTGCTGTATCAGCCCCGCCACGTTCGTGCTCGTGACGGGCAGGCGAACGAGCGCCTGCTTCTCGAAGAGGCGCAGCAGTCCCACCAAGGGCTGCGCAGGCAGGGGCAGCAGGAGGCGGCGAAAGCCATAGGCCGCAGTGATGGCGGTGATGACCTCGGCCAGCGGGTACGGTGTGGGCTGCTGCA
>JAKPQT010000335.1 GCA_029555885.1 Chloroflexota bacterium | reverse complement strand
GGAAATCTCGGCATCTACCCCACCTTCCAGCGCGTCGACACCTGCGCCGCGGAGTTTGCCGCACAGACGCCCTACCTGTACAGCGCATACGAGTCGTCGGACGAGGCGGAGCCGACCGACCGGCCCAAGATTCTCATCCTGGGCAGTGGGCCGAATCGGATCGGCCAGGGCATCGAGTTCGACTACTGCTGCTGCCAGGCCGCGTTCGCACTCAAGGGGTTGGGCTACGAGACGATCATGCTCAACTGCAACCCGGAGACCGTCTCGACGGACTACGACACTGCGGACCGGCTCTACTTCGAGCCGCTGACGCTGGAGCATGTGCTGAACGTGGTCGAGCGGGAGCAGCCGGCGGGTGTCATCGTCCAGTTCGGCGGCCAGACGCCGCTCAACCTGGCGGAAGGGTTGGAGGCCGCAGGTGTGCCTATCCTGGGCACCTCGCCCGAGGCTATCCGGCTGGCCGAGGACCGCGAGCGGTTTGCAGAGCTGCTGGCCCGGCTCGACATCCCGCAGCCGGAGCACGGCATCGCCCGCAGCCTGGCGGAGGCGCGGGCCATCGCCGCGGAGATCGGCTATCCCGTGCTCGTCCGCCCGTCCTACGTGTTGGGCGGCCGCGCGATGGCGATCGTGGGCGATCCGGGTGCGTTGGCGGGGTTTGTCCAGGCCGCGTTCGACGCTGCGCCGGGCGCCGCCTTGCTCGTGGACCGCTTCATGGAGGATGCGTTCGAGATCGACGTGGACGCGCTCTGCGACGGGCGCCGCGTGGTGATCGGCGCCATCATGCAGCACATCGAGGAGGCCGGGGTGCACTCCGGCGACTCGGCCTGCGTCCTGCCGCCGTACAAGGTCAGCCAGTACCACCTCAACATCATGCGTGAGTACACGGAGCGGCTGGGGCTGGCGCTCGGCGTGCGTGGGCTCATGAACGTGCAATACGCGCTCAAGGACGACATCGTGTACGTGCTGGAGGTCAACCCCCGCGCCTCACGGACGATTCCCTACGCCAGCAAGGCGACCGGCGTGAATCTGGCCGCGCTCGCCAGCCGCATCATGGCGGGGCAGACGCTCGACGCGGTGGGGTTGTGGGAAGAGCCCGTCGTGGATGGCTTCTTCGTCAAGGAAGCCGTGCTGCCCTTCAATAAGCTGGCGGGCGCGGACGCGGTGCTCGGCCCGGAAATGCGGAGCACCGGCGAGGTCATGGGCCATGCAGCGCACTTCGGCCACGCGTTCGCCAAGTCGCAGATTGCGGCGGGCTGGGGCCTGCCGCTGTCAGGCGCGGCGCTCATCAGCGTCAACGACTTCGACAAGGGCGCGGCGCTCAAGATTGCGCGCGACCTGCACCGGATGGGCTTCCGGCTCATCGCGACACCCGGCACCGCCGCCTTCCTGAGCCGCGCCGGGCTGCCGGTCGGCTACATCAACAAGGTGGAGCAAGGCTCGCCGCACGCGGTGGACTTAATTCGCTCCGGTGAGGTGCAGCTCATCCTGAACACGCCGCTCGGCCCGGAAGCACACAGCGCGGGCGCAGCCATCCGCGCGGCCGCGATTGCGATGGACCTCCCGTTGCTGACGACCCTCTCCGCGGCGACGGCTGCCGTCGCAGCCATCCGTGCGCTGCGCCAGCGGGAACTGCGGTACCGGAGCTTGCAGGAGCACTATGCGCAACGTAAGGAGTCTCTCCAGGTTTAGTCTCACGCAAAGACGCATAGCAAAAATCTTTTGGCGCACTTTGCGTCTTTGCGTGAGCCAATCGGTGGATAGCTTCTTCAGGAGTTCTCATGCCCGATAGTTTTCGCACGCGGCTGCGTCGCGGGGACCGGCTGATCGGTCCCGTCGTGACCCTCTCTTCGCCCGATGTGGCCGACCTGCTCTCGCGCATCGGCTTCGACTACCTGTGGCTGGACATCGAGCATTCCTCGATGGGCATCAGCCAGGCCCAGGTGCTCATCCAGGCCGCGGGCGGGCGCTGTCCGTGCATCGTGCGCGTGCCGGAGAACAGCGAGGCGTGGATTAAGAAGGCGCTCGATACCGGTTGCGACGGCGTCGTGATTCCGCAGATTCGCTCGGCCGCAGAAGCGCGCGCGGCCGTGGCCTCCTGTCTCTATCCGCCGGCCGGCCATCGCGGCGCGGGTATCTCGCGCGCACAGGGGTACGGTCTCGCGTTCGGGGAGTATGTGGCCTGGGCGAATGAGAACCTGGCAATCATCGTGCAGATCGAGCACACAGATGCCGTGAACGACATCCAGGGCATCCTCGCGACGCCGGGCATCAGCGCGCTGCTCGTCGGCCCCTACGACCTGTCGGGCAGCATGGGGCTGCTGGGCGAGGTGACGCACCCGCGTGTCACTGGCGCGGTGGAGAAGGTGCGGCGGGCGGCGCAGGCCGCAGGTATGCCCATCGGCATCTATGCCGGCGGCTCCGACGGCGCGCGCGAGGCGCTCGGCCAGGGCTTCACCCTCATTGCGTTGGCGAGCGACGTCGCGTACCTCATCAACGGCGCGGCCACCGCGTTGACCGCCACGCGCGATGGAGAGCAGACGAAGTAGAACGCTGATTGACGCTGATGATGTTGTTTATGTATATATGTCAGCGTTCATCATGATCATCAGCGTCAATCAGCGTTCTATTCTGCGGTTGTGCTAGAATATCCTCATGCCTATTCACATCCTGCCGCCCGAGGTCGCCAACCAGATTGCGGCCGGTGAGGTCGTCGAGCGGCCCGCGTCCGCGGTCAAGGAGCTGATCGAGAACAGCCTCGATGCCCGCGCCACCGACATCCGGGTGGAGGTGCGCGAGGGCGGGCGGCGGCTCATCCGCGTGCAGGACGACGGCAGCGGCATCCCCGGCAGCGAGGCGGCGCTGGCCTTCCAGCGGCACGCGACGAGCAAGATAGAGTCTGCGGCGGACCTGGAGCACATCACGACGCTCGGCTTCCGCGGGGAGGCGCTCGCCAGCATCGCGTCGGTCGCGCATGTCAGCCTGCTCACCCGCACGCGCGAGGAGCAAGCGGGCACGTACATCCGCATGGTCGAAGGCCGCGAGGTCGAGCGGTCGCTGCGCGGCACGCCCGTCGGCACGCTCGTCACGGTCGAGCACCTTTTTGCCAATGTCCCGGCCCGGCTGAAGTTCCTCAAGCAGCCGGCGACCGAGGCCGCGCACATCCAGCAGGTCGTCACGCGCTATGCGCTGGCCTATCCGGAGCGCCGCTTCAGCTTGGTCAGCGATGGTCGGCTCGTCTTCCAGTCCACCGGCAGCGGGCAGTTGCACGACGTACTGGTCAAGGTGTACGGGCTGGACGTGGCGCGGCAGATGGTCGCGATCGGCAGCGCAACGGATGAGGTCGCTTCGCTTACAACGGATAAACGGATGGATGAGCCGCAGACATCCGTTACGTCGCCGGAGGTCACCGGCTATACCAGCCTTCCTGCGCTCCACCGCGGCAACCGGGGCTACATCACCCTGTTCATCAACCGGCGCTGGTTCCAGGACACCTCCATCGCCTACGCGGTCATCCAGGCATACCACACGCTCCTGCCCACGGGCCGGTTCCCGCTCGCGGTGCTGTTCATCGAGCTGGACCCGGCGGATGTGGATGTGAACGTCCATCCGACGAAGGCGGAGGTGCGCTTCCGCGAGCCGGGCTGCGTGTTCAGCGCGGTGCAGCGGGCGGTGCGCCGCACGCTGGTCGAGCACGCGCCCATCCCCGAGGTCGGGTTCGAGCAGGGCGCGCCTGCCGCGTTCGGCCAAGCTGCCTTTGGCAGCCCCGGCTGGGCCGAGCGCCGCGACGCGCTGCTCAACGCAGGGCGGGGCGCGCTGCCGGAGGCCCCGGCGAACCTCCCGCTGCCCCTGATGCCTGCGGAGCCGGAGGCGGAAGATGCCTGGTTCCCCCAAGCTGTGGCGGCGCAGCATAGCGCGCCGCCACAGCCGCCCGCGCTGCCGGACGCGCGTCCGCTCATGCCCATCCTGCGCGTCGTCGGCCAGTTGGCCGCCGCGTACATCATCGCGGAGGGGCCGGATGGCATGTACCTGATCGACCAGCACGCGGCGCACGAACGCGTGCTGTATGAGCAGATGCTGGCCGAGCACGCGCAGCACCGCCTGGCCGTCCAGCCGCTGCTGGAGCCGCTGGTGCTGGACCTCAGCCCGGAGCAGGCTGCGGTCGCCGCGGAGGAGCTGGCCGCGCTCAACGACCTGGGGGTGGGCATCGAGCCATTCGGCGGCGCGAGCTACCTTGTGCGCAGCATCCCGGCCATCCTCAGCCGTGAGAACCCTGCCGCCGCGCTGACCGAAATTGTGGACGGGTTGGCCCGGCAGGTGGACGTGGTGGAAAGCGCGGCCGAGGCGCGGCTCATCACCCTCATCTGCAAGCGCGCGGCCATCAAGGCCGGTGCGCCGCTCACGCTGGCCGAGATGCAGGAGCTCGTCCGCCGCCTCGAAGCCTGCCGCTCCCCGCGCACCTGCCCGCACGGTCGCCCGACCATGCTGCACATGACCACCGCGGACCTCGCGCGCCAGTTCGGACGGACGTGACGAGATGACGGGGTGAAGAGGTGACAAGGTAAAGAGGTGATATAGGGGCGACCTGCGGTTGCCCGCGACGGCAGACGCGCGGGAGTCGAGGCTTCAGCCGGTTATATAGTGAACGCTGGCCCACTGACAAACCGGCTAAAGTCTCGACTCCGAAATCACCTCTTCACCCCGTCACCTTGTCACCCCATCACCTTGTCACCTCGTCATCGCGTCGTCGCCGTTTTTCTCCGTTTCGTCTGCATCGTGTATAATGGATTGGTTAGGTATGGTTTACGTAATCCCGGAGGTACCCTTTGGCAGAACCATTGATCATTACCAAGTCGCTGCGCGACGACAACCAGCTCGACCTGTCGATCCAGCTTGGGCCGGAGCGCACGCAGCAGGCCCTCGAGCGCGCGGCGCGCGTGGTTTCTAAGAAAGCCCGCATCCCCGGCTTCCGCCCCGGCAAGGCGCCCATCCCGACCGTCTTGCGCATGTTCGGCAAGGAGAGCGTGCTGAGCGAAATCTTGGACGACCTGGGCGAAGAGGTCTTCACCGAAGCCCTGGAGGCGCAGCAGATTCGCCCGTACGCGCAGGCGGCTTTGCAGGATGTCACCTTTGACCCCGTGACCTTCAAGCTGGTCGTGCCGCTGCCGCCCGCTGTCGAGTTGAACGACTACCGCAGCCTCCGTGTGGATGCGCCGGTGGCCGAAGCGACCGAGGCCGAGGTCGACGCTGCGCTGGAACAGGCACGCAACGCACAGGTGAAGTTCGACGTGGTCGAGCGGCCTGCGGCGATCGGCGACAGCGTCCTGGTGGACATCAAGGGCACCGTCGGCGAAGACACCATCCTCGAAAACGAGGACTGGGAGCTGCAACTGCGCGAGGGCGGCGGCTGGCTGCCCGGCTTCGATGAGGCCTTCGTCGGGCTGAGCGCCGGTGATGAGAAGACCTTCGAACTGACCTACCCGGAGGACTCGCAATCGCGCTATAAGGGGCGGGTCGCGAGCTTCGATGTCAAGGTCAAGGCCGTCAAGTCGCGCGTGCTGCCTGAGGTGACCGACGAGTTCGTCAAGACCCTGGGCGAGTATGAGAGCGTCGAGGACTATCGGGCCAAGAAGCTGGCCGAGCTGCAGAAAGCGCGCGCCAATGAAGCGCGCACCACCCTGACCAACAGCGCGGTGGATGCGCTCGTCGCCAACGCGACCATCAGCTATCCGCCTGCTGCGCTCGACGAGGTCGTCGATGACATGCTCCACGACATGGAGCACCGGCTCGCCAACATCGGCTACACCCTGCAGGACTCGCTGCGGCTCCAGGGCAAGACCATGGACGCATACCGCGCCGAGCTGCGCCCCCTGGCAGAGACCCGGCTCAAGGGCCAGCTTGCATTGGCAGAGCTTTCCCGCCGTGAGAACATCGCGGTCAGCGACGAGGAGGTCGAGGCCGAGCTGGAGCGCGTCGTCAGCACGTCCGGTGCGGAGAACGATGAGCAGCTCAACGAAGTCCGCAGCGTGTTTGGCTCTGAGGCGGGCCGAGCGATGCTGCGCAACGACGTGCTCACCCGCAAGACGGTGGAACTGCTGCGCGCCATCGTGACCGGCGAGGAAGTGCCCGCTGCGCCTGCGGCGGCGGAAGAACCCGCGGCTGAAGCGGCGGCAGAGGCTGTGGTTGAGGCGTCAGTCGAGGACGAGATGCCCGCGGCGGAACCGGCAGAGGATGCCCAGGAATAACCTCACTCCGTGCGGCCGTAGGCCGCACGGAGTGAGGTCTCGTATGCACAATCACTGACTCAGCATCGAAGGTGTGATGAAATAGAGCCACATTGTTGATTTGCCCGGCCTCACCGGGCGTCGTGTATGGAATGGAGCACAACGTATGAACTTCAACCGGATTATGACCCCTGAGTCACTGATTCCGATGGTCATCGAGACGAGCAACCGCGGCGAGCGCGCGTATGATATCTACTCGCTGCTGCTCAAGGAACGCATTATCTTCCTGGGCACGCCCATCAATGACCAGGTGGCGAACGTTATCGTGGCCCAATTGTTGTTCCTGGACCGGGAGGACCCGGAAAAGGATATCCAGCTCTACATCAACTCGCCCGGCGGCCAGGTCTACGCGGGCATGGCCATCTATGACACCATGCAGCTCATTCGTGCGCAGGTCAGCACCATCGCGATCGGTGTGACCGCCAGCTTCGGCACGGTGCTGCTGACCGCGGGCGCGAAGGGCAAGCGCTACGCGCTGCCCCACGCGACCATCCACATGCACCAGCCGCTCGGCGGCGCGCAGGGCCAGGCGACCGAAATCGAGATCCAGGCGCGCGAAATCCTGCGCCTCAAGGAAGAACTGAACCAGATCCTTGCGCGACACACGGGCCAGACGGTCCAGAAGATCGCGGAGGACACCGACCGTGACCGGTATCTCAGCGCAGACCAGGCGAAGGCATACGGCCTGCTCGACGAGGTGCTGCACCCGGCGGAACTCAAGACAAAGGCCGACAAGAAATAACGTGAAAGTCGATGTGGAGCGCTGCTCCTTCTGTCACCGGGACCAGAGCCAGGTCCGCCGACTGATTGCCGGGCCGGACGGCGTCTTCATCTGTGATGAGTGCGTCGGGTTGTGCCAGGAAGTCCTCGACGAGGACGGCATCGCGCCGTCCATCAGCGGAGGCGGCGATGCTGCGGCTCCGCCCTGGCGCACGTTGACGCCGAAGGAAATGATGGCCCAGCTCGACGAGTATGTCGTCGGCCAGGCGCGCGCCAAGAAGGTCCTGTCGGTTGCGGTGTACAACCACTACAAGCGTATCGCGGGCGGCGACCAGGCCGAGGGCAGCAAGCACACCGGCGACGACGTCGAGCTGGAGAAGAGCAACATCCTGCTCATCGGACCGACCGGCTGCGGCAAGACGCTGCTCGCGCGCACGCTGGCCCGCATCCTGGACGTGCCCTTCACCATCGCGGATGCGACCGGCCTGACCGAGGCGGGTTACGTCGGGGAGGATGTCGAAAACATCCTGGTGCAATTGCTGCACGCGGCCGAGTGGAATGTGGAGCGCGCGTCGGTCGGCATCATCTACGTGGACGAGATCGACAAGATTGCGCGCAAGAGCGGCGCGAACCCCTCGATCACGCGCGATGTGTCGGGCGAGGGCGTGCAGCAGGGGCTGCTCAAGATTATCGAGGGCTCGATCGCGAATGTGCCGCCGCAGGGCGGGCGCAAGCATCCCAACCAGGAGTTCGTGCGCCTCGATACGCGCAACATCCTGTTCATCTGCGGCGGCGCGTTCTCCGGCCTGAACGACATCATCGGCCAGCGCCGGGGCGTCAAGGGTCGCGTCGGCTTCAACACGACCGGCGAGCCCTTCCGCAGCGAGGAAGAGCAGACCGCGGAGCTGTTGCAGCACGTCATCGCGGATGACCTGCTCAAGTATGGCATGATTCCGGAGTTCGTGGGCCGCCTGCCGGTGACGGTCAACGTCGAGCCGCTGGATGAAGATGCGCTCGTGGCCGTGCTGACCGAGCCGAAGAACGCGCTGGTCCGCCAGTACAGCCGCCTGCTGGAGTTGGACGGTGTGGAGCTGGTCTTCACGCCGGAGGCGCTGCGGGCCGCGGCGCGCGACGCCATGAAGCTAAAGACCGGCGCGCGCGGGCTGCGCACGATCATCGAGCGCGTGTTGCTCGATGTGATGTACGAGATCCCCTCGCATCCGGAGGTGGTCAAGTGCGTCGTCAACGCGGACTGCATCACCCGCAATGCGAGCCCGCTGCTGCTCAACGGCGACGGCCAGCCCATCGCCTGGGGCGAGATCCCGAACAAGCAGTCGGCGTAAGTTTAATCACGCAAAGACGCCAAGAGCGCAAAGATGAATTGCACTTTGCGGCCTTTGCGTCTTTGCGTGAGTTTTTTTAAGGGCGCGATATGTCCGAACTCACCCATCTCGATGACCAGGGCCGCGCCCGCATGGTGGACGTCGGCGCGAAGGCAGAGACCGCGCGCGAAGCGGTCGCCGCGGGCCGCGTGCGGATGCGGGAGGAGACGCTGCGGCTGCTGCGCGAGGGCAATCTGCCGAAGGGCGATGTGCTGGGCGTGGCGCGCGTCGCAGGCATCATGGCCGCCAAGCGCACGCCGGACCTGATTCCCCTCTGTCATCCGCTGCTGCTCACGAAGGTGACGGTCGAGTTCACGTTCGATGAGATGGCCTCTGCGGTCGAGATCACGGCGACGGTGCGCTGCAAGGGGCAGACGGGCGTCGAGATGGAGGCGCTGACCGCGGTGAGCGTGGCCGCGCTGACCATCTACGACATGGCGAAGGCTGTCGAGAAGGGCATGGTCATCGAAGGCATTCGCCTGCTGGAAAAGCGCGGCGGCAAAAGCGGGACGTGGCGAGCCGGGGAGGATGGTGAATAGAACGCAGATGACGCAGATGGTCATGATAAACGCTGATCTTTGATGTTTATTGAAATCGATTAGTATCAGCGTCAATCATGATTATCAGCGTCATCAGCGTTCTATTATCTCCCACCCCTCTACAAAAAGGAGCGACGATGAGAGTGCGCGTGCGCGCGTTTGCCGCGCTGCGTGAGGCGCTGGGCTTCACCGAACAGACGCTCACCCTGCCGGAGGGCGCGACGACCGCCGATGTGCTGGAGCGGCTGTCCGCCGAGCATCCCGCGGCTGGGCTGGCCGAGCGCCGGCTCGCGGTCGCCGTCAACCGGGCCTACGCCGACCGGCAGACGGCGCTGGCCGATGGTGACGAAGTTGCGCTCATCCCGCCCGTCAGCGGGGGTGTCGTCGGTGACGACGTGGGCAAGCCGTTCGAGATCGTGGACGGGCCGATCTCGTTGGACGAGGTCGCAGGCCGCGTCCTCGCGCCGGAGCGCGGCGGCGTGACCGTCTTTGCCGGGACCGTGCGCGGGGTGACGGGCGCGCAGCAGACCGATTACCTGGAATACGAGGCCTACGCCGAGATGGCCGAGCCCGCGTTCGCGGCGATTGCTGCGGAGGCGCAGGCGCGCTGGCCCGATATCAGCGCGGTCGCCATCGTGCACCGGGTCGGGCGGCTCGAAGTGGGGGATGTCTCCATCGCCATTGCGGTCGCGGCCGCGCACCGGGCCAATACGTTCGATGCCTGCCATTACATCATCGACCGCATCAAGCAGGGCGCACCCATCTGGAAGCGGGAGGTCGGCCCGGACGGGTCGGCCTGGGTCGAGGGGCCGGAGTCGACAGTTACGGATTGAAAAAGGAAGAAGGAAGATTGAAGATGGAATCCCGTCTTCCTTCTTTCTTCTGCAATCTTCCTTCGTCAGGAGGCAGCAATGGCATATCAGCGCACACCAACCAAGATTGCGATTGTCGGCGGGGCCGGTGCAGTCGGCGCGAGCGCCGCGTATGCGCTCATGATGAGCGGGCTGGCCAGCGAGATCGTCCTGGTGGATGTCAACCAGCGGCGAGCTGAGGGCGAGGCGATGGACCTGATGCAGGGTTCGCCGTTCGTGCAGCCGGTCACCGTGCGCGCCGGCACATACGATGATTGCCGCAACGCGCAGATCGTCGTCATCACCGCGGGCGCGGCGCAGAAGCCCGGCGAGACCCGGCTGGACCTGGTCAAGAAGAACACGGGCATCTTCCACGACATGATCCCGCAGATTGCGCAGGCCGCGCCGGAAGCCATCCTCCTGATCGTCTCGAACCCGGTGGATGTCCTGACGTATGCCGCGCTGAAGTTCTCGGATTTCCCTGCGGGACGAGTCGTCGGCTCGGGTACCGTGCTCGACACGGCCCGGTTGCGCGCGCTGATCGGGCAGCGGCTGGAGGTCGACCCGCGCAGCGTGCACGGCTATGTGATCGGGGAGCACGGCGACAGCGAGGTGGTGGTGTGGAGCCGGACGATGGTCGCGGGCATGCCCATCCACGATTTCTGCGCGCAGCGCCACAGCACGTGCGATGCCGACATGCAGGAGGACATCGCCAACCAGGTGCGCCGGGCCGCGTACGAGATCATCGAGCGCAAGGGCGCGACCTATTACGCCATCGGCCTGGGCGTGCGGCACGTGGTCGAGGCGATGCTGCGCGATCAGAACACCATCCTGACCGTTTCGACGCAGATGACCGGGCAGTTCGGCATCTCCGATATCTGCCTGAGCCTGCCGTCGATCGTGGATCATGGCGGCGTCGAAGGCGTGCTGATGCCCGGACTGAGCGACGACGAGCTGGCTGCGCTTCAGCGCTCCGCCGACGTGCTCAAGGAGACGGCTCGCGCCGCGGGGCTGTAGCCAGCATGCGCGCAGTGGTTCAGCGGGTCAGCCGCGCGGCGGTGACGGTAGAAGGCCGGATTGTCGGTGAGATTGGCCGCGGGCTGCTCGTGCTCGTGGGTGTGACGCACGACGACACCCGCACGGAGGCCGGCTGGCTGGCCCGCAAGATTGCCGGCCTGCGCATCTTCGAGGATGACGCGGGCAAGCTCAACCGCAGCCTGGCTGATGTGGCGGGCGCGGTCCTCGTCGTCTCGCAGTTCACCCTCTACGGCGACGCGCGCCGCGGCCGCCGCCCCGACTTCCTGCGTGCAGCCCGGCCCGAACAGGCCGAACCGCTGATTGAGTACTTCGTGGAGCAGCTCCGCGAGGCGGGTCTCTCCGTCGCCACCGGCCAGTTCCGCGCCGAGATGCAGGTCGCGCTGGTCAATGACGGGCCGGTGACGCTATGGCTGGAGACGGAACAGGTGAACGGGCGAACAGGTGAAGAGGTGAACAGGTGAAGAGGTGACAAGGTGACGTCAGATGGCACGTGGAGTTTTCTGTCCATGATTGCAGGTCATCCCATCTCGCCACAGCCTTCGCCATCCATATCACCTGTTCACCTCTTCACCTTGTCACCGTGTCACCCCGTCACCGCTTCATCTCTGCCACCACCATCCCCACCAGAATGAGCGCGCAGCCGAGGAGCTGGCGCGGACCCAACACTTCACCGATGAGCAGGAAGCTGGCGAGGCCGGCGAACACCGGCTCAGCCGCAAAGATGAGCGCGGTGTGCGTCGTCGTGGTGAACCGCTGCGCAACGGTCTGAATGCCGAACGCGGCCGCGGTGGCGAGCAGCCCGGTGAACGCGACCGCGAACACGACCTGCCCGGTCAGCGGCGCGGGCCGGTCGAACAGGGTCGCGGCGAGGATGCTCAGCAGCGCGACGCCGAGCAACTGGCCGAGCGTCAACAGCAAGGGGTCGTGCCGGGGCGCGAAGTGGCCGAGCAGCAGGATGTGCGCGGCGAACGAGACCGCGCAGGCCATCACCAGCAGGTCGCCCGCCTCCACACGCAGGTCGGCCGTCAGCGAGAGCAGGGCCAGTCCGACAGTCGCCAGGCCGACGCCCAGCCACGCGTTGCGCTCCGGCGGCTGGCGCAGGAGCACCGCGGCCGCAACAGGCACGAACACGACCGACAGGCCGGTGATGAACCCGGCCTTAGCGGGTGTGGTGAGTTGCAATCCGGCGGTCTGGAACGCGTAGCCGGCGAAGAGCGCGCTGCCCACCAGGAGGGATGGCAGGAACAGGCGCGCGAGCCGCCGCGGGTTGAGGCGCGCTACAGAGAAAGGGCCGGACGGCGCGGCGCGCGCAAGCTGCCCGCGGCGCCAGAGCACCAGCGGCACGAGCGCAACGGCAGCCACCGTGAAGCGCAGCGCCATAAAGCTGAACACCGGGAACGCGCTGACCGCGTCCTTGACCATGACGAAGGTCGCGCCCCAGATCAGCGTGACCAGGAGCAGCGCGGCGTCCGCGAGCAGTTGGCGGGTGGTGGGGGAGTGATCGGGCATGAACATTTTAGAAACCCGTTTTCGTGCGCAGCAGAGCTGCGCACGAAAACGGGTTTCTTGAAGCTATATCCGCCGCGGGCCGCCGGCCACGGAGCCGGGCACATCGGGCAGGCCGCTGCCCGGTTCGATTTGCCCCGTTGCAGCCGCAGTGCTGACGTGCCGGGCCTCGCCGGGTTGAGTGCTCAGTTCCTTGCGTACGGTGCGCAGCAGCGCCTCGGCCTTCAGTTCGGGCAGGGTGTAACACGGGCCGCCCAGCGCAATGGCTAACTGCTCCGCCAGCCCCCGGTCGAACGCCGGATGCTCCATGTTGATGACCACGGACCGCAGATGGCTGTCGTGGATCATCTGCGCCATGCGCCCGGCTTCCTCCTGGGGTGGCATGCCTGTGACGGAGACGTTGCCCGCGCCATCCGTCAGGATGATAATGAGCGGCATGATCTCCGGATTGCGGCGCTGGGCCGCGGTGCAGACGCGATAGGCGGCGAGCAGGCCCGCGGAGAGGGGCGTCTTGCCGCCGACCGGCACGTCGCGCAGCGCGCGCTGCGCCAGCTCCACGCTCGACGTGGGCGGGAGCACGATCCGCGCTTCCTCACGCTGGAACACGATCAGCCCGACCTGGTCGCGGCGCTGGTACGCGTCGTGGAGCAGCGAGAGCACCGCGCCCTTCGTCGCCTCGATGCGCTCCGCCGCGGCCATGCTCCATGAGGCATCCACGACGAACAGCACGAGGTTGGCCGCCCGGCGCACGCGCACCTTCTTCTGCAGGTCCTGGCGCTGGACAACGAACGCGACCTTGCGCTTGGCGCGTTCGCTCATCCGGCGGCGCTGGAACGGCGCAGCCGAGCGCAGGGTCGCGTCGAAGGCGAGGTCCTCGGGCCGGCCCTGCATCGGGCGGGCGCGCACGTACCGGCCGCGCTTGCGTGCGGTCAGGGTGACGCTGCGCTTGCCCGCCGACTGCCGGGTCAGCTTGTCGAGCGGGGTATCCAGCCGCTTCGGCTGGAAGCTGTCGCCAATTTGCACGGGGCGCTGGGCCGAAGGGCCCTGGCCCGGCTGGTGCGACTGCGCGGCGCCTTCATCGAGAGGCTCGCCGCTAGCTGAAGTTTCGGCCTGGTCAGCTAGCGGCTCGGTGCTTTTTTTACACTGGGCGCCGTCTCGCCCGCATCCGGTTTCGGCTGCATGGTGTCGGGCGGAGCCTCCGCACGCGACTTCTTGAGCCGGTCCTCAAGCTGGCCTGCATCCAGCGAGGCTTCCTCGAACGGCTGGCGCTTGAGCCGGTGAGGCAGCGCCAGCTCCGCGGCCAGCAGGATGTCCTGCTCGGTGATCGCGGGATGCCCCTGCCACGCGGCATGGGCGCGGGCCGTCTTGAGAATGACGATGTCGGCCCGGTGGCCGTCCACCTTGAACGAGGTGGTGAGCGAGGCGATGGAGAACAGGTCGCGCTGCGAGTGGTGGACGGCGGGCAGCCGGCTGCGCGCCTCCGCAATCTCCTGCGACAGGAGCATCTCGCGCGGCTCCCATTCCTGGTAGAAGCCTTCCGCATCGGTCTCATACGCCAGGCGGCGCTCGACGATAGCCACGCGCTGCCGCGGGTCGGAGATGCCGTGCATGTCAACGCACAGCGCGAAGCGGTCGAGGAGCTGGGGCCGCAGGTCGCCTTCCTCCGGGTTCATCGTGCCGACCAGCATGAACCGCGCGGGGTGGCTGAAGCTGATGCCCTCGCGCTCGACTACGTTGACGCCCATCGCGGCGGAGTCGAGCAGCAGGTCAACGACGTGGTCATCAAGCAGGTTGACCTCATCCACGTACAGCAGCCCGCGATTCGCCGCAGCCAGCACGCCCGGCTCGAAGTGCCGCTCGCCGTGCTGGATGGCCTTCTCGATGTCCAGCGTGCCCACGACTCGGTCTTCCGTCGCGCTGACGGGCAGGTCGACGAAGCGGGTGCGCCGGGATGTCACGGGCAGCGTCTCGCCGCGGGCCAGCCGGTCGCGGCAGTTGTCGCAGAGGGTGTCCTGGCCGTTCGGCTCGCACGCGAAGGGACAGTCCGCCACCACTTGAATCTCGGGCAGCAAGGCTGCCAGGGCCCGCGCGGCGGTGGATTTGGCCGTGCCGCGCTCGCCGCGAATGAGCACCCCGCCGATGCCGCTGCTGATGGCATTCAGGATGAGGGCCCGCTTCATCTTGTCCTGGCCCACGATGGCTGTAAAGGGATAAGGTCGAATAGTAGCCACGAATAACGCTCCATGTCGGGTTCGGTCAATTACAAAGGAATATTATACCACACAGTGGTATACTCGCACTCAGGAGGGCGCAATGGATTTGACCCGACTCACCACCGAGCAGCGCAACCCTGCAACCCTGGATATTGACCGGCTGACCGCGCTGGAGATCGTCACGTTGATCAATCGGGAGGACATGACCGTGCCCGCGGCCATCACGCCGTGCCTGCCGGTCATCGCGGCGTTGGTGGAGGCCGCGGCCGCGGCCCTCCGCAGCGGCGGCCGGTTAGTCTACATCGGCGCAGGCACGAGCGGCCGGCTCGGGGTGCTGGATGCGTCCGAGTGCCCGCCGACCTATGGCGTCGAGCCCGACCTGGTCATCGGCCTGATGGCCGGCGGCGACGCCGCGCTGCGCAACAGCATCGAGGGGGTGGAGGATGACGAGGCGCAGGGCGTGGCCGATGTGCAGGCTATCGGGCTGGCCGCGGCGGATGTGCTGGTCGGCATCGCGGCGAGCGGGCGTACGCCTTACACCCTGGCCGCGCTGCGCTACGCCCGGAGCATCGGCGCGGCGGTCGGCTGCATCGTCAACTCGCCCGGCTCATCGATGGCCGAAGTCGCAGACTATCCGATCGTCGCGGTGACCGGGCCGGAGGTCATCACCGGGTCGACGCGCATGAAGGCGGGCACCGCACAGAAGCTCGTGCTCAACATGATCTCGACGGCAGTCATGATCCGGTTGGGGAAGGTGTACGGCAACCTCATGGTGGACGTGCAGCCGACCAACCGCAAGCTGGTGCAGCGGGCGCGGAACATCGTACGTGAGGCGACGGGGGCCAGTGCGGAAGAGGCCGCCGCGGCACTGGCGCGGTACGGCTCCACGAAGGCGGCCATCCTGGGATTGCTGACCGGGCTGGATACGCCGCGTGCGCACGAACTCCTGGCAAAGCATGACGGGCGGCTGCGCGAGGCCATCAACGAATGCGGACACGAATGAACGAATGGCACGGAGGGCAGGTTTGCGCGGCTACTCCTGCGTCCAGCTTTCGACGCGCAAGCCGGCGACCCGCCTGAACTCGCGCACGTTGCTGGTCACGAGCGTCAGGTCGCGGCTGAGCGCCTGGGCTGCAATCAGCAGGTCATACGGTCCGATAGGCGAGCCTGCCGCCTCGAGTTGTGCGCGTACCTTGCCGTACTGCGCGGCCGCCTCATAGTCCAGGTCGAGTATGGCAAACGGGAGCAGGAACAGGTCCAGCGCCCGCTGGTTGCGCTCCGGCTCGCGGCTGCGCTGCACGCCGTATTGCAGCTCGGCCACTGAGACGACGGACACGCCGAGGTCTTCGGGGGTGAGGGCCATCACCCGTTGGAGCAATCCTGGCGAGCGCTGGCGGATGAGTTCGATGCAGATGTCGGTGTCCAGCAGGTATTTCACTCGAATAGGTCCTTGCGGATTTGCTGCGGCGGCTGCGCGCGCTCGGCCATATAGTCTGAGGAGAAGAGATCCAGGGCCTCCCGCAACGGCTGCCATGGGTCGTCGCGCGGCAGCAGCACAATCGCGTTCCCCATCCGTTTGATGTAGACACGATCGCCCTTGAACCGGTAGTTCTTCGGCAGGCGGACGGCCTGGCTGTTGCCGCTGGTGAATAGGCGCGCTTGTTCCATGGTTTCCTCGTAAGAATGTATATACCTCTCCGTATATACTACATCGCAATTGGTGCGGTGTCAAGGATTATGCACGCCATAACATCACTGCATCATCAGCGGCAGCCAGGCGCGGGGCGGGAGCGATGGCAGCGGGAAGGTCGCGACGATGCCGTCGAGCACGTCGGCGTCGATGTTCAGCGACGTGCTGCCCCACGTCTCGATGTGGCCGCCCGTGTACTGGCGCAGCCGCTGGTGGTTGATCCACAGGTCGTTCGACAGCCGGAGGACATCCCAGACGGTCGCCTCGGGATCGAAGTAGGTCCGGATCCAGTTGGCGGCCCAGATGGCATCCGGCGGCTCCGGCTGGTTCGCGAAGGCGCTCAGCGTGGCCCCGACCCCGTACACGCCGGACAATTGGCCGCGCAGGTGCAACTGCGCGGTCCAGCCTGCGATGAACGACTTCACGGCCTCGTGGCACTGCACGTTGTTTGTGTCGTAATACTCCATGTCATAGTAGACGATCGACCCCCGGCCGTCTGCCTCGGTCAGCCCCAGCACGGCCAGCACACCCGCCGCGTTGGCCGCCTCGCCCACGCCCTGCCAGTATGCCACCGCGGGATTCGGGTCCATGCGTTCCTTCTGATGGGTATAGCACGGCGCCTGCGGCCCGACCCAGGTCGGGATGAACGTCCAGCCCTGCCGCGCGAACTCGTGCAGCAGGGACGCGCTGAGCGCCCGGTTGCTGCACGCGCGGCTGGTGCCGCCGATGTAGAGGTTGACCGCCCGGTATGGGCTGTTGTAGCTCCAATCGAGGAGCTGGTCGGGCCGCGCGACTTCGCACTTGTCGAAGCCGTGGCCGATGACGGCAAGGGTGCGCGGCGCGGGGAGCATGGCCGGCGTGTTGGCCGCCACGGGCGCAGCCGGGTCCGGCAGGGTGTAGACAGTAGAAGGCTCCACACCCGCAGGCAAGTGCAGTTCAGCCCACGTCCTGCCGCCGTCCGTCGTCCGGCGCAGGCCGCGCGCCAGCGTGCAACGGTTTCCCGCCCGGTCGCACTGGCCGCGCGCGTAGGCCGCCCAGGCGGTCCCGTCATCGGCCCGCTCGACGCGCGCCGTGTCCTGACCGGTAATCCCTGCTTCCTCTGCGGCCTCCGTGGCTGAGAGCGGCTGCCACGTTCGTCCGCCGTCGGCGGTGCGATACGCTTCCTCGCCCGTTGGTCCGCCCGTCACATAGCCCACCTGCGCAGTAACGAAGCGCACCGGCTCGCCCAGGGGCAGGGCCAGCCGCTCCCACGTCAGCCCGCCATCGGTCGTGCGGAACAGGTCGCCAGTGCTGAAGTTGCTGCTGGTCAGGTGTTTGACGACGAGCCAGCCGTGCAGCGCATCCAGCCGTTCGAGGTACAGCGTGCCGGGGTAGTTGCCCGCCTCGCCTGCGGCAAAGAGGTCGAGGCGAGCCTGCTCCCACGTCTGACCGGCATCACGGGTGCGGGCCAGCGTGTAGCGCGCGGCGCCGTCCGCGGCGGGGACGGTCGTCACGAGCCAGCCTGCCCCGCCATCCACAAACGCGGCTGCGCCCGGCCCGGCAGCCGCCGGACCTTCCGGCGTGATATCGCGCCACTGCGCGCCTGCGGATTCAGTCCAGTACAGCCGTCCGTCCGCCAGCAGCCAGCCTTGCACCGCTGTG
>JAKPQT010000332.1 GCA_029555885.1 Chloroflexota bacterium | reverse complement strand
GTCCACGAACGTATAGTAGTCCTGGTATGTCGCGGCAGGGCGAGGATAGCGAAACGCCCAGAGGCAGAGCGCATCCACCCAGGGCCACTCGGCCAGCACCTTCTCGTACGCTCGGATCGTGTACCGTGTGCGCTGGAGCGGGCGGACAGCCTTCGTCCAGCGCGGGTGATCGTTCCACCCGCCCTCGGTGATGATGATGTGTTTATCAGCATCGCCGTTGCGGACCATCAGCTCACGGACCAGGAGTGTGCGGTTGAAGTTGACGGCGTCCTCGCTGGCCGGCTCGTCGGGGTCGAAGGTCCAGCCGTAGGCGTGGACGGCCAGGATGTCGAAGTAATCTGCCGCGCCCGCGTCGTACATATCCTGGAGATAGATGAGGTCGTCCAGGCCCCACTCGCTGCCGCGCGGCGCCAGCGTGGGCGCAAGCGCGCCGCCAAGCACCTGCACCGCGGGATTGGCCTGCTTCACGGCCACGTATGCCTGCCTCAGCAGCTCCGTGTACCCGGCCGGGTCTGGCACGCGGTAACCCCACTCCTGGCTCAGGTTCGGCTCGTTCCAGACGATGATATAGTCGACGCGGCCGTGGAAGTGCGTGGCGAATGCCGCTGCGAAACGGGCGAAATCATCGTAGCCGCGCTCATCCAGGTAGAGGGGCGAGGTCTTCGCAGGACGCGCCCACTCCGGCACATAGCCCAGCCGCGCGATGATGGTGAGGCCCTGGTTGACGGCATGGTCCACGACGAGGTCCGCGTGGCTCCAGTCGTAAACCCCGCGCGCGGGCTCATGCGCGGCCCACAGGAAGTACTCGACCACCCAGGATGCACCCATCTCGCGCACCATCTCCAACGACTTCTGAATCTTCCAGGGCTCCACCTCATCGGTCAGCCGGGTGTGCATCCCCATCTTCGGATTGATGGAGACCACGTGCTGCTGCGGACCGAAGATGACGCGCGGCCGCGTCGCGCCGCTCAGCACCACGAGCGCCACGCACAAAACGGCACAGAGTTGCGCCAACTGGACCCAGCGTTCCTTGCTCATCCCTGGCATCTCTGCTAGAATTCCGTCCGTGAGGGCTCGCGCATCGCGTAACTTCCTGCAGCGGATGCTGCCGATTCAGCGGACGAAGCCTGAGTGGACGAGGACTGATTGGAGGTTGCTTGTGACATTAGCGAACTGGCGTGACCTATCCATCAT
>JAKPQT010000303.1 GCA_029555885.1 Chloroflexota bacterium | reverse complement strand
GCGATCGCCTGGAACAACTGGTCGAATCGGCACTGACCGATGCCACGCGCGCCGCGCTGCAAGAGTTGCTGATGGGTGATAACACTTTGTCCGATTTAGCCGCGCTCATGTCATTTTCAGAAGACGACTGCACCATTCAGCGCGGTTTGAAGCCTGTTGTGCATACGGCTCCTGACAGCCAGATATCAGGACTCCTCTGCACGAAACTCGTCTATGCTCAATACTCGTGTGCACCAAAGCGAGGTGAGCATGGCGACCGATACCGCACCGATTACCGAGCACGGCGTGGCCACCCTGCCAGAACAGGCATGGGAGCGTGCGCGTCGTCGCGCGGAGATCATTGGGCCGTTGGCGCAGTCGGAGACGGTTGGGCATGAAGCGGCCGACGCGGCAGCCCAGGCATTGGGGCTGTCCCGGCGGCAGGTCTACGTCCTGATCCGCCGTGCCCGGCTAGGTTCGGGGCTGGTCACTGACTTGGCTCTTGGGCAGTCGAGCGGTGGCAAAGGTAAAGGCCGCTTGCCGGAGTCGGTCGAACGAATCATCCGCGAGTTACTGCAAAAGCGCTTCCTGACCAAGCAGAAGCGTAGCTTGGCGGCGTTCCACCGCGAAGTTGTGCGGGCGTGCAAGCTGCAAAAGCTGCGGGTGCCGACGCGCAACACGGTGGCTCTGCGGATCGCCGGCCTCGATCCGCGCGAGGTCACTCACCGCCGGGAAGGACAAGATGCCGCCCGCGACCTGCAAGGTGTTGGTGGTGTTCCGCCACCCGTCTCCGCGCCGCTGGAGCAGGTGCAGATCGACCACACAGTCATCGACCTGATCGTGGTGGACGAGCGCGACCGGCAACCGATTGGCCGTCCGTACCTGACCCTCGCCATCGACGTATTCACCCGCTGCGTGGTTGGCATGGTCGTTACGCTGGAAGCCCCGTCCGCCGTCTCGGTCGGCCTGTGCTTGGTGCATGCCGCCTGCGACAAGCGCCCTTGGTTGGAAGGGTTGAACGTAGAGATGGATTGGCCGATGAGCGGCAAGCCCAGACTGCTCTACTTGGACAATGCGGCTGAGTTCAAGAGCGAGGCGCTGCGCCGTGGCTGCGAGCAGCATGGCATCCGGTTGGACTATCGCCCGCTCGGGCAGCCGCACTACGGCGGTATCGTGGAACGGATCATCGGCACGGCGATGCAGATGATCCACGACGAATTGCCGGGGACGACCTTCTCCAATCCTGACCAGCGCGGGGAATACGCCTCCGAGAAGATGGCCGCCCTGACACTGCGCGAGCTGGAGCGCTGGCTCACATTGGCGGTCGGCACCTATCACGGCTCCGTGCACAACGGCCTGCTCCAACCGCCGGCCGCGCGCTGGGCCGAAGCTATCACGCGGACCGGCGTGCCAACCGTCATCACTCGCGCTACGGCTTTTCTGGTCGATTTTCTGCCCATCATCCGCCGCACGCTGACCCGCACCGGCTTCGTCATCGACCACATCCACTACTACGCCGATGCGCTCAAGCCGTGGATAGCTCGGCGGGACCGCTTGCCTGCGTTCCTGATCCGGCGCGACCCGCGCGACATCAGCCGCATATGGGTGCTGGAACCAGAGGGGCAGCACTACCTGGAAATTCCCTACCGTACCTTGTCGCACCCGGCTGTCACCCTATGGGAACAACGGCAGGCGCTGGCGAAATTACGGCAGCAAGGGCGCGAACAGGTGGATGAGTCAGCGCTGTTCCGCATGATCGGCCAGATGCGAGAAATCGTGACCACCGCGCAGAAAGCTACGCGCAAGGCGCGGCGCGACGCGGATCGACGCCAGCATCTCAAGGCAACGGCAACGCCTGTCAAAACCACGCCACCACCGGGCGCTGACATGGATGGGCAGCAGGCAGACAACCAGCCGCCGGCCAAACCGTTCGACCAGATTGAGGAGTGGTAGCCGTGGACGAATATCCCATCATCGACTTGTCACACCTGCTGCCAGCGGCACAGGGGCTGGCTCGGCTGCCGGCGGACGAGCGCATCCAGCGCCTTCGCGCCGACCGCTGGATCGGCTATCCGCGCGCGGTCGAGGCGCTGAACCGGCTGGAAATCCTGTATACGTGGCCAAACAAGCAACGCATGCCCAACCTGCTGCTGGTCGGCCCGACCAACAACGGCAAGTCGATGATCGTCGAGAAGTTCCGGCGCACGCATCCGGCCAGCGCCGACGCCGACCAGGAGCACATTCCGGTACTGGTCGTGCAGATGCCATCCGAACCGTCGGTAATCCGCTTCTACGTCGCGCTGCTCGCGGCGATGGGTGCGCCATTGCGACCGCGCCCACGGCTGCCAGAAATGGAACAACTGGCGCTGGCACTGCTGCGCAAGGTCGGCGTGCGCATGCTGGTGATCGACGAGTTGCACAACGTCCTGGCCGGTAACAGCGTCAATCGCCGGGAATTCCTCAATCTCCTGCGCTTCCTCGGCAATGAACTGCGCATCCCACTGGTCGGGGTCGGCACGCGCGACGCCTACCTGGCCATCCGCTCCGATGACCAGTTGGAAAATCGCTTCGAGCCGATGATGCTGCCGGTATGGGAGGCCAATCACGATTGCTGCTCACTGCTGGCCAGTTTCGCCGCTTCGCTTCCACTGCGGCGACCCTCGTCGATTGCCACGCTGGACATGGCCCGCTACCTGCTCACACGCAGCGAAGGCACCATCGGCGAACTGACGCACTTGCTGATGGCGGCAGCCCTCGCCGCCGTGGAGAGCGGCGAGGAAGCGATCAACCATCGCACGCTGAGCATGGCCGATTACACCGGTCCCAGCGAGCGGCGGCGGCAATTCGAGCGGGAACTGATGTGAAGCCAGCGCCACGCTGGCCACTGCATCCGGCCCCCAGAGAAGGCGAAGCCTTGTCTTCGTGGCTCAACCGCGTGGCCCTTTGCTATCACATGGAAGTGTCCGAGCTGCTGGAGCACGATCTTGGTCACGGCCAGGTTGATGACCTGGACACCGCGCCACCACTGGCGCTGCTGGCGATGCTCTCCCAGCGGAGCGGTATCGAGCTGGATCGGCTGCGCTGCATGAGTTTCGCCGGCTGGGTGCCTTGGCTACTGGACAGCCTTGATGATCAGATTCCAGCCGCATTGGAAACCTATGCGTTCCAGCTCTCGGTACTGCTGCCGAGACTCCGCCGTCAGACGCGATCCATCACGAGCTGGCGTGCCTGGCTGCCCACCCAACCGATACACCGCGCCTGTCCGCTCTGCCTGAACGATCCGGAGAACCAAGCCGTACTGCTCGCGTGGAAGCTGCCCCTGATGCTGAGCTGCCCACTGCATGGCTGCTGGCTGGAATCCTATTGGGGCGTGCCAGGGCGGTTTCTCGGCTGGGAGAACGCCGACGCCGAACCGCGCACTGCCAGCGACGCGATTGCGGCGATGGACCAGCGTACCTGGCAGGCACTGACGACCGGCCACGTGGAGTTGCCGCGCCGACGCATCCACGCCGGATTGTGGTTTAGGCTGCTACGCACGCTGCTCGATGAGCTGAACACCCCGCTTTCGACGTGCGGCACCTACGCGGGGTATCTCCGCCAAATCTGGGAATGCTGCGGGCATCCGCTGCGTGCTGGGCAAAGTCTGTGGCGACCGTATGAAA
>JAKPQT010000298.1 GCA_029555885.1 Chloroflexota bacterium | reverse complement strand
CGGGGATGCGCTCGCGGCCGCCCAGGACGCGCACGCGCTGGAGCAACATGCCGTGTTTGAGCGGGTCGTCGTCCACAAAGCCGACGGGCACCAGGCCGGTCTGCGGATTCTGGCGCAGCTCCCGCAGCACCATTGCGCCCGCCTCGCCCGCACCGGCTATGAGGACATGCTGGAGCGGGCCGCCGGGAGCGCCGGCCTTGCGCGCGCGCTGTGCACCGAGCGTCCCGGCGCGCAGCGCGAAGCGTGACCCGGCAATGACCGCGAAGGTCACGAGCCCGTCGATCAACGGGATGGAGCGCGGGACGCCTGGGGAGAGCAGCGCAGGGAAAATCGCCTGCGTGCCGAGGAAGAGCGCACCCTGGGCCAGCGCACCGAGTGCAGCGGACCAGACGAGCAGGAGCATCTCGTCGGGGCCTGCGAATTGCCAGTAGCGCGTGTAGAGGCCGAGCGCGGCGAAGATGGGTATCTTGATAATGGGCGCGGCGAGGGTGAAGACCAGCATCGTCCGCACGTAAGGCTGGAGCTGCGCGTTGTCCAGGCGCAAGGCGAACGCGAGCACCGCAGCCATCGGCACGAGCAGCATGTCGGCCATCAACAAGTGACGGTTGCGCACGCGCAGCAGGAGCTGCGTAAGAGACGACCGTGACACGGACGATGGAAGGGGCATCGGCTTCAGCCTCGAACCGTGCGGCGGATGGTGGCGACAATGCGCGCCAGGTCTGCCTCCGTCAGGCTCGACCCGGAGGGCAGACACAGCCCGCGGTCAAAGAGATCCGCCGCGACCTCGCCGCCGACGGCTTCACAGCCGCGGAAGACCGGCTGCAGGTGCATGGGCTTCCAGACGGGCCGTGCCTCGATGTTCTCGGTCTCCAGCGTCAGCCGGATAGCCTCGCGGTCGACGCCAAGCAGGCGGGGGTCAACGGTGAGGCACGTAAGCCAGCGGGTCGCGCGGCCCCAAGGCGCTTCAGGCATGAAGTCGATGCCGGGCAGGTCACCCAGGGCGCGACGGTAATAATCGAAGTTGCGGCGCCGCGCGGCCACGCGCTCGTCGAGCACGCGGAGCTGGCCGCGGCCGATCGCGGCCAGCACATTGCTCAGGCGATAGTTGTAGCCGATCTCCGTATGCTCGTAATGCGGGGCAGGCTCGCGGGCCTGGGTGGCGAGCTTGCGCGCATGGCGGATCATGTCGCCGTCTGCCGACACCAGCATCCCGCCGCCGGAGGTCGTGATGATCTTGTTGCCGTTGAATGAGAAGATGCCGGCCCAGCCGAACGTGCCGGGGGCGCGATCGCGGTAGGTGGCGCCGAGGGCCTCGGCGGCGTCCTCGATGAGCGGCACACCATAGCGGTCGCAGAGCGCCCGGATGGGATCGATATCGGCGCTCTGGCCGTACAGGTGTACGAGGACCACGGCCCTGGGCAGGCGGTTGCGCCGTGCGCGGGCGGCCAGGGCATCAGCGAGCAGGTTCGGGTCCATGTTCCACGAGACACGCTCGCTATCGATGAATGCGGGCCGCGCGCCGAGGTAGACGACCGGGTTGGCGCTGGCGGAAAAGGTCAGGGTGGAGACGAGGACCTCGTCCCCCGGGCCGACTCCTGCCAACATGAGCGCCAGATGCAGGGCGGCCGTGCCGGAGCTGAGGGCCAGCGCATGGGTCACGAAGTGCCCCGGCACTTCGTGACCCGGCGCACCGATGCGGGCGGCGAACTCCTGTTCGAACGCGTCGACCTGGGGGCCAAGGGGCGCGATCCAGTTGGAGGCGAAGGTTTCGGCGACGAACGCCTGCTCCAGCCCGCTCATGTGGGGCGGGGAGAGGTAGATGCGGTCGGGCGGCATGTCAGCCTCGCTGCAAGGGGCGTGCGGGCACGCCAACGACCGTGACACCGGCAGGAACCGACTTTGTGACGACCGCGCCCGCGCCAATGACGGCGTCGTCACCGATCAGCAGCGGGGCATCTGCGGTCCCATTGATAATCACCGCACCCGTACCCACATAGACGCGGTGGCCGAAGTGCACCCAGCCCGAGATATGAGCGCCTGGGGCGAGGGTGACATAGTCGCCCATCACCACATCATGCCCGACCGTGCAGTCGAGGTTGATCTGCACGTGGCGACCGAGGGTGATGTTCACGGTAAGGATGTTGCCGGCGCAGATCACGGCCCCCTCTCCGATCTCGATCCAGCGCGAGCGTTCCACGCGGGGGTGGATGAGCGTGGCGAACTCAAAGCCGGCCGCTGCGCAGCGCTCCACGACCTGCTGCCGGACCTGCGGCGACCCAATTCCGCCGGCCACGCGGGCGTCCGGAAAGGCTGCGCGAGCGCCGGCGAGGCTCAAGACGGGAATGTCGTTGACCACCTGGCCCTGGAGCGCGGGATTGTCCTCGATGAAGCACGCGACCGTGTAACGATGCTCCGGCGAATCGCACGATTCGACGAGCCAGGCCACTTCTCGCCCAAAGCCGCCGGCGCCGTAAACCGCGACCAGTGTCTGTTCCATGCTCACTCTTGCCCTTCCGGGGAAGGCAGCGTTGCCGTGCCCATGAATTCCTCTGCGGTGGCCTGGCCGGGCTGGTTGATGCCCTGACGCCTGACGATCAAGGAGAGCGTCTTGATAAGGATTCCCAGGTCGAGGCCCAGGGAAAGATGGTCCACGTACCACACATCCAGCGCGAACTTCTGCTCCCAGGTCAGGGCGTTGCGGCCGCTGACCTGCGCCCAGCCCGTCAGGCCGGGGCGCACCTCGTGGCGCCGGGCCTGTTCGGCTGAGTAGCGCGGGAGATACTGCATCAGCAGGGGCCGCGGGCCGACCAGGCTCATGTCACCCCGGATCACGTTCCACAGCTCGGGCAGCTCATCCAGGCTGGTGCTGCGCAGGAAGCGGCCAAACGGCGTGAGCCGCGCGGCATCGGGCAGGAGCGCACCGCTCGGGTCCCGCAGGTCACGCATGGTGCGGAACTTGAGCAGGGTAAACGGCCTGCTCTGCCAGCCCGGGCGCACCTGCCGAAAGAGCACCGGGCTGCCCAGCCGCCAGCGTACGAAGAGCGCCAGAAGGCCCAGGACCGGCGTGAGCAGCAGGAGCGCCGGGACCGTGAGCGCCAGGTCCAGCACGCGCTTACCCAGGCTGCGATAGACGGCCTGTC
>JAKPQT010000388.1 GCA_029555885.1 Chloroflexota bacterium | reverse complement strand
CACGCGCGAGATCGGCATGTTGCGGGCTATCGGTGCCGCGCGCGGCCAAGTGCGCCGGATGATCGTCGCGGAAGCGCTGTTGCTCGCCGCCATCGGCACCGCCTTCGGATTGCTGGGCGGGCTCTATCTGAGCTACCTGATGGTCGCAGGCCTGGGGGCCAGCGGTGTCTTCAGGATGAACTACTCATTCCCGCTCGCAAGCGTGCTGGCCGCCATCGCGGCGGGCCTGCTCTTCGGCGTGCTGGCCGCGCTCTTCCCGGCCCGTCAGGCGGCGCAGATGGAGATTATCAAGGCGCTGCGGTACGAGTAGGTAGCGACGCTCGGGGAGATCGAAAGCTGGGACCGCACACGGCACAGTTCGAGCGTGGTCCCAGCTTGTGTCTACAGCCGCGCCCTCACCACCTCGGCCAGGTTGCGTTTTGCGGGCGCAGTGGCGGGTTGCGCCGCGTAGCCCAGCGGCAGGATGGCCAGTGGAGCCAACATCTCCGGCAGTTGGAGTGCGGTGCTGAGTGCCACCGGGTCGAAGCCGCCGACCCAGCAGCTTGCCAGGCCCAGCGCCGTGGCGGCCAGCAGCATGTTTTCCACGGCCGCCGCGATGTCCTCGACGATGAGCTTCTGAGAATGCTGCCATCCATAGCGGCTCATGCTGCGCTGCACATCCGCGCAAACCACGATTAACACCGGGGCCTGGGCCAGCCAGTCCTGGTGGGCGCCGCCGGCCCATGAATTCCCCCGGTAGGTCGTCTGCATGATGGCCTGTTTGAGGGCTGCATCGCGCTCGACGACGATGAATTCCCACGGCTGGCGGTTGCCCGCGCTGGGCGCCATGATGCCAGCCTGGAGTACCTGATCGATCAGCTTCGTATCGACCGGATCGGGCCGGTACTTGCGCACGCTGCGACGCGCCTGTATCACCTCAAAGAAATCCATGCCGTATGACCTTTCAGACGTAGAGCCAGCACTCGGTGACATGTCCCGGGGCTTGCTCGACGACGGGAGGCGCCTCCTGCGCACACTGTGGCATGGCGCGCGGGCAGCGCGGATGGAACCGGCAGCCCGGCGGGATATGGGCCGCTGAAGGAACGACGTCGCGTATGCGGGGCTCCTGGCGCCGCACGTCAGGATCCGGCACGGGCACTGCCGCAATCAGGGCTTGCGTGTAGGGATGCAATGGGCTGCTGATGACCGCCTGCGTCGGCCCCATCTCCACGACCCGGCCCAGATACATGATGGCGGTGCGCTGGCACATATACTGAATCAGGGACAGGTCGTGCGAGATGTAGACCACGGCCAGGGAGAGGTCCGTCGCCAGCCGCTTCATCAGGTTGAGCACGCTGGCCCGCACCGATACGTCGAGCATGGAGACGGGCTCGTCGGCCACCAGGAAGACTGGATTGAGTACTAGAGCTCGCGCCAGCACTACGCGCTGCAGTTGGCCGCCGCTCATCTGGTGCGGATACTTGCGCAAGAAGGTGCGCGCGGGCCGCAGATTGACCGCTTCCAGCGCCTTAATGACCAGCGCCTGCGCCTGCTCGCCCGCGCCCAGGCCGTGGATGATGAGCGGCTCCAACACAGCGCGCTCGATAGTGAAGCGCGGGTTGAGCGCCTCGTAGGGATTCTGGAACATCAACTGTGCCTGTCGCCGGAATGCCTTCAGCGCCGTCGTGTCGAATCGGTTTACGTTCTGCCCCTGGAACAGCACCTCACCGCTGGTCGGCCGTGTGAGCCGCAAGAGCAGCTTGCCGGTAGTTGTCTTGCCGCATCCACTCTCCCCGGCCAGCCCCAGCGCCTCGCCCCGGTTCACATGGAGCGAGACACCATCCACGGCACGCACGGCCAGTTCGGACGCTCCGCCGAAGGCGCCCAACACCCCCCGGCGCAGAGGGTAGTGCTTGTGAACCTGATGCAATTCGACGACCGCCGCGCCGTTCGAGGCTAGACGCTCATTTCCTGCCATGTCTTGGCCTCCTCAGCCTGGGCTCGCATGATCTGCGCATCCTGCATTCGGTGACACGCGACCCGATGCCCGGGATCCAATGGGAGATATCGCGGCGCTTCGGCGCGGCAGATGTCCAGCGCGAAGGGACAACGTGGGGCAAACTTGCATCCCGGTGGGGCGTGCAGGATGCCCGGCGGATGTCCCTCGATCGCGACCAGGGGTCGCGGCTGCAGGAGGTTCGGGAATGCCCGCGCCAGCCCCATCGTATAGGGATGCGCGGGGCGCCGGAAGATGATGCTGACCGGCCCGCTCTCGACCACGTTGCCCGCATACATCACGACAACATCGTGGCATGTCTGTGCCACTACCGACATGTCGTGCGTGATCATGATGACCGAGATCCCCAGCCGCGCCTGTAGATCACGGATGACCTCCAGCACCTGCTCCTGCACAATCACATCGAGGGCTGTCACCGGTTCATCTGCGATGACGAGCTTCGGCTGCAGGGCCAGGGCCATCGCAATGACGGCGCGCTGTTTCATTCCACCGCTGAACTCGTGTGGGTAGTGACGCAGGCGTCCGGCGTCCAGCCCGACCAACCCGAACAACTCGCGGGCTCTGATCCGCGCTGCGGCTTTGCTCAGGCCGCCCCGTTCGCACAACACCTCGAGGAACTGGTCTTCCAGGCGGTACACCGGGTCCAGCGAGTGCATGGAGGACTGCGGAATCATGGCAATGCGCCGCCAGCGCAGCTCGCGCATTACTGGTTCGGGCAAGCTGACCAGGTCTTGCCCCTCGAAAAGGATTTGCCCGCTATCGATGCGCATGTTCCGCGGCATCACGCGCATGATTGCGCGGCCCACGCTGGTCTTTCCACAGCCGCTTTCGCCGATGAGACCCAGACTACGGCCCGGTCTGACGATGAAGCTGGCTCCGTCTACGGCGGTGCCGGGTCCGTGGGGCGTCTGGTACGAAGCTGTGAGTCCGCACAGTTCCAGCAAGTTCTCCATACTACTCCTCCCTCAGTCGCGGGAAGAGCATCTCTTCTGTGCCCCGACCAATGAAGAATCCGGCCATTACCATGAGCATGATGCATATGCCGGGCGGAATGATCCAGGCCCACGCCCCGCGCGACATGGCTTGCGCCTGGTAAGCGTCCTGCAGCATGTAACCCCAGCTCAAAATGTCGGGGTCGCTGAAGCCCAGGAAGCTGACGCTCGCTTCGGTCAGGATGGCCCAGCCCATCGCCAGTGAGCCGTAAAGAAACGAGAGCGGGAGCACATTCGGCGCCACATAGACAAATAGGATGCGCCACGGGCTGGCGCCTGCAACGCGCGCCGCCTCCACGAAGTCGCGCTCCTTGACTACCATCACCTGCGAGCGAATGACGCGGGCCGTGTTGCACCAGAAGAGCAGCGCCATTGCCAGCACGATGTTCCACAGGCTTGGCTTGAGGAAAGCGGCCAGGACAATGACGAAGGGCAGAAAGGGGATGCTGAAGGCGACGTCAGCCAGGCGCATCAGCAGACTGTCCGTCACGCCGCCGAAATAGCCGGCTACCAGGCCGACGATGGTGCCGATGGCGGCGACCATCAGCGCGGCCGAGAACCCTACCAGGAGCGCCGGTCGCGTGCCGAACACCAGTTGTGAGAAGATGTCGCGGCCCATGTTGGTCGTGCCCAGCAGGAACCGCGGCGAGGGCGGCTGGTTGCTGAGCCACTTCGTGCCCTCCTTGACGACCTCCTGGGGATCGAAGGGGGCAATCAGGGGCGCGATGATGGCGATCAGCAGGAAAAATGCGTAGATGACTAGTACCTCACCACTGACGTTTTGATGCATGTCGCTTCTTGTGTTATGGTGGAGGCATAACACCGGGAGGCGAACATGCCGCAGAAAATCTACATTGTTGATCTGACCGAAGACGAGCGCACCGAACTGCGCGACTTGAT
>JAKPQT010000280.1 GCA_029555885.1 Chloroflexota bacterium | reverse complement strand
GGCTCGGACTCGTCGGCGTTGACGACGAGGTAGCGGGGATACACGCCCGCGGGGATGAAGCCCAACTTGACGCCCGCCGAGAAGCCTGCGCCGCCGCGCCCGCGCACATTCGCATCCTTCATCACGGCCACGATATCGGCGGGCGTTTTGCCGCCGGTCAGGATCGCGCGGGCCGTCTCATAGCCGCCATCCGCGACATAGGTGTCGAGACGGTGCGAATCGGTCTTGTCGACGCGGCCGAGCAGGAAGTTGGTGTCGGGGCGGCCGCCGTGGCGGAACGGGCCGAGCGGCCAGCGTTCCGTCGTGTCGAAGCCGTGGCCCGAGGCGATCAGCGCCAGCGCCTCATCCAGCTTCTCCGGGGTGTCCAGTTCCTCGAAGTAGCGGATGCGGCCCGTGTACTTCTCCGTACACATGAACATGGGGGCCGTCGCGCAGGCGCCGAGACACTCGACGTGGCCGAGCGTGAACTTGCCGTCCGCAGTCGTCTCCCCGAAGGCTACCCCCAGCCGTTCCTGGAGCATGTCACCGAGCCGGGCGGAGCCGCGCAGCATACACGGCACATTGTCGCACAGCTCGATGGTGTACTGGCCGGGCTCGTGGTGGATGTTGTACATATGGTAGAAGCTGGCGAACTCGGCCACTTCCGCCGGGTCCAGTCCGAACAGGCCGCCGACTGCGGCGATGGCCTCGGGCGGCAGCCAGCCCACCTCACGCTGCGCAACATAGAGCGCCGGTCCCAACGCGGAACGCGCAACCGGATAACGGGCTTGTAACGCCCGGATTTCGTTAATGGCTTGTTCTGAAAGCACGCATGCCCTCCTGCGTAGTTGCAGGTTCTCAGGTTACAGGTTGCAAGTCACGGGTTGAACCTTCAACCTGTAACCTTGAAACTCGTAACCGCTATCGGTCAACGTCCCCCAACACGATATCGATCGTTCCGATGACGAGCACGAGGTCGGCGATCAGGCCGCCGCGGGCCATCGTGTCGGTCGCTTGCAGGTTATGGAACGACGGCGCGCGGACGTGCAGGCGGTATGGGATGGCCGTCCCGTCGCTGACAATATAGAAGCCCAGCTCGCCGCGCGGGTTCTCAATGGACTGGTACACTTCGCCCTTAGGCGGCACGAAGCCCTCGGTCATCAGCTTGAAGTGGTGGATGACCGCCTCCATGCTGGTGTCGAGCTCCTGGCGGGGCGGCAGCGCCATCTTGCGGTCGGCAGTCCACACCGGGCCATCGGGCAGATTCTTGAGCGCCTGGTCGATGATGCGCAGGCTCTGGCGCATCTCCTCCAACCGGAGCAGATAGCGCGCGTAGGTGTCGCCCTCGGTCATCACAGGCACTTTGAAATCGTAGTTCTCGTAGCCGCTGTAGGGCTGCGCCTTGCGGTAGTCGAACGGGACGCCGCTGGCGCGCAGCATCGGGCCGGTGACACCCAGGCTGTGGCACTGCTCCGCCGTGATCTTGCCAACCCCGCGTGCCCGCCCCAGCCAGACCGGGTTCTCCGTGACCATGCGCTCATACTCGTCGATGCGGGCGGGGAAGGCTTTCAGCACGTCCTGGACCCGCTCGACGAAGCTCGGCGGCACGTCCTTCCAGAGGCCGCCCGGCCGGATGTACGAGATGGTGAGCCGCGCGCCGCTGATGAGCTCGAAGATGTCCATGAGCTGCTCGCGCTCGCGGAAGGTGTACATCAAGAGCGCGTGGCTGACGCCGGCTGCGTCCATGACGTGCGTGCCCAGCCAGACAAGGTGCGAGGCGAGACGCTGCAACTCGGCGCAGATGACCCGGAGCACCTGGGCGCGCGGCGGAATCTCCACCCCCATCAGTTTCTCGACCGCCAGGGAATAGCCCAGGTTGTTGGACATGGCCGAGACGTAGTCCATGCGATCGGTGTAGGGCAGGAAGTCCTTGTAGCGGATAGTCTCGCCCTGCTTCTCGAAGCCGGAGTGCAGATACCCGATGTCGGGGTAGGTCGCGACGACCGTTTCGCCGTCGAGCTCGACCACGACGCGCAGCACGCCGTGCGTGGAGGGGTGCTGCGGGCCCATGTTCAGGATCATGTGCTTGTTGGCGTCGGCCTGCTTGGGCGGCACCTGCTGCACAGACTTGGCCTCGATGATCTGCTTGCCGAAGCTCTCGAACTCCTCATCTTCCCAAGTCATCGAGAAGGGCACCGGCTCGCCGCCGCGCGGGATATCCTTCCGCAGCGGGTGGTTCGGCCAGTTCACCGGCATCAGGATGCGGCGCAGGTCGGGATGGCCGTCGAACTTGACGCCCATCAGGTCGTAGACCTCGCGTTCCGGCCAGTTGGCGCCGGCCCACAGCGCGGTGAGGCTGGGCACGGCAGGGCTGTCGCCGCCAGGCGCAAAGACCTTGAGGCCGATCCGTTCGCCGGTGCGCGTCGAGGTGAAATGATAAACCGTGCTGAAGCGTTCTCTGCCCGCGTAACCGCGATAACGGCTCCAGTCGACCGCTGAAAGATTGGAGAGGTGGTTGAAGCCCAGCTCATCGCGCAGGGTGCGCGCCACGGCCAGCAGGTCAGCCGGAGCCACAGTCAGCGTGGTGTCCCCGCGGAACGTGCTGGCGCCGAGAATGGCTTTCGGGAAACGCGCGGTCAGTTGCTCGCCTGCCGTGGGCGGCCTGACGGCTGCCGGTTCAGCCGGGATGGTTGTCGAATCATTAACCAGCGTCATATCGCTCATGCCTCGATCTGCAAGGACGCGGCGCTGCACGATGGCAGCCGTACGCCCGTATCACATGCTGCAACGCAGCGCCTACGCCTGTGTGCGCGCGGCCTCGGCGGCCAGCTTTCGGCTGTAGGCCCGGTCGCGGAACTTTTCCTTCTGGATTTTCTGCTGCAACAGGGTAATGGCGTAGAATAGGGCTTCCGGTCGCGGCGGGCAGCCAGGGACATAGACATCCACGGGAATGATCTTATCCACCCCCTGGATGATGGCGTAGTTGTTGAAAGGTCCGCCGGCGCTGGCACAGATGCCCATCGCGATGACCCACTTGGGCTCGAGCATCTGGTCATACAGGCGCTTGACGACGGGGGCCATCTTGTTGCTGACGCGGCCCGAAACGATCATCAGGTCAGCCTGGCGCGGGGAGGCGCGAAAAACCTCCGACCCGAACCGGCTGATGTCGAACCGGCTGACGCCGGAGGTAATGGATTCGATGGCGCAACAGGCCAGGCCGAAGGTCAAAGGGAACAGCGAGAACTTGCGCCCCCAGTTAACTGCCTGTTCGAGCGTTGTCGTGACAACTCCCTCATCGGGGAGACGTTCTTCAAGACCCATGGGACACTCCGCTAACGCGTGCGATTATTGCCACTTGAAGGCATCATTCTTCCAGGCGTACACGAAGCCGACCAGCAGAATGGCGACGAAGATCCCCATCTGAATCAGCCCGAACAGGCCGAGTCGGCGGGCCATCATGGCCCACGGGTACATGAGGATGACTTCAACGTCGAAGAGGATAAAGAGGACGGCTACGACGTAGAACTGGACCGGGAAGCGGCGCCTGGCATCGCCGAAGGGCAGGATGCCCGACTCATAAGGTTCATCTTTGGCCGGATTGTGGCGGCGAGGGCCCAGCAGCGCCGAGACGCTGAGTGCGATCACGGCGAAGACCGAGGCGATAATGACCATCACGAGTATCGGAAGATAGCCTTCTGGCATAACCTTGTATACTCCATTGCTGGCTGGTATCAGGCTGGATGGCTGGTCTGGGGACAGGTGCACTTGCCAGCCCTGTCCGGGCCGTAGACTAGCGCAGTCTATCACGAAGCATCGGGCTTTGTCAAACCAAAATCACATCGCTTCTTCATGGTGCAAGTGCGGTAAGTTACAGAAAGCCCTGTTTGCTGCTTTGCATTCCTTGTGCGCCTGTGTTACAATGTGCGAGCTTTCACGCTGGACGGTATGCGCTTCCTCTGTCCAGTACACCATGTGTCTATATTGGCCTCGTTGGTACATATGGCGCAAGCCTGTTGCTTGCGCGACCCAAAGGAGGGTAGACCGTGCTGTCGCAGTACGCGTTTATCGGCATTTTCGCCGTGATTGCCTTTGCTCTTCCAGTCATCGGGCTTGTGATGTCCTGGCTGATTCGCCCCAAGAAACCCAACCCCGCAAAGATTACGACCTACGAATGCGGCATGGAAACCATCGGTGATACATGGGTGCAGTTCAAAGCCCAGTACTATCTCTACGCCCTGATTTTCGTCGTGTTCGACGTGGAAGCCATCTTCGTTTTTCCGTGGGCCGTGGCCTATAACAAGCTGGGACTCTATGCGCTGGTGGAGATGGCGCTGTTCGTCGCCATCCTGCTCGGCGGCTTGCTCTATGCCTGGCGCAAGAAAGCCCTGGAGTGGCATTGATGGATTATATTCGTAACTTCTTCGTCAACCTGGCACGCTCCTGGACGACCTGGATCAGCGGCTTCCTGCCTGACTGGGGCGTGGACCTGGTCAACTACGTAATCGTCGGCATCATCCTGGTGCTGATGCCGGTCCTTGCCACCCTGACGCTGACGTGGATGGAGCGCAAGGTCATTGGCCGCATCCAGAACCGCATCGGCCCCAACCGCGTCGGGCCCTTCGGCATCTTCCAGGCTATCGCCGATGCCGTCAAGATGCTCATCAAAGAGGACATCGTGCCCGCCGGGGCCGACAAGCCGGTGTTCAACCTCGCGCCCATCCTCATCGCCGGGGCTGCTGCGCTGCTGTGGGCAGTCGTGCCCTTCGGTCGCGGCATGATCGGCCAGGACCTTAACATCGGCGCGCTCTACGTGGTGGCGGTCGGGTCGATTACGACCATCGCGGTCATCATGGCAGGCTGGTCCTCCAACAACAAGTTTGCGCTGCTGGGCGCTTTCCGAGTCGTCGCGCAGCTCCTCAGCTACGAGGTGCCGATGGTGCTGTCCATCGCCGCGGTCGTCCTGGTTACCAGTACCATGCGGATGGGCGACATCGTCGAGCGGCAGGTCGTGCCCTTCATCTTCGTGTTGCCCGTGGCCTTCATCACCTACCTGCTGGCCGCGGCCGCAGAGACGGGCCGCGCGCCCTTCGACCTGCTGGAGGCCGACTCGGAAATCGTCGCCGGTTACTTCATCGAGTACAGCGGGCTGAAGTTCGGCTGGTTCTACATTGCCGAATACGGCAACCTGTTCGCTATCTCGGCTATCACGACCACTCTGTTCCTGGGCGGCTGGCGGGGGCCGTTTGCTTCTGTGGCGCCCGTGTTGGGGCCGCTCTACTTTATCATCAAGACCCTGGCCGTCATCTTCCTGCTGATGTGGATTCGCGGTACATGGCCGCGCTTCCGGATCGATCAGATGCTGGCGTTCGCGTGGAAGGTGCTCGTGCCTGCGTCGCTTGCCAATCTGCTCTGGTCGGCTATCGTGCTCCAGGTTGGCCGCCAGCCGGAACAGGTAGGCCCCACCATCGTGCAGATGATCCTGCTGCTGGTGGGCAACGTGGCGATCATCGCCGTGGCCGGTCTGCTCCTGGGGCGGGCCGCGCAGCGTTATGCGGCGCAGCACGGCTGGGCCACGGCGTAGACGTTATCATTTAGGAAGGCGTTCATGCAGCAGGCCATCTTTATCATCCTGGCTCTCCTGACGCTCGGTGCGGCGCTGATGACCGTGACCACGCGCAACCTGCTCCGCGCGGCGCTCTGGCTGGTGGCGACATTCTTCGGCATTGCGGCCATCTTCATCTTCCTCCATGCCGAGTTCCTGGCGGTCACGCAGGTTCTGGTCTACGTTGGCGCGATCTCCACGCTGATTATCTTCGCCATCATGCTCAGTCGGGGCATCATGGACCCGAATCAGGCGCGCTTCAACAGCCAGTGGGGCGTGGTGGGCGGCTTCGCTGCCCTGCTGTTTGTGGCGTTGGCCGTGATCGTCACGCGCGTCCCGTGGCCTGCGGCTGCGGGCGGCGCACCCGTCGGTGACGTGCCGGCGGACGCTATCGCGCGGCTCGGCGCCGACTTCGTCGGCGCGTACGCGGTCCCCTTTGAAGTCGCGTCCGTGCTGCTGGTCGCCGCCATGATCGGCGCGATCATCATCGCCCGCGAACGAGAGTAACCACGGAATACACGGAATACACAGAAGACTCGCAATTCGTAATTAGTAATTCCTGCGGAGCCAACTTATGGTCCCACTCTCCTGGTATCTGCTCGTGGCTGCGGCCCTGTTTTGCATCGGGGTTTTCGGCGCGTTGGCGCGGCGGAACGCGGTCGCTATCCTGATGGGCGTCGAGCTGATGCTCAACGCGGTCAACATCAACCTCCTGGCGTTCTGGCGGCACACCGGGCCTGACCAGATGACGGGCCAGCTCTTCGCCATTTTCGTGATCACCGTGGCGGCCGCGGAAGCTGCGGTGGGCCTGGCCCTGATCATCGCGATTTATCGCCAGCGCAACACGGTGAATGTCGAAGAAATCGACATGATGAAGGGATAGCCGATGAGCGAACAAGCGTCTTCCTTCCCGGCCATTTTCAACCTGACGCCGGTTCTGCCCTTCCTGCCGCTGGCTGCGTTTGCGCTCATCGTGTTGTGGGCGCACCGCAGCAAGAAGCTCAGCGCGGGGCTGGCGCTTGGCGGCATCGGTCTGGCGTGGGTGTTGGGCTGGGCCATCACGTTCACCACGTTCGGCATCGAGCACTTCGGTGAGCATCCCTTCCGCGTGTTCCGCGACTGGCTGCCGACCGGCCGCACCTGGCAGGCGTTCGGCTTTGCGCTGGACCCGCTGTCCGCTGCGATGCTGTTCATGGTGCCCTTCGTCTGCTTCCTGATTTTCGTCTATGCGGTCGGCTACATGGGCGTGGGCAAGCCGGAGTCTGAGCACGACGAGCGCGGCAAGCCGGCGGAGCCGGGCCATGTCGACCGGCTCGCCAGCCGCTTCTTCGCCTACATCGCCCTGTTCGCGACCGGCATGATCGGCTTCGTCCTGGCCGACAACCTCATCCTCGCGCTGCTGTTCTGGGAAATCATGGGCCTGTGCTCGTACCTGCTGATTGGCTTCTGGTACGCGCGTAAGTATCCGAATCCCAAGCAGATTACGCCGAAAGAGGCCGGGCTGAAGGCGTTCCTGACCACGCGCATCGGTGACACAGGGATGCTGGCCGGCTTCCTGCTGCTGTACGGGCTGACGGGCTCGCTGAGCTTCGCGGACATCTTCCAGCCGGCGGCGCTGGAGCGGCTGGCGACGACGACCGTCAACGTGCCCATCTTCGGGCCGACGCCGTGGGCCACCGTGATTGCCATCCTGATCTTCACCGGGGCGATCGGCAAGAGCGCGCAGTTTCCGCTCCACGTCTGGCTGCCCGACGCAATGGAAGGTCCGACGCCCGTCTCTGCCCTGATCCATGCGGCCACGATGGTGTCTGCGGGCGTCTACCTGGTCATCCGCACCTTCCCGCTGATGCAGGCGGTGGAGCACGGCGCGGCGCTCCAGTTCATCTCGTTCATCGGTGCGTTCACTGCCCTGTTCGCTGCGACGATCGCGCTGGCGCAGAACGATATCAAGAAGGTGCTGGCCTACTCCACGATCTCGCAGCTCGGCTATATGTTCGCGGCGCTGGGCATGGGCGCGTACGTTGCGGCGACCTTCCACCTGCTGACGCACGCCTTCTTCAAGGCGCTCCTGTTCCTCGGCTCCGGCAGCGTGATTCACGGCATGGAGCACGGGCACCACGAAGCGGCGCACGGCCACGGCCATGCGGTTGCGGGCGCGCATGACGACTCACCCGGTCACCATGTCACCGTGTCACCTGGTCACGCGTTTGATCCGCAGGATATGCGCAACATGGGCGGGCTGTTCAGCCGGATGCCGCGCACTGCGTGGACCTTCATCATCGGCGGTCTCGCGCTGAGCGGCTTCCCGCTCGTCACTGCGGGTTTCTGGTCGAAGGACGAAATCCTGGCCGACGCCTGGGGGCACGGGCACACGGTCATCTTCGTTGTGCTGGCCCTCGCCGCGCTGCT
>JAKPQT010000270.1 GCA_029555885.1 Chloroflexota bacterium | reverse complement strand
ATCCATGATGTAGCTCCTTTGTCTCGGAGCCGGGGAAGTGATAAACTCTTTCCCGGCAAGTGGTTACGACCGTCTGCCAACCGCCCGGCGTGTGCTCGTAACACATGCCGGGCAACCCGTTTCTAGGCCCTCACGTATGCGAGATGAACCACCCCCTTTCTTGCGCTTCTGCGTTGCCCTCCCCCACTTCTGGCAACTCCCCCGCCTGCTGCGCTTACCCGTAGGTATGCAGAGTAGGTGCAGTAGTACCGGTTGTGTAACCGGGGGTACGCATCACAGCACGTGCCTCGCGATGATCTGCCGCGCCCGCTCGTGCGAGACGACGAGGCCCCACCCTGCCTTGGGCTTCTCGGGGTTCTTCCAGGCTGCGATGCCAAGCTGGAACAGCACCTCGCGCAGCCGCAGGTAAGCGGCCCGGTCGCTCGCCTTGATGCCCTGGGCCGACTCCGAGCAGCCGACCAGGAGACAGCGATCCACGAACGCCAGCAACTCGGCGCGCCGTTGGTCCTCCTGCTGCTGGCGCACATCAGCGGCGGCCTCGCTCCGTGCCGCTGCGGGGTTCGCGACTGTGAAAGCGTGTTGCGGCACGGGTGGGCCGACCTGGTTATCACCGGTCAGGTCCGTCCGGGTGATGCTCTCCACCTTCCACAGCAGCCCATCCATGAGGCGCAGCCGCCACAGCCAGCCAATGGCCAGGGCGAGCGCGAGCACGACGACGGGCACACGCCAGCTCCACCCCGCGGCCCACGCCAGCAGCCCCGCCATGATGCCGAACGCCAGTGCCGTGTAGAAAGCCTGGAGGACGGGCACGCTGACATCCGTCTCGACCGTCGGCGTGCGGTTCGGCGTTCGTCGCTCCACTTCACGACGGCGCAGCCTCCGCCGCTGGCAGCCGGTCCGGGTCAACGGGCTTACCTCCGGTAAGCACGATGACGGGCACAGGCCGCTGCTGCGCTGCGAGCTGGCTCCCGGCGTCATAGGGTGCGAGAGCCGACTCTGTGGGCGGCAACACCTCGCCTTCGAGGTTCAGCCGTCTGTGCTCGCGCAGCTCCACCTGGGGGAGCGTGTCTACAAGTCGTCGCGTCCTCATCTCGCCCGCCCTTTCCGCAGCAGGTGCGCAACTGCCCCGTGTTGCTGGTGCGCCTGCTGCAAGTCATCCCCGATGAAGCGCAGATACCGCTGCAGGACGGGCAGCGAGCCATGCCCCATCATCGCCGCCAGTTGCATCAGCCCCATGCCCGCCCGCAGAGATTCAATCGCAAACGTCCGCCGGAAACGATGCGCGCCCATGTCCGCGACGCCCGCGGCTGCTCCCAGGCGACGTAACAGGCTTTGCAGCCCGTAGAAGGTCAACCGTGTGCCAGTCGTAAGCGTGACGAACAGGGGCGCGTCTGTGGCGATAATGCCGCGGGTGAGCAGGTACTTGCCGAGAGCGAGCCGGGAACTTGCGCCTACGTAGGTGGTGCGGTCTTTCCCGCCCTTGCCCCGGCGAATCGTCACGGCCCCGGAGGTCATGTCCACGTCCGCCACGTTCAACGCCAGCAGTTCACGCGCCCGCACACCCGAGTCGAGCAGGGTCAGCACGAGGGCGCGGTCACGTTCCGTAGGGCAGGCTTCCAGGATGCGCTGCACTTCATCCGTTGTGAAGGGCGGGAGCACGTCTTTCGGCAGGGTCGGCATCTTCACCCGGCGCATGGGCGAGTCCTCCAGCAGCCCCTCCCGCACGAGGAAGTTGAGAAAGGTCTTGGCGACGCGTGCAGCCCCGTGGAGATAGTGCGGTGACTTGCCCTTGAAGGTCAGAAAGTAGGCGCGCAAAAGCGCCGGGGTGATTGCGCCCGGCGCGGTGACATTCTGCGATTCGAGGAAGGTCAGGAGCAGGCGCAACCGTTGCCAGTAGTAGCGCAGACTCGCGGCGCTCAGGTTGCGTGCTTCACAATCCAACAGAAAGAGGTTCGCCGTCTGCTCTAACTCAGAGTTCGACGCAAACCTGTAGGAGATAAACTGCGGGTCTTCCGTCATGGTTGACACACTTTCCACAGTGTTCAACCACAACATATAGTACTAAGACATCATAATACCACTACATATTGGGGCGCGTAGCTCAATTGGCAGAGCAGCGGCCTTTTAAGCCGCGGGTTTAGGGTTCGATTCCCTACGCGCTCATATGTGCGTCCTGGCAGTCCTGCAGAGGAAATGCCAGGACGCAGATTCGACAGTTTACGCGAAGACGCTCACCCGCCAGGGTGAGCGTCTTCGCGTTTCCCTCCTATCGCTACGGAACGATGCTCATCGAGTCCGTGACTTCGCCTGCGAAGCCGTTGGTCGAGCCATCCCAGTACATCGTCCAGGCGCAGGTGGTTGTGCTGCCCAACGAACCTGGCGTGCATACGAAGATGTCCGAACCATCGCCGCTGACGCCGGTTACGCTGAAATTACCCAGGGTGGTCAGGTATAGTTTCCCCGCAGCGTCGACCCAGACGCCATTCACGTCCTCGTTGGCAGAGTTCGACAGGCCGACATCGGAGCCGTCGAAGTAGAGCGCCCATGTGCCACTGGTCGTGGCGCCAAGCGCAGTGGACGTGAAGACCAACAGGTCCTCGTCCTCGCCCGATGCACCGGGGACGGACACGCTGCCGAGGGTGCTGATGAGCAGCCGGCCATCCGGCAACAGGGCGAAGGCATCCACGTCCTCGTCGTTGGTCGATAGGCCGACATCCGAGCCATCAAAGTACCACTGCCAGGTTCCAGCCGTGCTGTTGCCGGTGGAGGTCGGAACAAAGCGGACGATGTCCGAGTCATCCACTGCTCCGAAGCCGCTCAAGATAAAGTCGGTGTCGAAGCTCATCAGAAGTGTGCCATCGGTTTGCAGTTCGAAGGCATCGATATCGGTGTTAGTCAGCCCGATATCCGAGCCATCGATGAACAGCGACCAGGCGCCCGTGCTCATATTCTTGATCAATATGTCTTCATCCGCGAAGACAATGCCCCCGGCCGTGCCCGCCGAGCTTGACCCGAGATAGAGTTGCGCGACGGAAAGCGGCGTGCTGGTCGGCGTCGCCGTTGGAACATGGGTCGGTGTCGGGCTTGATGTCGCTGTTGCTGTCGCAGTCGATGTGGCCACGGTCGTAGCAGTCACCGTTGCTGTAGTCGTTGGGGTCGCGGTCGATGTGGCCGTGGCCGTCAGAGTATGGGTCGGTGTCGGGCTTGGCGTCGATGTCGCTGTTGAGGTTGCCGTGTCAGTCGGCACCGGCGTCAGCGTTGGTGTTGCTGTAGCGGTCGATGTTGCCGTGGCGGTCGAGGTCGCCGTAGCCGTCGAAGTATGGGTCGGCGTCGAGCTTGGCGCGGCGGTCGGCATCGGTGTCACGGTTGCTGTCGCAGTTGATGCTGCCGTGCTCGTGGCCGTCGCTGTAGCCGTCGCGGTCGGCGTCGAGTTTGGCGTGTCAGTCGGCACCGGCGTCAGCGTTGTTGTCGCAGTCGATGTTGCCGTGGCGGTCGCGGTCGGTGTTGCTGTGGCCGTCGTAGTCGGCGGCAGCGTGGCGGTTGCCGTAGGCGTCGCCGCAACAGTGCCGGATGAAGTCACCACCACGTCGTCGAACCAGGCCGCGCCGCTGTTATCAGGGTCCGGTGCCGTAGATAGCTCGACGCGCAACACCATAGCACCGGCCGGCGCAGCGAAGCTGTCCGCGACCCGCGTCCACGGTTGGCTGCCGGTGAGCGCGGCCAGGCTGTCTGAGCGGAGGAGATTGCCGCTCGGGATGGCGTCTGGGAGGTTGGCGGCATTAAGCCAGTAGAGATTGACCCCGGCGCCGGTTCCACCGATGGCATTGGTCTTGAGCCAGGCCTCGATATCGTACTGCGAGGCGGCAGTCACGGTGATATCCTGGTAAACCACCCGGGGGAAGGCCGCTGAGACGAGCATCTGCTGCGAATAGCTGCCGCTGTGGAACTCAGTGGTCACGATCGAGCGGCCGCCGAAATTGGTCTTCAGCCAGCCCTGTGCGCCGCTCTCGAACCCGGGGTTCAGCGCCAGATTCGGTGCTGGGGTAGCGGTAGGTGGGCCTGCCGGAGTTGCCGTCGCGGTGTTCGTCGCCGTTGGAAGCGGTGTATCGGTCGATGTCGCCGTCGGCGTCAATGTCGGTGTCGTCGTAGGCGTATCAGTAGGCGCCATTGTCGCGGCCGGCGTGGGGCTGGGCGTGCTCGTTGGGATTGAGGTTTCGGTCGGTGTCGCTATCGGTGTCACTGTGAGTGTCGCGGTCGGCGTCAGGAGGGCCTGGGTCGTGAAGCTCCACCACGCGCCGGCATCGGCGTAAGTGACGCCGGCAGTGTTCTGAGCGCGCACTTGCCAGTAATAGGTGGTCCCACTGCTCAGTCCGCTCAAGCCGACATTCAGGTTGGTCGTGCCGGTCCAGACGCCGGTGCAGGCATCATCGTCGGTGGTGTCGTAGCAGTATTCGTAGCCGGTCGCACGATTGCTATTGCCCCAGCTCAAGGTCGGATTCATCGGCTGTCCGGTTGCAGTGTCAGTGGGGGCGCTCTTGCTGAAGGCCCCAGGCGGCGCAATACAGCCGTTCAGTAAAGTGTCCCGGATCGCAATCATCCCCTGAGTCGAATCCGCCACAAAGTGGTCAGCGCCCGGCACCACCGTCATGCTCACCTGAGAAGAGCCCGCGCTCACCACCCGATCGTGGTAATATAGCCCGTGGACCGCAGTCGTCGAGAGGTCGTTTTGACCGAATACGAACGCAGCCTTCGTGTGCGGAAAAGAGTACTGCCAGTTGTCGTCGAAAGCCAGGCTGATCTGTTCAAACACGCCGCGGTAACTCTCATCCTCAGCAACACATGCGCCGGAGCTGGTGGAAAGGCCCAGGCTCGTGTTGACCTCCCCTCTAACCCCAGCACTATTGTAAAACAGCGCACTGAGCGCCGGGTCTGAAGTGTCCTGGATACAGCCGTAGTCGATGCGGGCATAGTTCGGACCGCCCTCAAACAGGGCCAGCGAAAACAGATCGGCAAGCCCATATTGCGACATCGCGAAGCCGACTTCCGCGGCGCCATTCGAGTGCCCCTCGACACAGTATGGGGTGTCCGGGCTGGAGCGCAGATTGTCGTAGGCCCAGCGGAGCACGGTCGCAGCGCGGCAGCCCAGATTGGCGAAGCCTTCCTGCTGGTTTGCCGCTCCGGCCCACCAATTCCTGGCCCATTTGAGTTCAACAGTACGATATCCCGCCGCCTGCAAATCCTGCACGATAGAAGCATAGTTTGTGCCTGGTTCACCCCAGAACCAGCTTCCATCCCATCCGGTCAGGAAGAAGATCGTCCCCTGAGTCGCGCCTTGCGGGCCCCCGGCCCTTAATGTGCCATCGATAGATTGTGCCAACTGCGGGCAGGAAACTCTGATCGAGTAACAAGTGGACGTACCATCGCACGTTACGGGCGCCTGCAATAGACTAACAGAACCGAGGGCGCGCGGCGCAGCAGCACTTGGCGCGGCTGCGCGTGCAGCCGGTCTGGCCGACATGAGTCTGACCAGGTCATTGAAATCGACCACTGAAGCCGGTAGCGCCGCCCTGCTCTGCTCCATCTCTGCTTTCCAGGTCTCCCGGGTTTGCGGGGGGGAGGGCAGAATCACGGCAGGCGTGGGAACTCCTTGTACAGCACTGTCAGCCGGAACCGCTTCCTGGCCGTCTTGTGGTAGCGAAGATAGCGGGTCACTTTCACCGGTGGGTTGCGCAACCGGGTCCTGCGCCAGGGCCGCGCCGCGGACTGGCGTCGCCGGCAACATGCCAACCAGCAAGACGAGGATCATCGTGGAAATCAGGGCCTTTGGACGTTGCATGGTGTGCCTCCTCAAATCAGTGATGAGTCGTCGCGAAAAGGCCCCACGCCGGCCCTTTGCAAAATGATACTTAAGTGCCAAACGGCAAGGTTACTCCTGAGCAGCGTCTCGGAAAGTGGTGTGAATCACCATGCGTTTTCGTTCACACAAAGGCAGAGGAATTTCCATAGTGTGCCGGTGGGCTTTGATCCGTGCCTTTCGACGTGCAGAGGGTCGCCCAAGTGGGCCGGCAGAAAAAATGCCTGTCCATCCGGTTTGTGTTTTCGGGCGAGGTGCGTATCATATGCGCAAGCGCGTTACGAATTGTTGCTAAGTGTCGAAAGGGGTTACATATATGTTGCGAGCATGGCAGCGGATCGGTGCGTGGGCATCTTTAGGCGTGTTGGTATTGGCGACGCTGGTTATGCCGGCGCCGGCCCGTGCGCAGGGGCTGGGGCCCGGCCTGCTGGATGGCGGGATGGGCACGAAACAACTGCTGTCCTTGCCGTCCAGCGCGGATGTGGCTGATTGGCGGGTGGGCGACCCGGCGATCAGTGAGACGTTTGGCCGCAGCCCCGGCAACTGGAAGGTGGATGCGGGCCAGGCGGGCCCCCGTTTCATCACCGAGGGCGTGCTAGCTATCTCCGTCGAAGACCCGCAGCAGATTATCTGGTCGACCTACAACAACGGAACCTATGGCGACTTCTACCTGGAAGTGGTCACAGGCCATGCGGCCGGACCAATCGACAACCTGCTCGGCGTCATCTTCCGTATGCAGGACGCCGACAACTTCTACTTCTATGTGTTCAGCAGCGACGGCTACTATGCGCTGGGTCGCTTCCTGGATGACGAGTCCGAGATGCTGATTCCCTGGACGCGCGTGGACGAGATTGAGGCGGGCGAGCAGAGCGTGAACCTGCTGGGCCTGCTGGTTGAGGGCAACGAGTTCGTGCTGCTGGCGAACGGGGAGGAATTGGCGCGGGTGGAGGATGATGCCATTCCGGATGCGGGGCAGCTCGCGCTCGTGGGCGGCACCAACGGCGAAGGCGGCACCATCGTCGCGTTCGACAACCTGTTCATCTGGACCGGCGGCGGATCAGCCGCCAACCAGGATACCCCTCGCGGCGCGTTCACCCGCCGCGGTACGCAGCCCAGCCCACCGGCGCAACCTGCGCAGCCGGCCACCCCCAGCGAGACTGGCGGCAATGCGGTCGTGGCCACGGATACGCTCAATGTGCGCAGCGGGCCGGGCACGAACTACCCCGTCATCGGTCGGCTTGCACAGGGCGACGTTGTGTTGATTACGGGCCGCAGCAGCGACAGCCAGTGGGTCAAGATTGCGGCACAGGGCATCGACCAGGCGTGGATTTCGGCGCAGTACCTCGTGCTGTTCGTGGACCTGCCCGACATTCCGGTTGCCCAGGCTCCGGCGGCGCAGGCGCCGGCGGCGCAGCCACCCGCGGCACAGCAACCGGCTGCCCGTGCGAATGTGGCCTACCTGGTCATCGAGAACCATATCGGCAAGTACATCACGGTGCAGGTCAACGACAAGAACTTCCGGGTGGAGGGGAAGGTGGGCGACAGGCCGGGCCGCTACCAGTTCATCCTGGAGGGTGTGGGCCGTTACCGGGTGGCCGCGCAGGCGCCCAACGCCGGCTCACACAACTGGGACCTGTACGTCGTGGAACGCCCCGAGCAGTGCGCCAACCGCCAGGGTTGCGTCGCGCTGGGCCAGACCTTCCTGCAGACGTACTACTAAACGATAGAACGCTGATGACGCTGATCGTCATGATTTGCGCTGACTAGACCCCTTTTACATAATAATAGGATGTATCAGCATTCATCATGATTATCAGCGTCATCAGCGTTCTATTCTTTCTCCTCGTCTTCCAGCGGCGGGAGTTCCCCGCTGGATTCCAGCACCCGAGGGAAGACCTCTTCCGGCTCCTCTGGCTCCTGCACGCTCTCCAGATGCACCTCGAAGTAGCGTTCCTCATCATAGTCGTACATATAGAGGAATGACCCGCCCGGCTCCAGCCCCAGGTCTGCGAGGCGCGTCTCGCGTGTATCCCCGATCGGCCCTTCAGCATCGCCATCCTGGTCGAGCCCGGCCATCATTTGGGTGAGCTGCTCATCCGGCAGGAGCGCCAGCAGCGAGTCCGCATTGCTCAATACGGCATCCAGCATGAACGCGGGCAGCTTGAGCTGGTCGGCCAGTTGCGCGGTGAGCTGTGCGCGCAGCTCCGGGTTGGTCTTGAGCTCCGCGAACATGCTGCGGATGTCCTGCGCCGACGGCGTGCCGGCAGGAGCTTCGGGCGCCGCCTCAGCCTCATCGGGCAGCACGAGGGCGTCCGTGGCGGGGCCTATGGCCGGATCGTCCTCCGCCGGGAGGTCATCCAGGGTGACCAGGTCTTCCGCGTCCGGCTCATCTTCCTCCCATAGCTCGTCATCGTCCCACAGCTCGTCGAGGTGCGTGTACTCCGTAGATTCGTCCCACGCCTCACCGCTCATATAGAACGAGAAGCCCTCCTGCCCGTCGAGGCCAAATGCCTCCTGGATTGCGTCGCTCAGGTCCTCCAGCGTCCACTCGGCAGGTAGTTCCATCGTGCGCGAGATCACATCGCCTGCCGGGGCCGTGCCCACGTAGAAGGTGTATGTCTTCATTTTCGTGCCGGCTTATCCTTCCATGACCCGTTCTTCGGCCACCAGCCCATCCCAGATCGCGAGGATGCGATGGGTAAGGCCGGCGACCTCTTCATCGTGCGTGATGATCATAATTGCTTTACCCGCACAGGGCAAAGCAGTGACCAGCGGCATTGCCGGTGCGCACACGCCAGTGGGTTTGGTTATTTGCGCGGGGCAGGTTTGCGTCCATTCTCCGCAGCCCGGAACTCGACCATCCGGCGAACCAAGTCGTACGGCATGGGGCGGTCCAGCGGAAACTGCACCGACCCCTTGGCGCGCTTATAGCCGGACAACTCCTGCTCGAACTGCTCTGTGCCGGACGGCGTGGGATAAAAACCGATGTGATGTTGATACGCGGCGAAGTGCACCAGGTTGCCGTTCAAGTAGAAGGTCGGCATCTGGTAGCTGATTTTCTCGGTGGCCTCCGGCGCAGCCTGTCGGATGACCGCCCGGATTTCCTGCAGGATCGGCTGCACGTCTGCGGGCTGCCGCGCGATGTATTCGTCTATGGTGGTGAACTTCGGTTCGGGAGCCATGTTGAACCTCCGTTGACCTCACCCCCCCGACCCCCTCTCCTGAGCTGAGTGATGCTGCTCAGGAAAGGGGGAGTTTGAGGGGGTGAGGCGTCTAACTGCTCGCCCCGCTGTACCGCCTGACGCCCGCGCGCCACATCTGCAAGGCCAGCGCCAGGATGACCACCGCCACGGCAAGGAAGCCGGCAACCTGCCAGGCGATCAGCTCCCCGCGCAGCGCCTGCACCGGCACGGTCGTGGTCACGGCGACGGGCACAACGAACGTCACAATCAGCCGCAGCCACGGCGGGTACACCGTTGCCGGGTAGCGGCCCGCTTCGAGCAGCGCGTGCAGGATGGTCACGTTGTTGTCGAACTTGATGAACCAGAACGTGAAGGCCATCATCACGATCCACAGGCTATAGAAGATCGCCATGCCGCCGGTCAGCAGCAGCGCAAAGCTTACAAGGCTGGGGAGCGTCACGCTGTCGCCGCTCATCCGCAATCCCACGATGACCAGCCCAATCGCCAGCAGCAGGTCTGCCAGGCGCCAGATGACGATGCGCGTGAACGTGACCAGGAACAGCGACGGCGCAGGCTGCAGCAGCGTGTAGTCGAGTGAGCCGTCGCGCATCCCCTGGTTGAACTTCTCCGTGTTGGGCCAGACGATGGCGAACATCAGCGTCGAGATGAGCCGGAACACGCCCAACAGCGCAATCAGGTGGCCCAGGGTCCAGCCGCCGAGCGTCTGCGCGTTGCTGAAGATGATGCCCAGGCTGAGCAACTCCCAGCCGGTCCACATCAGCATGACGAGCAGGTTGACGAGCGCATCCGTACGGTACGCCAGCTCCTGCTGGACGTTGATCTTGAGCAGGGTGGTGAATAGTTTGGCGTAGTAGAACATTTCAAGCCCCCACTGCCGAGAAACGCTTGACGCCCGCGCGCCAGACCAGCAGGAACAGCCCCGCGCAGATGACCAGCCAGATCACGGCCAGCGCGTAGTTGCGCCAGATGGCGTCTGGCGGCAGCCGGTTGAGCACCAGTTGCACCGGGAAATAGCGCGTGAGCTGGAACGGCAGGAACTGCGCGGCCTGCTGGATCGCGCGCGGCATCAGCTCCAGCGGCACGAACTGGCCGGAGAAGAGCACGCCCAGCGAGTAGAACATCTCGTTTACGGCATAGACGCGCGTCGTCCAGAACGCCACGCAGGTCAGCGTCGCGCCGAGAAAGAAACTGATGCCGTAGCCGAGCGCGACCGCGGGCAGCGTGAGCAGCACCGATTGCCAGGTCACCGCGCTGAAGTCGGGCCGGATGAGCAGCACCAGGAGCAGCCAGACCGGCACGAGCACGACCAGCGTGAGCGCCTTGAATGCCAGGTTGTTGACCATCGTGCCCGTGAGAATCGGATGGATGGGTCGGATCAGGTCGCCGGACAGCGTGCCATCCTGGATCTTGTAGGCCAGGATGTGAATGGTGATGTCGCTCGTCAGCACGTCCACGACGAGCAGCGCCAGGTAATAGGTCACGAAGTCGTTGGCCGTGAGGCCCTGCACGTCCCCCTGGGCACGCGCAACCGAGCTCCAGATGGACAGGTACACGACGGGCGATACGATCCAGTAGAGCAGGTACATGAGCAGATTGGCGCGGTACTGCCACTGCTCGGCCCAATTCACCTGCCAGAAACGACGGTAGATACGCGCCATGGCGCCGATGGTGAGCGCGGTCACGGCAGGGCTCCTTCCAGCTCACGCGCAGCCGGAGTGCTTGTGGGCTGCGGCTGGGGCGACTCGTCACCTTCCTGGAACGCGCGCTCGATGACCGACTCGATGGGTACATCTTCGATAGAGAGGTCCTGCACGGGCAGGTCGGACAGCAGCCGCGCGGTCGTCGCGGCCACGTCATCCGCAGCCACCTGGATGCGCCGGCTGCCGTTGCCATTGCCGTTTTCACTGTCACCTTCGAGGGGCGCCAGCTCGCCGTAGCGACTCAGGTCTGCGGTTGCGCCATTGCGCAGCGCGACCGTCACGAGCTTGACCGGTGCGATGCGCCGCGACAGATCGGTGATGCCGCCATCGTACTTGAGCTGGCCGTGGTGAATCATGATGATGCGCTCGCACAGCGCGGTGACATCGGCCATGTAGTGGCTGGTGAGCAGGATGGTCGCGCCGGTGCGCCGGTTGTACTCGCGCAGGAACGACCGGATGCGCGCCTGGGCCGTGATGTCGAGGCCGATGGTCGGCTCGTCGAGGAACAACACCTGCGGTCGGTGGAGCAGCCCCGCGGCGAGCTCGCACTTCATACGCTCGCCGAGCGACAGGTTGCGGACCGGCTTCTTCATGATAGGCGCCAGTTCCAGGAGCTCATCCAGCTCGGCCAGCGTGCGCTTGAAGTCGGCGTCGCTGAGCCGGTAGATGGCCTGGTTGAGCAGGAACGAATCCGCCGCGGGGATGTCCCATGAGAGGCGGTTGCGCTGGCCCATGACAAGCGTGATGCTGCGCAGGAAGTCGGGCTTGCGATCCCACGGCGTGTAGCCGAGCACCTGCGCACCGCCGTGCGTGGGATGGAGCAGGCCCGAGAGCATCTTGAGCGTGGTGGTCTTGCCCGCGCCATTCGGCCCGAGGAAGCCCACAATCTCGCCGCCGCGGATGCGGAAGCTGACTTCCTTGACCGCCTCGACATCCTTGAACTTGCGGCGGAGGAAACTGCGTACCGCCGCGTTGAATCCGGCCTCCCGTTCGGGGACGCGGTAGGTCTTGCTCAGCGCGTCAACGACGATGGTGTCAGCGACGTTCGCGGCGTTAGAAAGGGACAAAGCGACCTCCCTCACGTCGTTGTGGACTATAGAATATGGTGGGAAACTGGCGCGGACATTGTACAGTATTAGAACGCATTTTCTATGTGGGCTGGGCTACGATTTCAGGCGATTCCGCACTGTCGTTTTTCGTTGCATCCGTCCGCCGAGGGTTGATCCTTGCTATTGTTTCTGTTATACTGATCATCAGAATTCTGTTTGTCAGATGAAGGAAGCCATGAAGAACTATAAGCTGCAAGTTGCTCAGCGAGGGGTCATTACCCTGCCCCAGGCCATCCGGCGTGCCTATGGGATTGAACCAGGACAAGAGCTAACCTTGATCGATCTCGATGGTGCGTTCGTTCTGACCGCGCGGCCTTCCCAGGTGGATGCCCTGGCAGACAAAATCGCGGCCGAACTGACCGGTCGGGGTGAGACATTGGAGAGTATGTTGGCAGCCCTGCGTGAAGCGCGGGCCGGATATGAATGAACCCCGCGTTTTTCTCGACACCAGCGCATTGTTTGCAGGTGTACTGTCGGAGCAGGGGGCGGGCCGCGCCCTGTTGCAATTAGGGGAGACAAGGTTGGTGAGTGTGTGGGTTGGGCCGCGTGTGTTGGGCGAGGCCGACACTGTCTTCCGGCGCAAAGCACCTGATCTGCTCCCGTTGCTGGCGGGTTTGATCGACCGTGCCAATATCCAGATTGGGCCTCCACCCGAAGAGGCCCAACTCTTACAGGCGGGAGCGGTTGTCAGTTATAAGCCTGATGCCTATGTACTGGCGGAGGCTCTGGCCTGCGGAGCCGAGTATTTCGCAACGCACGACAAAACCCATTTCCTCGACAATCCGCAGATTGCCGATTTGCCGTTGCGCATGGGCTCGCCGGGCGATGTGTTGGCGTGGCTGCGGGACAGGTTAATACCGGACCGATAGGCGTGCGTTTGCTTGCCGATAGCGTTCGCAACCGGGTTGCTGCCGGCGGCGTAGAGTCAGACGTTGGCCGAACCTGAGTGCTGCAAGCCAAACAGATGCAGCCGGAGGATGGGAGCCCGATGCGCGATACGAAACTGATCTTTGTGGAGGGGCTGCCCGGTCTGGGCAAGACGACCACAGCCTCCTGGCTGACTGCGCGGCTGCGCGCCGAGGGCGCGACGGTCAACCTGTTGCTGGAAGCTCAGCCCGGGCATCCCATCAACGTTGGCGGGGACCTCTTTCCTGCCGGAGATACTGCCGGCGAGGCGTTTTTCCAGCGCTACACGCCTGCGAGCTTCATCGAAGAAAGCCTGGAGAAGTGGGCGGCGTTTGTGCGCGCTGCAACGGAGGCCGATGCGCTCACCGTCCTCGACAGCTATCCCTTCCAGAACAGTGTCCGCGTGCTGCTCCAGCTCGATGCGACTCTCGACCAGATGCAAGGGTATATGGGACGGATCGAAGTCCTGACAAGGCCCCTGCAGCCGGTGCTGGTGTACCTCAGCCACCAGGACGCGGCCCATGTCATCCGCCAGTTCAGCGACATCAGCGTGCAGCGCGGTGCGCTGTGGACGGAGTACGTGGTGACGCTCATCACACGCTGTCCGTATGCCAGGAGCAGGCAGTATGCCGGGTTCAGCGGGGTGCTCGCCTTTCTGAGTGACTACAAGGCGCTGGCGGATGGGCTGCTGTGCCAATCAAGCTGGCCGCGGGTCGTGCTGAAGAACTGCGCCGGGGACTGGGCGATGTGCTACGCGCAGATCGCAGCTTTCCTCGGGCTGGCTTAGGGGGCCTTTGCCACATGCGGAAAGCCCGGGTGCGTTCCAGGAAGTATGATGGTTCTCTGCGCGACGCGTACGAAACATACCTGTATGCCGAGACGGACGAGGCCATCACGCTGTTCGCGTTGCCCGGCCTCCCCCACTGGCACGCTCGGCGATGCGAGTGGCTCACGGCCCCAGATGGCCTGCTCGAAATCTTCCTCAAGCACAGGTGGTACAACGTCGTCCACATCACCGAGCAGATCAGCAATATGAACCTCATGTACGTCAACATCGCCCTGCCCGTGACCCTGCAGGATGGTGTGCTCGAATGGACCGACCTGGACCTCGACTATCGCGTGCACATGGACGGCACCGTGGAGCGGCTGGACCAGGACGAATTCGACGAGAACGCGCAGCGGATGGGGTATCCGGCGGACCTGGTCGCGCAGGCCTACGCGGCCTGCCGGGAGGTGGAGACAGGGCTGGCGCAGCGCGTCTTCCCGTTCGACTACGAGCGAGCATTAGATGTCTATTGGAAGATCAAGCGAGAAATGTGATCGGGATAAGTATCGAAATAGTGAGCCAGCACTGAATCTTCATACGAGGATGGGACTATGTTGGTTGTTCGACAAGCCACAATGCCGGCGGATCAAGTTGAGATACAGGAGTTGTTCGCGGAATATCTGCGATGGGCCAGCGCCCGGGTGTTCGACGAGTACGGCGTAACGTTCGATGCAAAAGAGGTTCTGCTGCATGACCTGGAAACGATATACACTTTTCTCCCGCCCCAGGGTTACCTCTTTCTCGCCTTCGAGGGCGACCTGCTTGCAGGCTGCGCGTGCGTCCGAAAAACAGGCGACCACGTCGCGGAGCTCAAGAGAATGTATGTGCGCCCGAACTTCCGGCGTAAGGGCATCGGCCGCCGGCTTGTTGCTGAAGCCATCAAAGCCACACAGGAAGCAACATATTCACTGCTGCGCCTCGATAGCGCTAGATTCATGTTGGACGCGCATAGCTTGTACCGGTCTTGCGGGTTCCGCGAACGACCACCCTATGAAGAAAGCGAAATTCCACCTGAGTACCGCAAGCATTGGGTTTTCATGGAACTCAATCTGGGGTCACCTAAGGGAATGTAAGACGGGGCAGCCCATGTGGGCTGCCCGTACCGATTTCCCCCTACTTCGTCGCGGCTTCCAACATCATCTGAATCCGCGGGGCCATTTGCGCCGGGTTCGGGTGCAGCCCGTCCAGCAGCAGCAGGTTCTCGAACAGCAGCTCGATGGCTGCATCCACCAGCGGTGACGCAGGCTCGCCGGCCATCTTCGCGGCCAGGTTGCGCACGAGCGGGTGCCGCCGGTTCAGTTCCAGAATCTTCGGCGGGACCTTGAAATCTTCCTCGATCAGCCGGCGCACGCGCTGCATGTCGCGGTCGAAGCCCGCGTGCGGCGAGACCAGCCGGGCCGGGCTGTCGGTCAGCAGCTTCGACTCGCGCACCTCGGTCACCCGGTCGCCCAGCACCGTCTTCACCCGCGCCAGCACCTCTGCGAAGTCGGCCTGCGGCGTATCAGTCGCGGCCTGTTCCTCATCGTCCGCCTTGACTTCGCCGGGCAGCTCCAGCCCCGGGTCGTCTACGTTGCGGAGCTGTTTGCCCTCGAACTCGCGGATGCCCTGCACCATGTACCCATCGAACGGGTCGGTCAGCAGCAGCACCTCCAGCCCGCGCGCACGGAGCGGGTCGAGATGGGGGCTGCCAGCCGCGGAGGCCAGGTCGCTGCCCAGCAGGTAGTAGATCTCCGTCTGCCCTTCGATCATCCGGCTCGCGTACTCGGCCAGCGCGATGGGCTTGCCCTCGGAACGGGTAGATGGGAAGCGCAGCAGCGGCAGCAGGTCGGCGTTGTCGCCCGGGTTCATGCCCACGCCCTGCTTGATGAAGATGCCGTGCTCCTGCCAGAAGCGCGCGTAGTCCTCCGGCTTCTCATCGGCCAGCTCACGCAGCGCCTTGATAACCCGGCCGGCCAGCACCTTCTGCATCTGGCGCAGCACCCGGTTGGACTGCACCGTCTCGCGCGAGATGTTGAGCGGCAGGTCCTCCGAATCCACCACGCCCTCGACGAAACGCAGGTGTTCGGGCAGCAGGTCCTTGTTGTGCTCCTGGATGAGGATCTTTTTGGAGTAGAGCCGCAGCCCGTGGTCGCTGCGCAGGTTGAGTGCGGTGCGGTCCAGCTTGGCGGGCACGTAGAGGATGCTGCGGATGTCCACCGGCGCGTCGGTGACGATGTGGATGTGCAGCAGCGGCGCGTCCAGGTCGAATGTCAGTTGGCGGTAGAACTCGTCGTACTCCTCCGGCGTGACATCCTTCATCGGCTTGCGCCACGGCGCGGCCTGCTGGTTGGCCTGCTCGCCCTTGACGAAGATGGGGAACGAGACATAGTTCGAGTGGCGCTTGATGATGCTCTCCAGCCGCCAGGACGATGCCAGGTCGTGCGCATCCTCCTTGAGCTTGACCTCCACGACCGTCCCGCGCGTCGCCTTGTCTGCGGGTTCGAGCGTGAACCGGTTGTCCCCGCGCGAGGTCCAGCGCCAGGCCGTCGCGTCGGGCCTGTAGGAGCGGGTCGTCACGCTGACTTCATCGGCCACCATGAACACGGAGTAGAAGCCGACGCCGAACTGCCCGATGATGTCGGCAAGGCGCAAATCGCCGGCCTTTTGATTTTCCCCGACTTGTTTCAGAAACGCGAGCGCGCCGGAGTGCGCGATGGTGCCGAGGTTTTCGATGATCTCTTCGCGGGTCATGCCGATACCCGTGTCCGAGATGGTGAGCGTGTGCGCGTCCGCATCGAAATCCACGTGGATTTCGAGCTTCGCCTCCGGGTCGAGCACATCGCGGTTGGTGAGCATCTCGAACTGCAGGCGGTTCAGCGCGTCGGATGCGTTGGAGATGAGCTCGCGCAGGAAGATCTCGCGCTCGGTGTAGAGCGAATGGGCCAGGATGTTGAGCAGTTGCTGGACTTCGGCGCGGAATTCCAGCGTTTCCGCCGCGCGGGTTTCGTCGGTCATAAATCCTCCGTGGGTGTAGGGACGGCTTGTCAAGCCGTCCCTACAGTGAGTTTGCACCCTACAATGTAACAGCAACCGCAAGAGCGGCGCAAGAATTGCGTTAGAGGAGTATAAGAAAAGCGGTCCAGTTTTGACAAGGCTGCCATGCACCGTTATGCTCGATAGGATGCACGAAGACACCCGTTTTCGTGTGAAGCTCCGCTTCACCTCAGAAAACGGGCATCTATACACCTTCTCAACAATGTATATATAAGGTCAACATGAATATCCATACCCTGTCTGTCCATGCGGGCGAGCGGCTCGCGGCCACGCAACCGGAAGGTGGCGCGGCCAGCTTCATGCCCGTCGTCACGCCCGTCTACCACAGCGTCGGCTATACCTACGAGGAGACCGCGGACCTCGATGCGGTGTTCGCCGGCACGAGCATGAATCCGGTCTACACGCGCTACGGCAACCCGACTGTCGCCGCCTTGGAGGCTGCGCTGGCCGCGCTGGAAGGCGGCGAAGCCGCGCTGGCCTACGGCTCCGGCATGGCCGCCATCCATGCGGCGCTGCTTGGTGCCGGAGCGCGTGCGGGCACGACGGTCGTCGCGGCGCACGACGTCTATGGCGCGACCTATGCGCTGCTGGCCCGATTGCTCGCGACCCAGGGCGTCAGCGTCCGCTTTGTGGATCCTGCCGATCACGCGGCGGTCGCCGCGGCGCTGGCGGACGTGACCGCGACCGGTGCGCCGCCCGTCGCGCTGCTGGTGGAAACCATCTCGAACCCGCTGCTCAAGGTGGCCGACCTGCCCCGGCTGGCCGAATTGGCGCACGCGCACCGCGCGGCCTTCATCGTGGACAACACCTTTGCGACGCCGGTCCTCTGCCGTCCGCTCGAGCTGGGCGCGGATTACGTCGTCCACAGCGCGACGAAGTACCTGGGCGGCCACGGCGATGTGCTCGGCGGCGCGGTGATCACGAGCGCGGCGCGGCGCAAGGAGTTGTACGAGATCAACAAGCTGCTCGGCGCGAACCTGGGGCCGCAGGATGCCTGGCTCGTGCATCGCGGGCTGAAGACGCTGCCCTTACGCGTCATGCGGCAGTGTGCCAACGCGACGGAAATTGCGGGCTGGCTGGCCGGGCACCGCCGCGTCGCCGGGGTCAACTATCCCGGTCTGGCGGCCCATCCGCAGCATGACCTCGCGACGCAGCTGCTCGGCGGCTCATACGGCGCGATGGTCAGCTTCGACCTGGCAGGCGCGGGCCAGCCGGAGGTCTTTCGCTTCATGGAGGCGCTGCGGCTCATTCAGCCGGCGACGACGCTCGGCGATGTGTACACCCTCACGCTCTATCCGGCCATGTCGTCGCACCGCGCGCTGGACGCGGAGACGCGGGCGCGCATCGGCATCGGCGACGGGCTGGTGCGGCTGTCCATCGGCATCGAGGATGCCGGCGACATCATCGCGGACCTGGAACAGGCGCTGGCGCAGATATGAAACTGCTCCTCCCTCACTCGATTTGGAGTCGAGTATGGCGCGATCAACGCCTGGGCTGACTACGACGCTCCTCCCTCACTCGATTTGGAGTCGAGGCTTCAGCCGGATGGTTTGGCAGAAGCATCCTGAGCGGGTATACGACTCCACCTTGAAGACGACAAGAAGTCAGTCGAAGGATGTGGTCTATCCACGCAGGACGGATTGTGGACGGAAAAGCGCGCTGGAGGCAGGGACCGCATCCTTCGACTGTATCCGCACTGCGTGCGGCCTCCGCTCAGGATGCTCCGTCAAGCGAAAGCTTGATTTTGGATTGGTCTGCGTTGTGCTGCTCCTCGTCCTCGCCGCCTGCACCCCGCCCGCGCAGCCTGCGGCCACGCCGCCGCCCGCAACCGCGACGGCGGCTCCCTCGCCTATTGTCGCAGCGACCGTCGCTGCGACCGCTGTGCCGACAGCCACCGCGGCTGCGACCTCCGTCCCGACCGTGGCACCCGCCCAACCTCCGTCTGAAGTCGAAGACCCGACCGTCTACACTGCTGCGCTGCGACCGGAAGTGGCGAGCGAGGTGGACCTGGCCGGGCTGACGCGCTACCGGCTGTATGTCGTCGTGTCGTCGGAGCTGACCGAGTTCGAAGGCCGCGCGTATGTCCACTACACCAATCCAGAGACGGCGCCGCTTGATGAGGTCTACTTTCACCTGTACCCGAACCTCTGGGCCCCGGTGATGCAGTTGACTCAGGCAGGGGTAAACGGAGAGATGGTCGAGGCAGACTGGCGGCAGGGCGAATTTGTGGCACGCATCCCACTGGCCGACCCCCTCGAACCCGGCGCGTCGGTTGACATGGTCCTTGATTTTGAGGTGACCGTGCCGGAAGAAGGCGTCGGCAACTATGATGAGCTGGCCTTCAAGGAGGGCGTGCTGGCGCTGACCCATTTCTATCCGACCGTCGCGGTATTTGACGCAGGGAACGGCGGCTGGCAGATCGAGCGGCCCGCGCCGCAGGGCGATGTCATCTATCACGACGCCAGCCTGTATGATGTGCGGCTGGAGACGGACGCGGGCGTCCAGGTGGCTGCGACCGGCGTCGAACTGGAACGACGCCAGACCGACGATTCGGTCATCTGGCGGTTCGGCGGCGGTCCCATGCGCGACTTCACCGCGACCCTCAGCCGCGAGTACGATACCGCAACCGCGACCGTGGACGGCGTGACGTATTCGAGCTACTATCTGCCGGGCAGCGAGGTCAATGCGGAGGCCGCGCTCGACATCGCGGCCGCGGCCGTGGCGACGTTCGAGGCCGAGTTCGGACCGTACCCGTATCGCGAGTTGGACATCGCCGCGACCGGCACGACGGCCGCGGGCATCGAGTATCCCGGACTGATTGTCCTCGCAGCCGGCCTGTACGAGCGCGAGCCGGGCAACGCAGGTTTCGAGGCAGTCATCGTCCACGAGACCGCGCACCAGTGGTGGTACGCCGTGGTCGGCAACGACCAGTTGCACGATCCCTGGCTGGACGAGGCGCTGGCTCAGTACAGCACCTACCTCTATTTCCAGGACCGCTATGGCGAGCAGGGCGCCGCGGGGTTCCTGGCCGCGCTGGATGACCGCTGGGCGCGCGTGGACCGGATTGAGAAGCCCATCGGTTTGCCGGTCAGCGCATATCCCGAGGGCGAATACAGCGGGGTCGTTTACGGCCGCGGGCCATTGTTCCTTGTCGCGTTGGCCGAGCGACTCGGCCCGGAGCGTATGGTGGAGTTCCTGCAGCGTTACTATGCCGAACAATCATGGGATATCGCTACCCCCGCGGAGTTCGAGGCGCTGGCCGAGACGGTCGCAGGTGCGCCCCTGGACGACCTGTTCGCCGCCTGGGTGTATTCGCCGGAATGATAGCACGCTGATGTCGTGCCAACCGAAGGTTGGCACGACATCAGCGTGCTATTCGTCCTCCTTCCGTTACAAGACTGTCAATCTTCCCCGGCATCTCCTTCATACTCCATTCATATCCTGCGCCTACGATGCGCTGAGTGGGATAGTCTCTTTCTGAAAGGAAATATGCGAGATGACGGGTAGTTCATCCCGAAGCATCGCGAAACCGGGCGCAATCTTTGCCGCGCGTTCTGACAAGTGGTATAATGAAGCTGTAAACTCTGGCCCTGTGCCCACAGTCATGCAGAGTGCGGAAGAGAAACCGGGCGCGATGCGGATCTTGGTGGTGGACGACGATCGTCCGAGTTTGAAG
>JAKPQT010000267.1 GCA_029555885.1 Chloroflexota bacterium | reverse complement strand
TCACCGAGATGGGCCGCCAGCCGTGGATGGTCTTCGGGATGCTGAAGACTGAGCAGGGCGTCTCGGTCAGCGTAGGCACCGGCGCGGCGCTGATTTCAGTCGTGGTGCTCACGCTGCTCTACGGCGTACTGATGGTGGCGGATGTCTATCTGTTGGCGAAGTTCGCCCGCGCCAAGACCGAAGACATCGCGCACGATGTCGTGCCGGATTGGGAGCCCACTCCCGTGGCGCCGGCGCCGAAGCCCGTGACCCCGGGCGGCGCGCGGTCCTGATCGCAGTTCTGCAAGGAGGCACTCTCATGGCGGAAGCACCCTCGATTCTCAACACCGTCTGGTTCATCCTGATCGGTGTGCTGTTTGCCGGTTTTTTCTTCCTCGAAGGCTTCGACTACGGCGTCGGGATCCTGCTGCCGTTCCTGGGCAAGAAGGATGAGGAGCGCCGGGTCATCATCAACACCATCGGGCCGTTCTGGGATGGCAACGAAGTCTGGCTCATCACCGCGGGCGGCGCGATGTTCGCGGCGTTCCCTAACTGGTACGCCACGCTGTTCAGCGGCTTCTTCCTCGCGCTGCTGCTCATGCTGGTCGCGCTGATTATCCGCGGGGTCGCGTTCGAGTTCCGCAGCAAGGACAACAGCCCGCGCTGGCGCCGGCTCTGGGACTGGGGCATCTTCGTGGGCAGCGCGGTGCCTGCGCTGCTGTGGGGCGTGGCGATGGCGAACCTCGTGCGCGGGGTGCCCATCGACGCGAACATGCAGTACGTAGGCGGCTTCTTCAACCTGCTCAATCCGTATGCCCTGCTGGGCGGTGTGGCGGGCCTGGGCGTCTTCACGCTGCACGGCGCGATCTACCTGACGCTGCGCACGGACGGCGCGATGCTCCAACGCGCGCAGCATATCGCGGACCGGCTGTGGCCGGTCGTGCTGGTCGTCGGTGCAGGGACGGTGCTGGCAAGCTACTTTGCCACGGACATCTTTGCCCGGCTCGGCGTCAACCCGGGCATCAGCGCGCTGGGCGCGGGCGCGGCCTTCCTGGCCTGCGGCTGGTTCCTGCGCCAGCGCCGCGCCGGGTGGGCCTTCGCGATGACCGGCCTGACCATTGCCCTGACGGTCGTGACCACGTTCCGCGGCCTGTTCCCCCGGGTCATGGTGTCCAGCCTCAACCCGGAATGGAGCCTGACCGTGTGGAACGCGTCGTCCACGCCGTACACGTTGCAGGTGATGACAATCATCGCCGTCGTGATGGTGCCCATTGTGCTGGCCTACCAGCTCTACAACTATTACGTCTTCCGCCAGCGCGTCACAGGTGAGAAGAAACTGGTCTACTGAGATCGCCCTGCATGAATCTCGGTGGGTTCCCAATTACGCAGGTCTTCCTGATTATCGCGGCGCTCCTGCTCGTCAGCGTGCTGGCAAGCAGGGTCTCCGACCGCTTCGGCATCCCCGCGCTGCTGTTCTTCCTCATCGCGGGGATGCTAGCCGGATCCGAAGGTCCCGGCGGCATCTACTTCGATGACTTCAAGCTGGCCCAGGCTATCGGCGTCGTCGCGCTCGTGTTCATCCTCTTTTCGGGCGGGCTGGACACGCAGTGGTCACGCGTCCGGCCTGTGCTCTGGCAGGGCGCAGTGCTCGGCACGCTGGGCGTGCTCATCGGCGCGGTGACAGCCGGACTGTTCGCGCACTACGTGCTGGGCCTCCCTCTGCTGGTCGGGCTGCTCATCGCGTCCATCGGTTCCTCGACGGATGCCGCAGCAGTCTTCGCGGTCATGCGCAGCGGCGGCTTCCGGCTGCGGGGCCTGCTCGCGCCGCTGCTGGAGCTGGAATCAGGCAGCAACGACCCGATGGCTATCTTCCTGACCATCGGCTGCATCCAGCTCATCACGGAACCGAGCACGGTCCTGCCGGATCTGGTGGTCCGCTTCTTCGTCCAGATGTCGCTGGGCGTGCTCATCGGCGGGGTGACGGGCAGGCTGACCGCGCTCTTCATCAACCGGCTGCACCTCGGCTATGACGGCCTGTACTCGGTCGTCACTGTGGCCGCGGTGCTGCTTGTTTACGGCGCGGCCGAGGCGGTCGGCGGCAATGGCTTCATGGCCGCGTACGTGGCAGGTATCGCGCTCGGCAACCAGCAGTTTGTCCACAAACGCAGCTTGATCCAGTTCCACGATGGCCTCGCCTGGCTCATGCAGATTGTCATGTTCCTGGCGTTGGGCTTGCTCGTGTTCCCCAGCGAGTTGGTGCCGAACATGGGCCTCGGCCTGCTGTTCACCGCCTTCGTGATGTTCGCTGCGCGGCCGATATCGGTCTTCCTGTGCCTACTGCCATCGAAGATGCAGGTGCGCGAGAAGCTGTTTGTGTCCTGGGCCGGGTTGCGCGGGGCCGCGCCGATCGTCCTGGCAACGTACCCTGCGCTGGCAGGCATCCCCGAAGCGCGCGCGATCTTCCATGTGGTGTTCTTTGTGGTCCTGGTCTCGGTGCTGGCCCAGGGAACCACGCTCACGCCGGTCGCCCGCTGGTTGAAGGTGCTGACCCCGCCTGAGAAAGCCGCCGATGACAGCCATCCCACGCACAGGCTCTCCGAGCAACTGCGCGAGCTGGTCATCCCGCCCGAAAGCCCGGTGATCCACCGCACCATCGTCGAATTAGGGCTGCCCGAAGGCTTCCTCATCGTGCTGGTGCGCCGTGAGGCAGAATCCGTGATTCCCAACGGCAACACGGAGATCCGGGCAGGCGACCGGCTGGTGGTGCTGGCGGGGGATGAGGTCTTCGACCAGGTGGCCGGCCAGCTGGCGCCCACGGCATAGAATAGACATGGCCGGCTCCCGTTTCTACGATGGACGACTCCTGCGTGGGGCGCGGGACGAGCGGCTTGCTCTCGCGCTTGCCCTGCTGCTGGGTGTCACTGCCGGCGCAATGACGCTGCTGCAGGCCTATACGCTGGCCCGCATCGTGGATGGCGTGTTCCGGCAGGGGATGAACCTGCCCGCGGTGGGTGGGTTGCTGGCGCTGCTGGCGGGTGCTGCGCTGGCCCGCGCTGCCGCAGCCTGGGCGAGCGAGGTGGCCGCGCAGCGGGTCGCAGAGCGGGTCAAGACCGGCCTGCGGTCGCGGCTGATGGCGCACATCCTCGCGCTCGGCCCCGTGTACACGCGCCGCGAGCGCACCGGCGAGCTGGTCAATACCGCAGTGGAGGGCATCGAAGCGCTCGATGCCTACTTCAGCCAGTACCTGCCCCAACTGGCGCTGGCCGCCGTCGTGCCGGTGCTCTTTCTCGTCTTCGTCTTTCCCCTGGACCCTATTACCGGGCTCGTGCTGCTGCTCACCGCGCCGCTGATTCCGCTGTTCATGGCCCTGATCGGCAACCTGGCCGACGGGGTGACACGGCGCCAGTGGACCACGCTCAGCCGGCTGAACGCGCACTTCCTCGACATGGTGCAGGGGTTGGCGACGCTCAAGCTGTTCAACCGCAGCCAGGGGCAGGTCGAGGTCATCCGCCGCATCAGCGAGCATCATCGCGACGCGACCTTCCGGGTGCTGCGGGTGGCGTTTCTCTCCGCGTTGGTCCTCGAACTGGTCAGCACCCTCAGCACCGCGGTTGTGGCCGTCGAGATCGGCCTACGGCTGCTGTACGGCCGGATGGACTTCCTCCCCGCGTTCTTCATCCTGGTGCTGGCGCCCGAGTTCTACCTGCCGCTGCGCCTGCTCGGCACGCGCTTCCATGCAGCCACGACCGGCGTGACCGCCGCACAGCGCATCTTCGAGGTGCTGGACACGCCCTTGCCTGTCTCTCCGGAGTCGAGGCTTCAGCCGGTTTCTCTCCATCCGGAATCCCGAACCCACGGGACCAAAACCCCGACTCCGCCGCACATCCGCTTCGAGGCGGTCAGCTTCCGCTACGCGGGCCGCGACCTCCCTGCGCTCGACAACGTGAGTTTCGAAATCTCACCGGGTGAGAAGGTCGCGCTGGTGGGCCCGAGCGGCGCGGGCAAGAGCACGGTCGCCGCGCTGCTGCTGCGCTTCATCCAACCCGACGCGGGCCGCATCCTTGTAGACGGGCAGCCGCTATCTGACCTCACCGACGACGCGTGGCGGCCGCGCGTGGCCTGGGTGCCGCAGGCGCCCTACCTGTTCAACGCGTCGGTCGCGGACAACATCTGGCTGGGCCGGCCGGACGCGAGCGATGCAGAGGTGGCCGAGGCCGCTCAGCGGGCCGGTGCAGACTTCATAGCCACGCTGCCTGCCGGATTCGACACGGTGCTCGGTGAGCGGGGCGCGCGGCTCAGCGGAGGGCAGGCGCAGCGGATTGCGCTCGCGCGCGCCTTCCTGGCAGATGCGCCGTTCGTCATCTTCGACGAAGCGACCGCCAATCTGGACCCGGAGACAGAGGGGCACATCGAGGCGGCGCTGGATAAGCTGCTAGCGGACCGCAGCGCGCTCATCATTGCGCACAGTCCGCTGGCGGTGCAGCGGGCGGACCGCATCGTCGTGCTGGACGCGGGTCGGAAACTGGAAGCTGGAAGCTGGAAACTGGAAGCTGGCAGCGAGCGTCCTTCGACTGGCGGTGATTCGTCCGGCACGATGCGCCGTTCACCCGCTCAGGATGCTTCGACTGGCGAAGGCTGGAAGCTGGAAGCTGGAAGCCGGCGTCTTTCGACTGGCGCGGACTCGTCGGCCACGTTGCGCCGGTCACCCGCTCAGGATGCGGCTGATTCAGCCTGCGCAGGCAGGCTTCGCGGGGCTGCGCAGCAACACGGTCGCAGCGGTTTCAACCGCCCGAATGCCCTCCCCTTCCTCCTGCACTTCCTGCGCCCCTTCCGAAGCTGGATCGCGCTGTCAGTGCTTCTCGGCTGCCTGACCGTCGCCGGCAGCATCGCGCTCCTGGGCACGTCTGCCTGGCTCATCGCGACGGCCAGCCTGCAACCGTCCATCACGGTCCTGCAGGTTGCCATCGTCGGCGTTCGCTTCTTTGGCCTCAGCCGCGGGGTGACGCGCTACCTGGAACGCCTTGTCACCCACCAGGTCACGTTTCGCGTGCTGGCGGAGGTGCGGATCTGGTTCTACGCGGCCATCGAGCCGCTGTCGCCGCTGCGGCTGCTGGGCTACCGCAGCGGCGATCTGTTGAGCCGGGCGACCGCAGACATCGCGACGCTGGAGCACTTCTACGTGCGGGCCGTGGCTCCGCCGCTCGTCGGCCTGCTGATGACCGCGGGCGTGACCCTGTTTGTGCTGACCTATCACCCCGGCCCGGCTCTGGCGCTGCTCGGCGGCCTGCTCATCGCGGGCCTGGGCCTGCCGCTCCTCGCGCAGCGGATGGGCCGCCGCCCCGGACAGGCGCTGGTCACGGCCCGTGCCGCGCTGGATGCCGAGTCCGTGGACACCGTGCAGGGCACTGCGGACCTCGTCGCGTTCGGCGCGGGGTCGCGCCACCTGGCCCGGCTGGAGATGCTCAGCCGCACCGTGAGCCGGGCCCAGGCGCGCATGGGCGGGCTCGCCGCAGCCAACAGCGCAGCGGGCACACTGGTGATGTGGTGGACCGTCGTCGCGGTGCTGGCTGCCGCGATCCCGCTGATCGCCGCGATCCCGCTGGTCGTCCGCAGCAGCATTACCGGCATAGATCTGGCCGTACTGGCGCTCGTGACGCTGGCTGCCTTCGAGGCCGTGTCACCTCTGCCCCAGGCCGCGCAGTACTTCACGGCCAGCCTGGCTGCGGCCCGGCGGCTGGCCGGGGTGGTGGAGGACGGGCGCGTTGTTGGTGCCGGTGACCGTGCCAAGGTGGAGATTCCCGGTTCGATCCCGCCCCCAGCCCCGTTCACGGGGCGTCGCGCAGGTAGCCCCATCCGTTTACGGTCGGGCGGTCCCGGTGAGCAGGGTGACGCTCCCTTGAACCCACCCGCTATTTCCTTCCGCGGGGTGACCGCGCGCTACATCCCCGGTGAGCCGCCGGCCCTGCTCGATGTTGACCTCGACGTCCCCGCGGGCAGCCAGGTCGCCATCGTGGGGCCGAGCGGCGCAGGCAAGACGACGCTCGCGCACATCCTCCTGCGCTTCCTCGACTATGAGGCGGGCGAGGTGCGGCTGGGCGACCAGGAGCTGCGCAACCTGCCCCCAGAGGAGGCGCGCGGGCTTATGGGGATGGTTACGCAGCAGACCTACCTGTTCAACACCACCGTACGCGAAAACCTCCGGCTGGCGCGGCCCGACGCCACGCAGACCGAACTGGAGGCCGCGACGCGTGCGGCGCAACTGCACGATTTCATTGTCTCGCTGCCCGAGGGCTATGACACCTGGATCGGCGAGCAGGGCTGGCAGCTCAGCGGCGGCGAACGCCAGCGGCTCGCCATTGCCCGCGCGCTGCTCAAAGACGCGCCGGTGCTCATCCTCGACGAGCCGACGGCAAACCTCGACCCTGCGACTGCGACCGCGCTGCTTGACGCGCTGGCCCCGCTCATGGCCGGACGGACCACACTGACCATCACGCACCGGCTGGCCGGGCTGGAACACATGGCGGAAATCATCGTGCTGGACCGCGGCCGCGTGGCCGAACGCGGCACGCACGCCGAGCTCCTGGGCCGCGGCGGCCTGTACCGCCGCCTTTGGGAACGACAGCATGGCATTTTGTACGCATCGCGGCCCATGTTATAATGTCCGTCTTGTTGGGGCGACCCGATTGATGGGCCTGGCCCCCTAATCGTCCCGGAGGCAGTTTCACCTGTGAAGACCTATCTCTATCTGGTGCAGATTATCCTGGCCGTCGTCATCAGCATCCTCGTTCTGGTGCAAGCCAAAAACGCCGGCATGGGCAACGTCTTCGGCGGCAGCGATATGGGTGTCTACAAGACGCGGCGCGGGGTCGAAAAGACCCTCTTCAACGCCACGATCGTCACCGGCATCCTGTTCCTGCTGTTGAGCCTGATCACCGTTACCATCAACTAACCCACCTTGGGCAGATACCTTCGCTGGCAGGCAGCCATCGCCCTTCTGGGCATCATCCTGCTGGCTGCCCTGCTCCGCTACACGGCCTACAACTTCACCAGCGTGACCGTCCCCGAACGGGGCGGGACGCTGGTTGAAGGCGTGGCCGGCAACCCGCAGTACCTCAATCCCCTGCTCAGCCAGTATAACCAGGTGGATGGGGTGCTGGGTGCGCTGCTGTTCAACGGCCTGACGCGGCTGGATGAACGCGGCAACGTGGTACCTGACCTGGCAGAGAGCTTCGTGGTCAGCCCCGACGGCCTGACCTACGATTTCCGGCTGCGCTCCGGCCTGTACTGGCACGATGGCCTGCCTGTCACGGCCGCAGATGTGCTCTACACGATAGGCGCGATGCAGGCGGAGGCGTTCCCCGGCGTCACCTGGCTCAGCACGCTCTGGCGGGCCGTCGAGGTCTCTGCGCCTGAAGGCCCGGAGGGCCTCGCAATTCGCTTCACGCTCAAGCAACCGTTGGCCCCGTTCATCGACTACACGACCATCGGCCTGCTCCCCGCCCACTTGTGGGAGAAAGTGCCCGTGGCAGAGATG
>JAKPQT010000232.1 GCA_029555885.1 Chloroflexota bacterium | reverse complement strand
CACAGTCCGTCCGCGCGGCAGTTCCTGCTGCGCGGCTGGAAGTGCGGCTGCTCGACCTTGCTGACCTGGCATCGGTCCGCCAGTTTGCATCGGCGTTCTGCACAACTCACGACCGGCTCGACATCCTGCTCAACAACGCAGGGGTGATGGCGATTCCGCGGCGCGAAACGCGGGATGGGTACGAGATGCAGTTCGGCGTCAACCACCTCGGTCACTTCGCTCTGACCGGATTGTTGCTGCCGATGCTGCTCGCGAATCAGACCGCGCGCATCGTGACGGTCAGCAGCGGGGTTCATGTTATCGGCAATATCAACTTCGCCGACCTCAACAGCAAAAGACGCTACAATAACTGGCTTGCTTATGCGCAGTCGAAGCTGGCAAACCTGCTGTTCGTCTACGAGCTACAGCGACGCCTGGAGAACGTAGGAAGTCCGGTTCTGAGCGTTGCAGCACATCCCGGCTATGCGGCCACGAATCTGCAGTCAGTCGGGCCTTCGATGGCCGGCAACCGCGGCAGCCAGGTCCTGATGCAGGCCGCCAACCGCGTAATCGCCCAGCCCGCCGTGATGGGCGCGCTGCCGCTGGTCTATGCGGCTGCTGGCGCCGAGGTGCGAGGCAGCGACTACTACGGCCCCGGCAGCCTGATGGGTCTGCGCGGCTTACCGGTCAAATCACGCTCCAGCCGGCGGTCCCACGATCGTGCACTTGCTGCGCGGCTTTGGGTGGTGTCCGAGGAGCTTACCGGCGTGACCTACGACCTGACCTGAGCGGGTAGGTATAGCGGGCACGAGCCGGGACCGGAACCGGCACAGGCTTGCGCTAGAAACCCAAACCTCTGAGCGCACGCGCCAGTGTGTTCTCACTCACGCGGCGGTCGTCATAAGCTACCCTTACATCGCCCTCCGATGTTACATCCCAACCGAGCGCATCGCGCACGCGCGATAACAGCTCCATCATTTCCACATCAATACGTCCCACTTCAATCGGTTACTGCGTGCTGAAACTTGCGAATCTC
>JAKPQT010000222.1 GCA_029555885.1 Chloroflexota bacterium | reverse complement strand
CGGGTAAGACGACCATCTGCCAGCACATCATCGCCGAGGCGCAGAAGATGGGCGGCATCGCGGCGTTCATCGACGTCGAGCACGCACTGGACCCGGACTATGCGCGGCGCTGCGGCGTCAACGTGGATGAGCTGTACATCTCGCAGCCGGACACGGGCGAGCAGGCCCTGGAGATTGCGGAGGCGTTGATTCGCTCCGGCGCGGTGGATGTCGTGGTGATCGACTCGGTTGCGGCGCTCGTGCCCCGCGCCGAGATCGAAGGCGAGATGGGCGACAGCCACGTCGGCCTGCAGGCGCGCCTGATGTCGCAGGCGTTGCGCAAGCTCGTCGGCGCGATCAAGGCCAGCAACACCGCGCTCATCTTCACCAATCAGATGCGCCAGAAGATCGGCATCATGTTCGGCAACCCGGAGACGACGCCGGGCGGCCTGGCGCTCAAGTTCTACGCCAGCGTGCGCATGGACATCCGGCGCATCGAGAGCATCAAGGCGGGCGGCAACTCGGTCGGCAACCGGACGCGCGTGACCATCAAGAAGAACAAGGTCGCCGCGCCCTTCCGCCAGGCCGAGTTCGACATCATGTATAATAAGGGCATCAGCAAGTCGGGTGACTTATTAGACCTTGGCACAAATATGGGTATAATAGAGAAACGCGGCGCCTTCTACAGCTACGAGGATTTGCGGCTGGGGCAGGGTCGTGAAAATGCCAAGGAATTCCTGGAGAAGGATCCGGTGTTGATCCAGCGCATCGAGACAGCGATTCGCACGGCAGCATCGATGATTCCGGTCCAGGTGGTCGAAGCGTCTGATGATGACGATGCAGACGACGAGGCCATCGAATAGACGCCTGAGGGAGTGAACGCAGCCGCGGGCTCAGGCGCGTGGCTGCCGTAACTGAGTTGATGCCCACCGCTAACTGCGACGGGTGCAGTGGGCGGAAGGCCCGGGATGCGATTGGTGCAAGGCGCCAACCGCAGCCGAGGTGTTCCGGCGGGGGCGACTGACCACAGCGATCTTGTGAAAGTCATTGCACGCCACGCAGCGGCGTTGACCCCCAAAGACTCGCGGGAGTGGATCGTGTTGACCGATCGCCTGGTGACTTAAGGCTATCACAGGCTGAGAGTTGCATAGGGGCAGGCAGATGCCTGGCTCGCCGGCCGTTCGTTCTGGCCGGGGAGCCGGAGCCTCTGTGACGGCTGGCGCAGCGCCCTCGATGGCGAGGAGGCTCGCGCCAGAAGGCCGAGCCGGATGCTCCGTGATGGGAGCCATCCGGCACTCTCCGTGTCACTGAACTGGCGCGTTTTACGCTGTTGCGCGGACCGTTGGCTGGAGAAGAACGGACGCGCTTTTGGCGTGTTCTAGACAAGAGCTGTGGACAGGACGATATGTGCTGTCGCACGGCTCTTTTTTGTTGGGTTGCGTTTGGGGTTGGCACTTTGGCCGGCACGATTACGAGTCTTCAGTATCAGAAACGCGCCGCCGACCGGGTCAATGTGTACCTGGACGGCCAGTATGCCTTTGCGCTGCCTGACCTGGTCGCTGCGACGCTGCGCATCGGACAGTTCTTGAGCGATGCGGATATCGCGAAGCTGGAAGCTGAGGACAGCCTGCAAAAGGCCTATGACCGGGCTGTCCGCTTTTTGAGCTTTCGCCCGCGCAGCGTTGCGGAGGTGCGGCAGTATCTGGCACAGGCCGAGGCCGGGTACAGTGCGGAGCTGGTTGAGGCGGTCATTACCCGCCTCAGCGAACAGGGCTATCTCAACGATGCGGAGTTCGCCCGTTTTTGGGTGGACAACCGCCAGCGTTTTCGACCGAAGGGGGCGTACGCGCTGCGCCAGGAGTTGCGTCAGCGCGGCGTGGAGAACGAGGCCATCGAGACGGCCCTTGCCAATGTGGACGCGCTGGAGGCCGCGCAGCAGGCGGCGCGCCCGCGGGCGGAGCGGCTGGCCGCGCTGGCCCAGGCCGACCCGCCGGCCTTTCGACGTAAGCTAACCGATTTCCTCTTGCGGCGTGGCTTCGGCTATGACGTTGCCGGAAGTCGTGGAAGCGTTATATAAAGAATTAACCCACAACCCATGATGATGTGAAAGTGAGGAACCCCCAATGTTTGCAGGAAGTCCAGGCCTACGTATCGTGGTGGACCTGCTGATCTTCCTGGTAGCCATGGTTGCCGGGGGAGTCATCGGCTATCTGCTGATGAAGTCCCGCCAGTTGCAGGCTCGCAACGAGGCTGATGCTATCACCCGCAACGCCGAAATCGAGGCAAAGCGGATGATGGCCGAGGCGGAGAGCCGGGCCAAAACCATCGAACTGGCTGCACAGGAGCAAAGAGTTCAGGTCATTGAAGAAGCGGAGCAAGAATTGCTCCGGCGCCGCCGCGAGGTGGATCGCGCGGAAGAACGCCTGCAGCGCCGCCAGGAATCGCTGGACGGCCGCCTGGAGCAGTTGGAGCTGCGCAACCGGAAGCTGGACCAGCGCCAGGCCAAGCTCGACAAGCGCGAGGCCGACCTGGCGAAGATCGAGGATGACCATCGCGCCGAGCTCGAACGGGTCGCGTCGATGACCCAGGAGGAGGCCCGGCAGGAGTTGCTGACCCTGGTGGAGCAGAACACCCGCCAGGAGATGGCGCGCAAGATTCGCGAGGTCGAGGCTACGGCCATGGCCGAGGCTGACGAGCGCGCCCGCCAGATCATCACCCGTGTGCTGGAGCGCGTCGCGTCCGATCACGTCTCTGAGACGACCGTGACCAGCGTGCCGCTGCCGAACGACGAAATGAAGGGCCGCATCATCGGGCGGCAGGGTCGCAACATCCGGGCCATCGAACAGGTGACGGGCGTGGACCTGGTCGTCGATGACACCCCCGAAGCCATCATCGTTTCCAGTTTTGACCCGATTCGCCGTGAGGTCGCGCGCATTGCGCTCAGCCGCCTCGTCCAGGATGGCCGCATCCATCCGGCGCGCATCGAGAAAGAGGTCGAGAAGGCCCAGCAAGAGGTCGAGAAGTCCATCAAGGATGCCGGTGAGCAGGCGGTCATCGAAGTCGGCATGCAGATGCTCCATCCGGAGATTATCAAGCTGCTGGGCCGGCTGAAATATCGCACGAGCTACGGCCAGAACCAGCTCGCCCATGCTGTCGAGGCGACGCACATCGCGGCCATGCTGGCCGCGGAGATGGGCGCCAACGTCCAGACCTCGAAGATGGGCGCGCTGCTGCACGACATCGGCAAGGCCGTCAGCCATGAGGTGGAAGGCGCGCACGCGCAGGTCGGCGCGGATCTCGCGAAGCGATATGGTGTGCCCGCCGAAGTCGTCAACATCATTGCCTCGCACCACCATGAGGTGGACCAGCTCTCTGTCGAGGCGGCGATTGCGACCGCGGCCGATGCCATCTCCGGCTCGCGGCCGGGCGCCCGGCGCGAGGCGCTGGAGACCTACGTGAAGCGCATCCAGGCGCTTGAGGATATCGGCAACTCCTTCAAGGGAGTGCAGCAGACCTACGCGATTCAGGCGGGCCGCGAGGTGCGCGTGATCGTGAAGCCGGAGGATGTAGATGACCTGGCCTCGATCCGGCTGGCGAAAGACATCGCCAAGCGCATCGAGGACAACCTGGAGTATCCGGGCCAAATCAAGGTGATGGTCGTCCGCGAGACGCGGGCGGTGGAAACGGCGAAGTAACCTCACCCCCCTCCTGGACTGCGGTCCAGGAGGGGGTTCACGTACTCGGTCCCCCTCTCTTGAAGCTTGCTTCAGGCGAGGGGTGGGCGGCCGAAGGTCGCCCGGGGTGAGGGCATCACGCCCGCTGCGTCACCACCCCCACGACCATCGGCCGGCGGCGGGTTTCCTCGTAGAAGAACTTGTTGAGCACGTCTTGCGTGCGCTCGACGATGGCCTGCCGCCGCTTCAGGCCGCTGCCCTGCAGCGCAACCCACGCGCGCTCCGCAGCCCGATCCAGCAGTTCCCCGCTCTCCCGCAGATAGACAAAGCCGCGCGAGACCAACTCCGGCCGGCCGTTCGGCTCGCCCGTCGTCGGGCTGACCGGGATGACGGCGATGACGAAGCCATCGCGCGCCAGGATCTCGCGCTCGGCCATCACCTTTGGGCCTATGTCGCCGACGCCGGAACCCTGCACGAAGACGTTGCCGCTTGGCACCTGGTCTACCACCTGCGCTGTCTCTTTGGTGAATTCGAGCACCGTGCCGTTTTCGATGATGAACA
>JAKPQT010000188.1 GCA_029555885.1 Chloroflexota bacterium | reverse complement strand
GCGATGCTCCAAGGCCTCGCCGAACTTCAGGTACTGCTTGTCCAGGGCGCTCAGCTCTTCCTCGCCGATAACGTCCGCAAGGCCGCGCACGCGCTTGACGCGGGCATAGCAGGCGAACATCTGGCTCGCGAGGGCCGGGTGGTCGTCGCGCGTGTAGCCCCTGCCCACGCCGTCCTTCATCAGCCGCGACAGGCTCGGCAGGCCGGCGATTGGCGGATACACGCCGCGGTTGAACAAGTCGCGGTCCAGGACGATCTGTCCCTCCGTGATGTAGCCGGTCAGGTCCGGCACCGGGTGGCTGATGTCGTCGGACGGCATGGTCAGGATGGCCATCTGCGTGATGGAGCCGGGCGCGCCGTCGATGCGCCCGGCGCGCTCGTACAGGCTGGCGAGGTCGGAATACAGGTAGCCGGGATAGCCCTTGCGCCCCGGGATCTCGCCGCGCGCCGTGCCCACCTCGCGCAGGCTCTCGCAGTAGTTGGTCATGTCCGTGAGCAGGACCAGCACGTGCTGGCCGCAGTCGAAGGCCAGGTGCTCGGCCATGGTGAGGGCCATTCGCGGCGTGAGCAGCCGCTCCACGCTGGGCGCGTCCGCAAGGGAAAGGAACATGACCACGCGGGCCAGCGTTCCGGAATCCTCGAAGTTGCGGATGAAGAACCGGGCCACGTCGTGCTTCACGCCCATGGCGGCGAAGACGATCGAGAACTCGACCTGCTCCTCCAGAAGGCAGGCCTGCCGCACGATCTGTGCTGAAACGCGGTCGTGCGGGAGGCCGTTGCCCGAGAATATCGGGAGCTTCTGCCCGCGGACCAGGGCATTCATTCCGTCCATGGCCGACAGCCCGGTCTGGATGAATTCCCGCGGGTAACGCCTTGCGGTTGGATTGATCGGCAGTCCGTTGATGTCGCGCCTGTCGGCCGAGAGCGCCGGCGGGCCGCCGTCGGCCGGGCGGCCCAGTCCGTCAAAAACGCGCCCCAGCATTCCGCGGGAGACCGGGAGCCGGAAATTTTCGCCGAGGAACCGCGTCCGCACGGCCTGGTTGGAGAGCCCGGTGGTGCCCTCCAGGACCTGCAGCACGGCCAGGCGGTCCGAAACATCCAGCACGCGCCCGATGCGCGTGCGCCCGTCCTCCCCGACGATCTCGGCCACCTCGTCGTAGCCGACGTCGCGGACGCGCTCCACGACCACCAGGGGCCCGTCGATTCTTGTGGAGCCGACGAACTGGAGGCCGCGGTCCCGGATGTCAAACTCCTTGTCAGCCATGGCTATGGTCCCGGTTTCCGGCGCTCGTCGGCGAGCGCGTCGAGTTCACGGCCCAGGCGTTCGCCCAGGTCCGCGAGCGCCGCGAGCTCGTCGTTGCCAAGCGCTTCCTTTGCGCGCATGAGCAGCGGCACGCTGGGCAGCTTCTGCACTTTCAGCAGCGGGGCGCCTGCCTGGATTGCCTCGCGCCCCTTCCTGTAAAGCGCCATGATCATCCGCAGCAGGGCCATCTGCCGTTCCGGCGAGCAATACATGTCCTTCTCGTCGAAGGCGCTCTGGGTGAGAAAGCCGTCCTTCAAAAGCTCGGCGATGAAGAGTATCAGCCGCTGGGAATCGGGCAGCACGTCGGGGCCGACCAGCTTGACGATCTGCTGCAGCCTGTCCTCGCGCTGAAGCAAGGTCATCGCCTCGGTGCGCAGCTCCTGCCAGTCGGGCGCCCGCTTGTCCCACCACCCGGCCACGTCCTCCACGTACTCGGAATAGGAGCGCAGCCAATGGATTGAGGGATAGTGGCGGGCGTTGGCCAGCTCGGTGTCGAGCGCCCAGAAGCAGCGGATGAAGCGCCGGGTATGCTGGGTGACGGGCTCCGAGAAATCGCCGCCCGGCGGGCTCACGGCGCCCACGATGCTGATGGAGCCGCGCGATCCGGAAAGCGTTTTGACTGCGCCGCCGCGCTCGTAGAACTGCGCCAGCCGGGC
>JAKPQT010000175.1 GCA_029555885.1 Chloroflexota bacterium | reverse complement strand
CCGACGCGGTGCTCTTCGGCGCCACGCAGTCGCCCATCAGCGGCGACACGCGGCCGACCGTGCCCGGCGCACCCATCTATCACAGCCCCATCCTCGCGCTGCGCCGCCAGCTCGACCTCTACGCCAATCTGCGCCCGGCTCACAGCCTCCTGCCGGACAGCCGAGCCATCGACCTGCTCATCGTCCGCGAGAACACCGAGGGATTGTACAGCGGCCGCGAACATCGCGACGGCGATACGGCCATTGCCGAGCGGGTCATCACCCGCCGCGCCAGCGAGCGCATCATGCGCGTCGCGTGCGAGCAGGCGCGGCTCCGCCGCGAGCATCCCCGCGTCACCATCGTACATAAGGCCAACGTCCTCAAGGTCAGCGACGGGCTGTTTCGCGAGGCGTGCCTGAATGTCGCCGCCAGCCATCCTGATATCGAGGTCGACGAGATGCTGGTCGATGCCGCCGCAATGTGGCTGGCGAGGGAGCCAGGCCGCTTCGACGTGCTTGTCACCACCAACCTGTTCGGTGACATCCTGTCCGACCTTGCCGCCGGGCTGATCGGCGGGCTGGGGCTCGCGCCGTCAGCCAACGTCGGCGACGGTCGGATCGGCGTCTTCGAGCCGGTGCACGGCAGCGCGCCCGACATCGCGGGTCGGGGCATCGCGAACCCACTCGGCGCGATCCTCAGCGGAGCCATGTTGCTCCAACATATCGGCCAACCGGCTGCCGCAGCCAACGTGCGGCGCGCCGTGGCTGAGACGATCAACGATGGGGGCATGACGCCCGACCTCGGCGGCCTCTCGACCACTGTCGAAGTCACCGCCGCGGTGTGTGCGCACTTGTAGCGACGATTCAGCCGTCCCCATTCGGGTTTGACTGTGGCTCTGTTAGAGACCGGCCATAGCCAGACCCGGCCAGAATTCAAGACCGATCACCGCCGATCTCCCAGGACACCGGGCGTCCCTCGTAATTCGTATTTCGTAATTCGCAATTCGTCATTCATTCAGCGAGGTTGCCATGTCCACCGACATCAGCGAAACCACTGCCAGCGGCCTGGCGCTCCTGCGCACGTTGCTCGAGATCCGCTCGCCTTCCGGCCAGGAGATGCCCGCCGTCAATTTCCTTGTCAAGTGGCTGGTGGAGCACGGCTTCTCGGCCCACCGCGACAGCGCAGGCAATGCCATCGGCGTGCTGGAAGCGCCGGGCGCGGCCGGACCGAAGCGCGAGCTGCTCTTGCTCGGCCACATCGACACCGTGCCCGGCTTCCCGAAGGTCTGCGAGCGTGAGGGCCGCCTGTACGGCCGCGGCGCAGTGGATGCCAAAGGGCCGTTGGTCGCGTTCGCGACGGCCGCCGCGCTGGTCGGTCCGCGGCCGGGCTGGCGGCTCGTCGTTGCAGGTGCGGTCGAGGAGGAGAGCGCCAGCTCGCGCGGCGCGCGCCATCTGACCGGTCGGCGCAGGCCCGACCTCGTGGTCATCGGCGAACCCACCGGCTGGCAGCGCGTCGCGCTCGGCTACAAGGGCCGCCTGCTGGCCGACGTCGAGTTCCAGCGTCTCATGTCGCATACTGCCGGCCCCGCGCAGAGCGCGCCCGAGATGGCCTTTGCCTACTGGCGCCGCGTGCAGGAGCTCATCGAAGAGCTGAATACGGGCAACGACCGGACGTGGGAACAGGTGCAGGCTTCGCTGCGCAGGTTCCAGTCGGGCGACGACGGGCTGCTCGAAACCGCAGACCTGCGTATGGGGTTCCGCCTGCCGCCCGGCCTTGCGCCGGACACGCTCAAGCGGCTGCTGGTCAGCGTGGACGGCCAGGGCATCTTCCGCTTCAGCGGCGAGGAACAGGCGTACCGCGCCGAGAAGAACACGCCGCTGGTGCGCGCGTTCCTGGCCGCCGTGCGCGGCCGGTGCGGCGAGCCCGGCTTCCTGCTCAAGACAGGCACCTCCGACATGAATGTTGTTGCGCGCGCGTGGGACTGCCCGATGCTGGCGTACGGACCGGGCGACAGCAGCCTGGACCATACGCCGGAGGAGCATGTGGAGATCGACGAGTGGCTGCAGGGGGTCGCGGTGCTTGCCGGCGCGCTGGACCAGTTGTTGGTCCCGTGATATCACGCCGGACGAACATGCCGATCCCATCGTAATGTAGGGGCGGACACGCAGGACCGCCCCTACGCCCGCCCGACCACATCACCTGTTCACCTGCTCTCCTGTTCACCTCTGCACCTTGTCATCCCGCCCGCCCTCGCATAGAATCATAGACGATAGTCAATGACAGGGAGGGACTCATGCGCATTCGCGCGCAGAAAGCGCTTACGTTTGACGATGTTCTGCTGACGCCTCGGCGCTCCACGATTGCCTCGCGCCGCGATGTCGATACCTCGGGCCGGCTGACGCCGGGCATCCACCTCCGCGCGCCGGTCATCAGCGCGAACATGGACACAGTGACCGAAGCCACGATGGCGATTGCGATGGCACGCGCCGGCGGCATCGGCATCATCCACCGCTTCATGACCGCCGACCAGCAGGCGCGGCAGGTCGCGCATGTGAAGCGCTCGCAGGGCTTCGTGGTTGCCAATCCGTACGCCATCGAGCCGTCCGCGACCATCACGCAGGCGGCCGAGCTGATGCAACGCTTCGAGGTGGGGGGACTGGTCGTGCTTGGGCCGGACGGCCGGTTCGAGGGCCTTGTGACCCACCGCGATGTGCTGCTCGCGCCGCCGTCGGCCGTGTCCGTGCGTGAGGTGATGACGCCCGTGGAGAAGGTCATCCACGTGGGGCCGGATGTGACACGCGAGGAGGCCCGCCGCGTGCTGTACGAGCACCGGCTGGAGAAGCTGCCCATCCTCGATGAGGCAGGCGGGCTGGCTGGACTGATCACAACGCAAGACCTGATGAAGGTGCAGCAGTACCCCGATGCCACGCTCGATGAGCACGGCAGGCTGCGCGTCGGCGGCGCGATCGGCGTCGGGCACGGCGAGGTGGCGCGGGCTGCGGCGCTGCTGGAAGCGGGCGCGGACGTCATCGTGCTGGACATCGCGCACGGGCACGCGGACCACTGCCTTGCCATGGTCCGGCGGCTCCGCAGCGAGTTCCCCGCCGCGCAGATCATCGCGGGCAACGTCGCGACGCGCGAGGGCGCGCGCGACCTAGCAGAGGCGGGCGCGGACGCCATCAAGGTCGGCATCGGCCCCGGCTCCATCTGTACAACGCGCATCGTGACCGGCTTCGGCGTGCCGCAGCTCACGGCCATCATGGACAGCGTGCAGGGGGTGGCCGACACGGGCCGCGACCTCCCCATCATCGCGGACGGCGGCATCCGGGTGTCAGGGGACCTCGTCAAGGCACTGGCGGCAGGCGCGGACACGGTCATGATCGGCAGCCTGTTCGCCGGCTGCGAGGAGGCACCCGGCGCGCCGGTCATCCGCAACGGGCAGAAGTTCAAGGTCGTGCGCGGGATGGCCTCGCTCGGTGCGGCGATGGGTCGCCAGCAAGCAGAGCGCGGGAACGGCGACGAGAGCGCCGAAAGCCAGCAGGACTGGGACAAGGTTGTGCCGGAAGGCGTGGAGGCCGTGGTGCCCTACCGGGGCCACGTGCGGGAGATCCTCTACCAGTTGGTCGGCGGGCTGCGGTCCGGCATGAGCTATGCGGGGGCGCGCACTATCGAGGAGCTGCACGAGAATGCTGAGTTCGTGGAGATTACGCCGGCGGGAATCCGCGAGAGCGGCTCGCACGATGTGAGCCGGTTGTAGGGGCGGTGGCCCGGCCTTCCAGGCTGCTGGAGTCAAGGCTTTAGCCGGTTAGCCTGGCCGTAAGCGTATACACCCAAACTGGCTGAAGCCTCGACTCCACCTGCACTGCGTATCCCAAGGCTTAGGAGCAAGCCCCTCCGCGCTTGGCAACTCAGATTCCGCGCTAATGATGCAAATGCTCAGAGACCCGCAGATCGACGACATCTGCGGGCCTCTTTGCAAGGAGAGAGGAACTCGAGAGTGCGTTTGGTTGTTCAGGTTACGGGATCAGCACCTGGTCGATCACGTGGATGACGCCGTTGCTGGCCTCGATGTCGGTGGCGATGATCTGCGCATCGGCCACACCGTTCGGGTTCTTCAGGTAGGCGTTGCCGTCCATCACGTACGGGAACAGGAAGGCCTTGCTCGCCGTGCGAATGCGCGAGCTGCTCAGGACATCCGTGGCATACCGCTTGCCAGGCGCCACGTGGTACAGCACGACGGCCTTCAGGGTCTCGGCGTCCAGGGCATTGACCAGATCCATGCCGGTCTTGCCCTCGCCCAACAGCGCAGCCGCCAGGTTGTCGAACGCCATGTTCGTGGGGGCGAACACGGTCACCTGACCCCGGTTGCTGTTCAGCGGCTCGACCAGGCCCGCCTTGCTCACTGCGGCGACCAGGGTCGAGAAGTTGGGGTCGCTGACGGCGATTCCGACGATCGTCGGGCGCATATCATCGTACTTGGGGGCGGCAGCCGCAAAGCCAGCGGAGCCGATGACCATCGCAACGACCAACATCAGTACGACAGACAGTTTCTTGAACATTGTACATCCTCCGTGAATCTGTATTGTTTGTTTTGTGTTTGTCTAATGTTCATCTGTGTCGCATTATGCCGGTCTAAAGTATTCGTGTATGTGAGCGTACTTCCCGTCTGCTATTTACTGCGGCGCATCCTCCTCGGTCTGTGCCATCAACTCCTCGAGCGCAGCCGCGTGCCGATCGGCCCACTCTGCATCCTCCAGCCGGCCTGCCAGCGTGTAGAGCTGCGAGAGCCGGTGATAGGCCTCCAGGTCATCGATCGTGCGCTCCAGCATCGCGAGCCGGGGCACGAAGAGGCCTGGCATCGAGAACTGCCGGTAGATCATATCGTAGGGCAGGAAGACGATGCGGGGCCGCATGACGGTTTCGAGCGCGGCGATAGCTTCGCTGTGCCGGTCTTGCAGGGTAAGTAGCGCGGCGCGCAGCAGCGCCAGCCGGGCGGCGCTGTCCGGGCTTTCGTCGCCTTCCAGGGCTGCCGCCACTTCCAGCGCGTAACGGCCCTCGCGCAACTGGCCCAGCGCGATATGCGCCTCTGCCCGGTCGATCCAGATGAGGGCCGAGCGCCTGCTCGTGGGCACGCCCTGCAGCAGGGCGAGGGCCTGCACGCTCTGCCCGGCGTCCAGCAGGCCGCGTGCTTCCTGATGGACCGTGCCGATGCTGCCACTCGGCTGGAGCAGTTCGGCGGCCTGGGACCGGCACAGGGGATTCTGGAGGCAGGCAACCGTGTCGCCGGCGCGCGCATTGCGCACGAGCGCCTCAGCAAAGGTGAGCCGCGCCTCTTCCCGACGGCCCTGGCGGGCATAGGAATCGGCCAGCAGCAGCGCGGGCAGCGGCCAGCCCTCCCAGCGCGGCGTGGCCGCCTCGTACAGCCGCTGTGCCTCGCCCTCATTGCCCGCGAGCTGATACAGCATCCCCGCATTGAGCAGATCGGGCACCCAGGAGTCCTGCACGGTGAACAGTTCTTCGTAGGCGGTGAGCGCGACGTTGAGCGCGACGGGATCACCCGGCCCGTCCCGCGGGGCCGCGCGCACGCCGTAGACGTAGGCGCGCTGGCGCAGGTAATGGATGTTGCTGGGATCGGCCTGCACCGCGGCTTCGAGCCAGATGGTGGTCGCCATCCACTGGCCGTTGCCCGCTGCGCGAATCGCCACGCCCAGCGCGCGCCGCGCCGTGTAGTCGCGCACAAAGAGCGGCGGGAGCGCAAGCACGGCTACAAGCGCCAGCGCGATAGCTGCCCGGCGTTGCCAGCGCGGACTGGTGCTCGCCTGCACCTGGTCCGCCGCGTGCATGGCAAGGCCGGCGAGCATGACAACCACCAGCGCAATGCTTGGCAGCCAGCTAATCAGGTCGAAGAGCGAGTGGACGAGGAATCCGGCCAGCGCAGCGCATGGGGCGACGAGGAGGGGTGAGACGCGCTCCGGTCCGGCGCGCACTGGAGTCAAGGCTTTAGCCGGATACCTTCCATCCGGGTCCGCGTGCCTGACCGGCTGAAGCCTCGACTCCCATCCGCGCCATCCCCATGGCCGCAGGCACACGACGACGCCTGTGCCGACCAGCCAGGCGAGGGCCAGTCCGCCGACCAGGCCGGCCTGGGCGAGGGTGTCGAGGAGGAGGTTGTGGGCGTGGTTCGGCGTGTACGAGTTGGCACGCTGGAAGGGGACCGTGTCCATGTACTGCCGGGTGAACGTCAGCGGGCCGGTGCCGGTCAAGGGCCGGGACAGGAAGCTGTCCCAGGCGACCTGCCAGAGGATGCCGCGGCCTGCCGTAAAGCCGCCGGCATTGCCCGTGTACTCCGACGTGGAGGCGCGCGTGTTTAGTGCAACGAGCAGAAGGAAGACGGCCAGATAGGCCCCGAGCGTGAGCCAGATGCTGCGGGTCGTTGCAAGCCAGGCGCGCCAGGTGTGCCGGTACGGCAGCCCGTGGGGCGAGAGCAGGGGGAGCAGGACCACGCCGATCGCCGCGAGGGAGGCCACCCAGCCAGCGCGCGATTGGGTGTAGAAGAGCACAATCGTGGCGGCGAGGAGGTAGGCGCGCCAGAGGAAACGGGCCTCACCCCGTGCGGCCATAGGCCGCACGGAGTGAGGTCCCGCCAGCCGCAGGATGGCGAACGGGAGCGCAAGGTTGATCAGGCCGGCCAGGAGATTCGGGTGGTCGGCCACGCCGTAGATTTGCGGCTGAATCAGGAACTTCGGGTAGATGGACACGCTGAGAAGCAGCCAGCGGGCATACTGGAAGGCCAGGTAGCCGAGCGCCTCGACCAGGAAGAGGCCCACGATGACGAGCAGGGCATCGACGAATACTTCCGGCTGCCAGCCGGCCAGCAGGAGGTCACAGAAGAGGAAGTAGAACAGGACGAGCGCCGCCACTGTTACCAGCGCGTCGAGGCTGGTGCGCGGGTCGGTCGACGCGAGGACAGCCACGGCCAGCGCGGCGAGATAGGCAACGAGCGGGAGGTTCAGCGGCGTGACCGCTAGCCCGCGCCGCCGGATGGCGCGATAGCTCCACCAGCCCGCGAGGAGGATGAGCACTCCAACCTGCGTGACGAGGCTGACCGCTGGCAGGCTTTTGAAGAAGCCGATGGCGGTGTAGATGAAGAGCGGCGCCGCGAGCGCGGCCACGCGGGCAGCGTGGCGGCCGCGCGGGGAGAGACGGTTCCACGGGAAGCGGTGGGCAAGGGTCAGCAAGCAAGCACATCCTGTGAGCCGAATGCGGGCGTCGCTCCGCACTATACTCCTAATGCGGGATTGTTCCGAATTTCAGATTGCAGATTGAAGATTTGTACAGAGCGTCACATCTCGATCCTGTGCGTCTTTTGCATCTGTTGCGTCCGAATTACGGGTGGTTGCGTCCTTTGCGTCCGGTGCAGCTTTTTGCGTCTCTGCGTCCGGGGACGGGCGGACGCTCGACAGGCTCAGTAGGGGCGCGGGATGGCGGCCGCTGCCTGGGCGACATCTTCCAGGGACAGGTTCTCCTGCGCAGCCTCCTGCTCGACGCCGGCTTCGATCGCGGCGAGCAGCTCGACGACCTTGTCCGCAAGGGTCCGGTAGAGGATGGCAATCTCGGAGGCGCGCTGCTGGCGGAGCCAGGTTTCATCGCCGATCACGTTCATCTGGGCGCGCAGGGCATGGATGGCCTCCATGATGTAACTCACCATCTGCTCACCAATCTCGCGGCTGATCCGCGCGGCCGGTGGTGGAAGGCGAGCAGGGTCCGGCTCAGCAGGCTGGCCGGCGGGGATCGACGCGGGATGACCGAAGCCCCGGGCCTTCCAGCTCTTGACGGTGCTCAGGGGGACGTTGTACGTGGTTGCAAGGTCGGCCATAGACTGGCCGGTCAGCAGGCCGAGGCGGACGGCTTCTTTGACTTCGGGGGAGTAGGTGCGGCGCTGTGCGTTCATGGTCGGGTCCTTTCCGGGGGTGAATGTTGAGGGTGCGGGTCGAAGGTTGAAGGTTGAAGATTGCGCCTGGCTAATTCACAGATGACGTCGCTGTTGCTGTTTCATCTGTATTATACACCGAACGGGCGTTCGATGCAATAGTGGATATTGCTACTTCTGGGGCGTGTTGAGCGTGCCAATGGGCTGACAGGGATTAACGCGCGAGGGGCGTACTACACTGAGGCCCCCCTTCGACTGCGCTCCCTGCGGTCGCTCCGCCCAGGGTGATTCACTTCTGCATCCACTGTGAAAGCCGCCCGCGCGTGAGGCAGCAGTTGACCACCGGTGAAAGTCGGCTTACACTAGGGACACGGACGCCGAGCCCGAAGCTCGCCTCGCGGCCCGGCAGCGCGGGGATGGCAGTTGGGAGGGGAGTCCTTACCTGACGGCCCTGGCGCTGCTGTCGGGCGCGGGTACCCTGCGATGAGCGACAAAGAAACCGCAGCCGCATCGCCGGCACAGCGCCGCCTGTCGCGGCGGAGGTTCATCCGGCTGGCGCTGTGGGGCGGCATCGGCCTGAGCACGGCGGCAGTCTTCAAGGTCACCGAGCCGGTCGGCCCGTACCACTTCTACCGCTGGATGCTGCGCGGGGCGCAAGTGCGCCGTGCGGGAGCGCCGGCGGTCGTGGCTCTGGGGCGGTGCGCGTCTTACCGCGACGATGTGCTGGGCTGCCTGCGGGAGCAGTGGGCGGCCGCGGCGATGCCCGATGTCGCGGGCAAACGAGTGCTCGTCAAGCCGAACCTGATCGATTTCATCGAGGGTTACCCCATCACGACTGCGCCGGAGGTGGTCGTTGCGGTAGTGGATCTGCTGCGGGAGCTCGGCGCAGGGGAGGTCGCGGTGGGCGACGGGTCAGGGTTCCGCCGCGAGACACGACCCGTGGCCGAGGCGGGCGGGCTGGCACCCCGGCTGGCCGAGCGCCGCGTGCCGTTCATCGATCTGAACTACGATGATCCGGCGCCCGTGCCGGCGCGCGACGGGTGGTTCCTCCACGAGCGCGAGCTATGGCTGCCCCGTCACGTGCGCGAGGCCGACCTGATCGTGTCGGTGCCCAAGATGAAGACGCATCACTGGGCGGGCGTCTCGCTGAGCCTCAAGAACCTGTTCGGCGTCGTGCCGGGCGCACGCTACGGCTGGCCGAAGAATATGCTGCACGTCAACGGCATCCCGTTGAGCATCCTGGGACTGCACCAGAGCGTGGCGACTGTCGTGGCCGTGGTGGATGGCATCACCGGCATGGAGGGCGACGGGCCGTTGTTCGGCCAGCCGGTAATGCATGGGGTACTGGCCGTGGGGGCCGACGCGGCGGCGGTGGATGCCGTGTGCATGCAGGCGATGGACATCCCGCAGGTTGCGGGAGATCATGTCCGGCTGGCCGGCTGGGCCGGGGTCGGGCAGGTCGAGCGGCTGGAGGTGCGCGGGGCGGCGGTCGATAGCGTGGTGCGACCCTATGCGGCGCCGCCGTCCATGGACGCGGGTTGAGCCAGCGGGAAAAATGGAGGCACCTTATACCCACCTCACTGCTCCAGGTCACGGTTCACCCCGACTGGGAGGCCGTCGAGAGGCGCGCACGAGCGCGCGACGCGCGGCTGCGGATCGTGCTCCAACTCGTGGTCATCGGCGTTGGCCTGCTCGCGGCACTGCTCAGCGCGCTCGACGGAGATGCCGGCGCGGCGCGACTGGCTGAAACGATCCTTTTCACCCTCGCGTTCGTTTGTTTTCCGCTCTGGGCGAGCCTGTGGCGGCTCGATGTCGGGGACCGGCAGCGCTGGCCGGCACTGGCCGGCATCGTGGCGGCTGCGGCGGTGGCGCTGCTCTCCACCCCGGCGGCCCTGCGCACACCTGCCTGGCTGGCCCTGCCCCACTGGCCGCCCTATCTGGCGCTCCTCAGTCCATTGGCGACGTGGGGCGGGCTGTATTGGCTCGGCCGCGACCGGCCGGGATTCCTGGCCGGGCTGGGACTGGGGCAGGGCAGCGAGGTTCTGCACCAGGTAGCCATCGGGCTGGCGCTCGGCGCGACCCTGGGGCTGCACCTGACCGCAGTGGTGGCCAGTGCGCCGCTCAGGCTGCCGCTGCAGGCGCCAGGGCTGCCCGCGCTCGGATGGAGCCTCCTGTTTGCGCTGGGGGTGTACGCGGCTGGACAGGAATTGACGTTCCGCGGGCTGCTGTTCGGGCTGCTGAGCCGAGGGCAACCGGTGCGCGCGGCGCGGATCATCACCTTTATCGTGGCACTCAATGTACTGGTCCATTCGGCCAGCACGTTCGGCGCCGCCGACCCGGCGCTGTGGCTGCTCCTGCTGGCATATGAAGCGGTTTTTGCGCTCATGGCGACGGGACTACGCAACTACCACGGCAGCATCTGGCCCTCGCTGGCGATGAACGTCGTGTACCACCTGTTTGCCGCGGGGATGCTGCGATGACCGCGCCGACTTACCCGTTTGGCCGGGCCCTGCGGGAGGGGTTCAGGCTGGCCGCACCGGTGCTGGCCGCACTGGCCCTGGGCGTATATATTGCCAGCATGCAACTGGACGTAGAGACGCGGCAGCCGTTCCGTCTGCTGGCGTTCCTGCCGGTGGCCCTGGCCGCATACCGGCGCCGGGGCCTGCTGCCGGGGCTGGCCTATGCTGCGGGGTTCGGCCTGCTGTATCTATGGGAGGCGGCCTGGGCCATCACGGCCGGGGGGCTGACGGAGCAGCAGCCGGAGGCCATCGCGGCCACGCTCTTCCTCGTTGCGGTGGCCATCGTGTTTGCGGGCATCGCAGAAGGGCGGCGCAGCCGCGAGGCCCTGCGCGACCGAGCGGAGGATCGCCGCCAGCTACTGGACCGCGCACACAGCCTGGCGGAAGTAGCGGCATTTGTCCGACAGGAAGCTCAGCGCGACGCCTATGCACACGATGCGGCGCTGCTGCTGCGGGGCGAGGATGCCGATGGCTGGCACCTGCTGGCTGAGGACCGCGCACTTCCACTATCCGCCAACCTGCCGGATGCGCAGCTCTCCCTGGCGGCGTGGCTTGTGAAGCAGGCCAGGCAGGTGGTGATCGACGACCTGGACGCAGACCCGCGCTTTGCGGGCCGCAGCGACATCCGCTCGGTGATGTCACTGCCGCTATGGGGACTCGATGGCATGCTGCAGGGGCTGCTGGTGCTGCTGGACCGCCGGCCCGCACGATTCTCGGCCATCGATCTCGCGCGGTTGGACGCGCTGGCAGAGGCGGCCGGCGCAGCACTGACCCAGGCAGGGGCTTTTGCGGTCACGGAGCGCTCGCTCCAGCGACTGGCCTCCCGGCTTACGGCAATCGAGCGGGCGGCGCGGGACCTGAACAGCCGGCTTGACCGGCAGACCATCGCCGAAAAGGGGTTGAGCTATGCGCGGCTCGTGACGGCCGCGGGAACAAGCGCCATCCTCGTCACCTCAGGGCCGGAGCCGCCGGCGTGTGAAGCTGCGGGGCGGGCTGTGACGCCGGCGCTGCGTGCGATCCTCCAACGCGGCGCGGCGCTGCCCGCGGCGATCAGGGAACCGGCAGAGGCGACGAGGGGCGAACGGCTGCTGGCGCCCATCCGGCGGGGGAGCTGTCGCTCGGTGCGCTGTTGGTGGAGGGGCCGCAGGGCGCGTTCGAGCCATACGACGTGCAGGTGCTCGCGACCCTGGCGGAGCACCTGGGCGTCGCGCTGGAGAATGCGGCGCTGCTGGCTGCCGTCCGGTACGAGCGCGAGCGGGCCGAGCAGGTCATCGAAAACACGGCGGATGGGCTGGTCGTGCTCGATGCGGGGGGCCGTGTGGTGCGCATGAATCGCGCCGCGGCGCGGTTGACGGGGTGGCGCTGTTCCTGCTGGCCGGGCTGGTCAGCCGGGGCAAGATGGGCGCGGGGGACATCAAGCTGGCCGCGGTCATCGGGCTGATGACGGGCTTCCCGGCCGTGCTGACCGCGCTGCTGATCGGCATCCTGCTCGGGGGCGTGGGCGCACTGGTCCTGCTGCTCACCCGGCGCGCGGGGCTAAAGAACTATATCGCGTATGCGCCGTATCTGGCGGCGGGTGCGATCGTTGCGATGGCGATGAACGGTTGAAAGTTAGAAGGTTGAAGGTTGCAGGTTCGCCAGATAACTTTCCACCTTCAACCTTTCAACATGCAACTCCGTAACGTTCAACCTGCTAACCTGCTAACCTGTAACCCGGAGAGTCCATGTCCACACGCCCACCCATACGAATCACCAACGCAACCCGGGGAACGGTTATCGCGGAGCGCGCGGGCGTGGCGGATACGCCGTGGGCGAGCTTCGTGGGGCTGATGGGCAAGCCGGCGCTGCCCAGGGGCGAGGCGCTGCTCATCACTCCCTCCTCCTCCATCCACACCCACTTCATGCGCTTTGCGATCGACGTGCTTTATGTCAATAAGGATGACGTCATCGTGGGCATCGACCGCAACCTCAAGCCGTGGCGGCTGGGGCGGTTCTACAAGAAGGTGCGGTACGTGGTCGAACTGCCGGCCGGGGCACTGGGCGCTGAGTGCGCGGTGGGAGACAGGTTGGAGATCACGCCGTTGCAGGTCTGAAAGTTGCAGGTTCGCAGGTTGAAGGTTGAAAGTTGCCTGGCGAACCTGCAACCTTCAACCTTCGAACCTTCAACCCCTACTGCCCCGCAGCTCGCGCCGGATGCGGCCCCAGCTCAGGCTGTCGCTCGAGAGGAGGGTGTCCGCGCGGAAGAAGCGGGCGGAGAGCAGGACGAGGCCGTACGCGGTGACGAGCAGCAGGATGATGCCGACGACCGGCTGCCAGAGCGGGACGGCGGTCGCGGCCATGCGCGTGACCATCGACGTGGGTGCAGTCAGCGGGAAGAGGCTGAGCACGGTCGCCATGACCCCGTTCGGCTCGTTCATAAACACCGAGTTGAACCAGAGCGGCACCAACAGCGGCAGCAGGATTGCGAACGTAAACTGCGAGCCCTCCCGCATGGTGGGCGCGAGCGCGCCGAGCGCGCCGAGCATCGCCGCGTAGATGAGATAGCCCAGCAGGAAGTAGGCAACGGCCCAGAAGAGCAGGCTCAGCGGCAAGGGCTGGCCGGCCAGCATACTGGTGATCGCAAGGCCGCTGCCCAACAGGAGCACGCCGCCGCCAATCCAGATGCCCATCTGAACCAGGGCCACGAGACCCAACCCGAGCACCTTACCGAGCATCAGTTCGCGCGGCCGCAGGCTCATCAGCAGGACCTCCGCGGTGCGGTTCTCCTTCTCCTTTGCCACGCTTTGCAGCATGTACCCCGCACTCATCGTAATGACAAAGAAGAGCACGAACATCACCACGAACGAGATGCCGAAGCCGGAGAAACCGCCGCCGCCCGAACGGACGTCCGGCGAAAGCGCCTCGGCCTCCAGCGAGCCTAACGGGTCCATCACCAGCCGGGCCAGCCGGTCGTCGCCGGTCAGGTTGTAGTTGACCAGGTATTCGATCGTGCGGCCCGGCCCGATGCCCGCCATGGGCGCGGTCTGGTCTGCGACGACCGTGGCCTTGCCGTCCTGCAGCAGCGCCGGAGGCAGCACGTAGTACTGGGCAATCTCGCCTGCGGCCAGCGCGGCCAGGGCCGCGCCTTCATCTGGGAACGCCTGCACGCTGTCCGCAGGAAAGCCGGGCGGGAACTGGCGGATGAGGCCGGCCTGGTCCACATAGCCGATGGTCTGCACTCCCGCCTGCATGATCGAGGGGAGTGCAGAGGGATTGTCGATGGCCGTCTCTGCCATCAGCGTCGGCAGCAGGCTGAAGCCCATGATCATGACCGGGAAGATCAGCGTCATGAACCAGAAAGACGGCTTGCCGATGGTTGTCAGGATCTCGTGTTTGATGACCAGCAGGATGTTACGCATTGCGCCCCCCAGGGACCCCTGCGCCCCGCGCCGTGATGATGCCCAGGAGCCGGCGGATATCGATGTTCTGGCCGTATTGCAACATGCCGACGCGGAAGACTTTCGCCGCAGTCCAGACGCTGAACGCGGCGGTGAGCACGACACCCGACCAGCTGACGATGAGCTGCCAGGCGGGGATGGTCGTCGTGGCCCAGCGCATCGCGACCGTCAGGAACGCGGTGGTGGGGATGAGGGTCAGGGCCACCATCAGCGGGCTGTTCGGGTTGGTGAAGACCAGTATCAGGAAGAAGACCGGCACCATGAAAACGAGATTGACAATGCCGGAAATCTGCTGGCTCTGCTGCAGGTCGGTGAAGATGCTGCCGATGGTGATCATCAGCCCGGCGACCAGCGCGTAGGTCGGCAGAAAGTAGAGCAGCATGACGCCGGCCAGCGCCCACGGGATCGCGAGGTCGTCGAGAAAGTCAGTGAAGCGCGATGCAACCACCGCCGCAACGAGCAGCGTCAGCACCCACAGACCGATCTGCGTCAGCGCGACGGCCATCAGGCCGAGCGCCTTGCCCGTGATGAGCTGCACCGGCGAGACCGACGTGAACATGATCTCGACGGTCCGGTTTTCCTTCTCCGTGCTGACAGCCTGGAGCAGGTAGCCGCCGGAGCCCATGACGACGAACACGAAGAACATGCCCAGGACGAGCGCGAAGATGAAATCCGCCGGGCCGCCGCCCTTGACCGGCCGGCCGCCCTTGACCATCCGGGCCTCGAAATCGATCCCGCGCAGCAGTTGCGCCCGGACGTCCTCCGGCTGACCCTGCACGAGCGAGGCGCGCAGGAGGCGCGTGAACAGGGAGTTTACTTCGGAGGAAGGCGAATCCTCCCAGTATTGCACCTGCACCCGGCGGTTCGTGTCATAGTCTTGCGGGATGGTGTAGTAGGCCTGGATTTCGCCCGCCGCGAGCGCGGCGCGCGCCGCCTCAACGTCAGCGAAAGTGCGCACCTCAACGTCATCGTCGTCAGCATACGCCTGTCGGGGCGGCAGCGATGGATACGCGCCGGCCAGGTCCACGAAGCCGACTGGCCGGGGATCGGTCCGGTCGCTGCGCTCGCCCAGGAGGATGCTGATGCCCATCACGCCGAGGATGAGCAGCGGCACACCGAGGGTCGCCAGGATGAACGAGCGGCGCTGCACCATGCGCGCGTACTCGTTCCTGGCGATAAGCAATACGTTATGCATGAATCGCCTCCCGGGCTGCCGAAGCGGTCCCTGCCGGGACGCTCTCCGCGCCTGCGTTGCCCTGCACGACCGTCACGAAGATGTCGTCGAGCGAAGGCTCGGCCAGCTCGAAACGCTCCACCTTGAGGTCGTCCCGCGCGGCCAGGGCGCGGAAGATGGCCTGCGGATCGACGCCCTGCGCGAGCGCCAGGTGCCACGAGCCGTTCTCGCGCCGCGCCTCCAGCACGCCGGGCAGGCGGCTGAAGTCGCCATGCCCCTCGACGACCACCGCGTTGGCAGCAAAATCGCGTTTGATCTGGCTCACCTCGCCGTAGAGCACCGAACGGCCGTGATCGATGAGCACGATGCGGTTGCAGAGGGCTTCCACCTGGTACATCTGGTGCGTGGACATGATGATGGTCCGGCCTGCGGTGCGCTGCTCCTCGATGACGTCCTTGACCAGGCGCGTGTTGACCGGGTCGAGCCCGGAGAAGGGCTCGTCCACGATGATGAGGTCGGGCTGGTGCACGAGAGTCGCGATAATCTGCGCCTTCTGCTGCATGCCCTTGCTGAGGTCCTGCACCTTCTTGTGGCGGTGGTCGTACAGGTCGAACCGCTTCAGCCAGTCCACCAGCCGGCGCCGCGCCTCCCCCTCGTCCAGGCCCTTGAGGGTCGCAAGATAGACCAGCGTCGGCTCCAGCTTGAGGTCCATGTACAGGCCGCGCTCCTCCGGCAGGTAGCCGATGCGGTGCTTCTTCGCCTCATCGAGCCGGCCGCCAAAGACCTTGACATCACCGGCATCGGGCCGGAAGATATCGAGCATCATGCGGATGGTCGTCGTCTTGCCTGCGCCGTTCGGCCCGAGCAGGCCGAAGATTTCGCCCGGGTAGACCTCGAAGGAGACGCCGTCGACCGCCCGGACGGAGCCGAAGCTCTTGCGGAGGCCTGACAACGCGACAGTGGGTTGGTTCATGACTCTCTCCAGGGTGACGTGCCGGGCGTGGCCCTGTCCAGGGACCGGCCCGGAAATGAATGACTCGCGGGTGCATCAAAAAACTCCGCACGACTGCATTATACTACGCAATTTGCGCGCTGCCGGTCGCGTGGTGAGACAAGCGGCTGACATTTGGCTGATAGTTCGGAGTGGCGGGAGGACGCGGGGGCATCAACAAATGCCGCCCTGCTTACAGCGAATGCGCCTGCGGGCGCGCACGAATACACGAAGGGCGCGCCGCGGCCGGGGGATTCGGGTATTCGGCGGGCGAGTTCGAGGCGCTCGCGCTGAGCCTGACGCGGCGGAGCGGAAGCGACAACCCTGGAGGACCCGGCGACCGAGGTCGCGGCCAGCACTGCCAAGTCGGCCTCCGCCGACTATCGCAGTGCTTGAAGAAGCCTGCGCAGGCAGGCTTCGCAACCGTAGCCGCGACCTCGGTCGCCGGGTTACCCCCACTACGAACCTCTGCCGGGCTACATCACCACGCGTAGGCTTCGGGGGCCTCCGCGCCTGTGCGGAGCTGGCGGCCATGGTTAATGGGGAAGATTTCGTCCAGCCGCTTGAGCGCGGCCGCATCAAGCTTCAGCGCGGCCGCGCGGTCGACGCCGTCGAGGTGGCCGAGCGTGCGCACGCCGACGATGGCCGAGGCGACCGCGGTCTGGTGCAACACCCAGGCTGTGGCGACGACGCTCTCGGTTTCGCCCAGCTCACGGCAGAGTTGCGAGAACTGCGCGAGCTGTTCGTTCTCCCTGACGCTGATGCCGTATTCTTTCTCGACCGAGTTGGTGCGCGAGCCGGGCTCGGACTGCGCCTTGCCTGTCAGCAGCCCGCCGGCCAGCGGCATGTAGGGAATCACGCCGATGCCGAACTCGCGCGCGGCGGGCAGGACTTCAAGCTCCGGATAGCGGCAGAGCAGGTTATACATCGACTGCTCGGAGACGATGCCGAGGTGCCCGCGCTGCTGTGCGATGCTCTGGTACTTCGCCAGCCCCCAACCGGGGAAGTTGCTGGTGCCGATGTAGAGCACGTCGCCCCGGCTGGTGAGCCGCTCGAACGGCGCCCAGAACTCCTCGCCCGTGATGCGGCGGTCGATGTGATGCACCTGGTACAGGTCGATGTGGTCGGTCTGGAGCCGGCGCAGTGAGTCCGCCGCGTGGCGATAGACTCGGTACGAGGAAAGCCCGCGGGCTTCGTTCGGCCAGTCGTCGGTGGACATCTGGCCGTACACCTTCGTCGCGAGTACGATCTTGTTGCGGCGGCCGCCGCCCTGCGCGAGCCACCGGCCGATAATCTCCTCCGTCAGCCCCTGCCCACCGTAGACGTTGGCTGTATCGAAGAAATTGATGCCCAACTCCAACGCCCGATCCATGATGCGAAACGCGTCTTCCTCGCTCGTCACCCGCCCGAAGTGCATCGTGCCGAGGCAGATGCGGCTGACCTTGAGATTTGACCGACCCAGATAGGTATATTCCATGACGATACGCTCCTTATTGTCGAAGTCCGAACAATATGCGAAAATGTGCCGCAACAAACGGCTGACCGATTGGCAGACTGAAACATCCTGATGGAGGAAGTGAGGCCCGCCTGTGACACAGACACCTGATTCGAGTCATCTACCCTGGCACACCCTTACCGCGGACCAGACCACGCAGCGGCTCCAAGTGGACCCTGCGCAAGGCCTGACAACCGCCGAGGCCGAGCAGCGTCACGCCCGCTTCGGCCCCAACGAGCTGATCGACCGCGGCATCAAGAGCCCCTGGCTGATCCTGCTGGACCAGTTCAAGGAGACGATGGTCATCGTCCTCATTATTGCCGCTATTATCTCCGGCTTTCTGGGTGAGGTCAAGGATACCATCGCGATCCTGGTCATCGTCGTGCTCAACGCGATCCTCGGGTTCACGCAGGAGTACCGGGCCGAGCAGGCGATGGCGGCGCTCAAGAAGATGGCAGCTCCGCGCGTAAAGGTGCGCCGCGACGGCCGCGTCGAGCAGATGGAGGCGCACAGGCTCGTGCCGGGCGATGTCGTCGTCCTGGAGGCGGGCGACGCCATCCCCGCGGATGCGCGGCTCGTCGAGGCGGCCAATCTGCGCGTGCAGGAAGCGTCGCTGACCGGCGAATCGACGGCCGTGGACAAGGTCGCGGATTCGCTGGCCGAGACCAACTCCCCCATCGGCGACCGGCACAACATGGTCTACATGGGCACCGCGGTCACGATGGGCCGCGGCGCGGCAGTCGTCGTCGACACGGGGATGCGCACCGAACTGGGGAACATCGCGGAGATGATCCAGAGCGTCGAGAGCGGGCCGACGCCGCTCCAGCGGCGCATGGCGAAGATGGGCGGCTCGCTCGCGATCGTGGCCCTCGTACTCGTGTTCATCGTGGTCGGACTGGGCCTCCTGCGCGGGGAGGACTTCGGGGAGCTGATCCTGACCGGCGTCGCGATGGCGGTTGCGGTCGTGCCCGAGGGGCTGCCCGCGGTCGTCACGATCGCGCTGGCCCTGGGCGCACAGCGGATGCTCAAGCGCCGCGCGCTCATCCGCAAATTGCCTGCGGTCGAGACGCTCGGCTCGGTCACGGTCATCTGCTCCGACAAGACCGGCACGCTGACCGAGAACCGGATGACGGTCGTGGTGCTCGACGTGGCCGAGCATCGCTCGACGATGGAAGAGTTCATGCGCGGCCGCCAGCCAACGCTGCGGGCGAACGACCCGCCGCAGGATCCCCCGTCCGCGACGCTGGCCCTCGTCCTGGCAGGCAGCGCCATGTGCAACGACGCGGTCATCCAGGCCGACAAGGAAGCTGCGGGCGACTTCTCCACAGTGGGCGACCCGACCGAGGCCGCGCTCGTGGTCTCCGCGGCGCGCTACGGCCTTTGGAAGAACGATCTGGACAAGACCTTCCCGCGCGTCGCAGAGGTGCCCTTTACCTCCGAGCGCAAGCTGATGACCACGGTACACAAGGTGCCCATCCACACGGACAGCCTCGTTGTCAACCCCTACATCCGGCAGATGCTCGAATCCGAAAACCTACCCTACATTGCGGTCACCAAGGGCGCGGTCGACCAACTGCTGGAAATCAGCGACCGCGTATGGGCCAACGACCACTTTGAACCGCTCACCGACGAGTGGCGCGAGCGCATCCGGGACGCGAATGAAGGGCTGGCGAAGGAGGGATTGCGCGTCCTGGGCGTGGCACTGCGACCGCTGAAGGAGCTCCTTCCGCAGCCGGCGAACGCGGATGCCGCCAGCCCCTATGAGCAGCAACTGGCAATCGTCGGCATGGTCGGCATGATCGACCCGCCGCGCGCCGAAGTCAAGGACGCGATCCACACGGCAAAGTCGGCGGGCATCCGGACGGTGATGATCACCGGCGACCATCCGCTGACCGCGCTGCGGATTGCACAGGACCTGGGAATCGTGGGCAACGGTGGCCCGTCGCCTGACGGCGGCGGCGACAAGAAGGAAGAAGCAAGAGGGAAGAAGGAAGAAGGGCACGCGCACGACCGGGCGGCCCCTGACCGGGTGCTGACAGGGCAAGAGCTGGCGCAGATGAGCGACGATGACCTGTATAAGGTCGTCGAGGATGTATCCGTCTTCGCCCGCGTCGCGCCGGAGCATAAGCTGCGCATCGTGGCCGCGCTGCAACGGCGCGGCGAGATTGCCGCGATGACCGGCGACGGGGTCAACGATGCGCCCGCGCTGCGCAAGGCCGATATCGGCGTGGCGATGGGCATCACGGGCACGGACGTTTCCAAGGAGGCGTCCGATATGGTCATCCTCGACGACAACTTTGCCAGCATCGTCGCGGCGGTCGAGGAAGGCCGGACCATCTATGACAACGTCCGCAAGTTCATCCGCTACACGCTGACCAGCAACGCGGGAGAGATCGTCGTCATGCTGGCGGCGCCGTTCGTGGGGATGCCGATCCCGCTGACCGCGCTGCAAATCCTGTGGGTCAACCTTGTGACCGACGGTCTGCCCGGTCTGGCGCTGGGCGTGGAGCCGGCGGAGCGAAGCGTCATGCACCGGCCGCCCTATCCGCCCAACCAGAGCATCTTTGCTCGGGGCATGGCGCCGGCAATCCTGTTCATCGGCCTGCTGATGGGCGCGGTGTCGCTGGGAGTCGGTTACTGGGCCTGGAGCCAGGGCAACCCTGCGTGGGTGACGATGGTCTTCATGACGCTGACCCTGTCGCAGATGGGCAATGCGCTGGCGATTCGCTCCGAGCGCGACTCGTTGTTCAGCATCGGGCTGCTGTCGAACAAGGCGATGCTAGGCGCCGTGCTCTTGACGTTCGTGCTGCAGCTCGCGGTCACGTACGTGCCGTTCCTGCAGCCGATCTTCCGGACGCAGGCGCTGACCGCGGGCGAGCTGGCGATCAGCCTGGGCGCGAGCACCGTGGTGTTCATCGCCAGCGAAATCTGGAAGGCCTTCCTGCGGCGACGAAGCTGACCTCACCCCCCTCTCCCGCACTGCGGTGCGGGAGAGGGGAGGCCATCCTCTCAGAGCTCCTGCCGGCGGAACAGGGCCACTGCCAGGACCATAAACACGGCTGCTGCGGTGAGCGCCACGTACAACGCCAGCAGCGGGGTGGGCTGACCCAGCATCAGCGCGCCGGCGACCCCCAGCCCTCCCCCGCCGTTGACCGGGACTGCAAGCGTCCACGGGAAGGCATTGGCCAGCGCGGGCCGCCACTGCGCCAGTTGCGGCGCGAGGAAGTTCTGGCTGAACAGGAACGCGAGCGGGATGCCGATGACCGGCGCGGGATGATCGAACAGGACGCCTAGCAAGACGGTGAGGGTCAGGTAAAACAGGATATTGGCGAAGTGGATGCCGAGCGCTGCCAGATAGCCGGGCAGCGGCAGCCACTGGCCGTTGATCAGGCCCGTGATGAAGTAGGCGATGACCCCCTGCGCCAGCACCATGGTCACTGCGATGCCCAGGCTGTTGGCGACGAGCTTCGCCACGATGAATGCCAGCCGTGACACCGGCTTCGACAACACCCAGGCAGCCGTCCCCGACCGCTTCTCGCCGATGATCGCGTCCTGCATGACGATGGTGACGCCGATCGGCCCGGCCAAGCCCATGAAGACGTTGAAGACCATAATCGCGTCGGAAGGCGGTGCGTTGCCGCGCATCCCGAGCGAGGCGAACAGATAAATCAGGTTGACCGCCGAAGCCCAGATCAGGATCTGCGACAGCCAGGTGCGCGTGCCGAACCAGGCGCCCAACTCGGCCCGCAGCAGGTTGCGCAGGCCCCGCGACCACCCGCTGCCCGTCTCCAGGGTCATGGCGCTGTTGCCGGTGCTGGTGTTACTGCTTGCCATCGTGTCCTCCTCCTTCGACAAGCCGGAGGAAGACATCCTCCAGATCGTTAGCCTTAATGCGATAGTCCGTTACGATCATCTGATCATCCTGCGCCAGGAGGCGGAACAGGTTTGCCTCGGCCGCGGCCGGATCGCTGACGCTGACGGTCCACTTGAGTGCGCCGTTCGCATGGTCCTGCTGGATGCCAGTCACCCAGGGCTGGGCCATGAGGTGGCTGTAGGTGCTATCTGCCTGACCTCTCAGCCGGACCTCGTAGGCAACGGCGCCCTGATGCGTCGAGAGCAACTCCCCAATCGGCCCGGCAGCGATGAGTTCCCCGCGGTTGAGAATGGCAACTGCATCGCTCACGCGCTGCACGTCGTCCAGGATATGGGTGCAATAGAAGATCGTGGTGTGCCGGCGCAGCCGCTCCATCACCTCCAGCACATCGTGACGGCCCATCGGGTCCAGCGAAGCGGCGGGCTCGTCCAGGATGAGGAGGTCAGGATAGTTGACCTGCGCCTGGGCGATGCCGAGCCGCTGTCGTTCGCCGCCGGAGAAGCCCTTCGTCGGCCGGTCGGCCTTCTCTTCCAGGCCCACCAGCGCCAGCGTCTCCGCGACGCGGCGGTCGATTTCGCTCTGCGGCCCGCGGAAGAAGAAGTGTGCGGTGTAATCGAGGATCTCGCGCGCGGTCATGTGATCATAGAAGCGCGGTTCCTGCGGCAGATAGCCGATCCGTGCCCGAATTGCAACCGAGTCGCGGACTGCATCCAGCCCAAAGACCGAGGCCGAGCCGGCCGTCGGATAGATAAGGCCCAACAACAGCTTGATCGTGGTTGTCTTGCCAGCCCCGTTGGGGCCGAGAAAGCCGAAGATCGAGTGCTCCGGCACCTGCAGATTCAGGTCTTTGAGAGCATGAACCTGCTTGTAAGTCTTGCTCAATCCGTGGGTGGCGATAACCCATCCACCGTCATTCATCGCGACCTCCTCCCTTCCGAGCATCCCCCAAACGCCGGCGCCGGGCGCATATGCTTCTACTCTTAGTACGCACCTTGCGCCGGAGGGTCGCGTCAGGGCCTGGCGGGTGTGCGCCCAGAGCGGGCACTCGCCGGTCCGCATCCTTCAACTGCGTCCGTTGGGCAGCAACGCCCTCCGCTCAGGATACCGGGCCCCGCCTTGCATCAGACCCTCGCCGGCCATGCTGTAACGCAACATTCCCGCTGCTGCCCCGTATGGATATATAATGACCGCCGTCACAAGCGGCGCTCTCAGGAGGAAGCATGGCCCAGAAATCGATCATCATCATCGGCGCAGGCGTGGCGGGCCTTGCGGCAGGCTGCTACGGCCAGATGAACGGTTACCGCACGCAGATCTTCGAGATGGGCAACCAGCCCGGCGGCCTCTGCACCGGCTGGCGGCGCGGAGACTACACCTTCGACGGCTGCATTCACTGGCTGATGGGCACCTCCCCCCGCTCGCCGTTCTACAAGATCTGGAGCGAGCTGGGCGTGACCCAGGGGCGGCGCATGATCGCGCACGAGGAGTTTGTCCGCAGCACCGGCCTGGACAGCCGCGAGCTGCATGTCTACGCGAATATCGACCGCTTCGAACAGCACCTCAAGGATCTCAGCCCGGCCGACGGCAAGGTCATCGATGAGCTGACCGCCGCGCTGCGCAAATGGCACAACCTGAACCTGTCCAACGACAAGCCGCCGGAGCTGATGGGCGCGCTGAACAAGGCGAAGATGGCCGCGCGCATGGCGCCCCACATGGGCGAGCTCAAGCGCTGGACGAGCATCAGCGTGAGCGAGTTTGCAGCGAGGTTCCAGGATCCACTCCTACAACGTGCGCTGCCGATGGTCTTCGGCGGCGGCGACAGGTCGATGATGGTTTTTCTGATGTTCCTTGCGCCGATGGCCCACGGCGACTGCGGCGTGCCCGAAGGCGGGTCGGCAGGGTTCAGCCAGGCGATCGTGCGGCGCTACACGGGGCTTGGCGGGGCCATCCACTGCCGGGCGCGCGTGGAGGAAATGTACGTCACCCTGGCCCGCCAGCGGCTCAATCATCCACTGCCGGGCGCGCGTGGAGGAAATCCTGGAAGAGGATGGCAAGGCGGTGGGCGTCCGGCTGGCGGATGGCTCGGTGCACCGCGCGGACGTAGTTATCTCTGCAGCGGACGGCCGCACCACACTCTTCCGGCTGCTCCGCGGCAGACACATGAGCGAGCACCAGCGCCACGCTTACGAGACGTGGCCGACGTTCGCTTCGCTCGTAGCGGTGGTTCCGAAGTGGCCCGGGATGGCAACCCCCACCGCATCCAGTGATACACCGAGACGCCTGTGCGCTCCGTTTCGCAGCTTCCCAGGAGGCTGCCTGAAGAGCCTGTTGCAGGCGGTTGAGACCGCTGCCACGGGTTGCTGCGCAACCCGGCCAAGTCTGACTACGCACACTCCAGGGCGTCGACCTTGCTGACACACAGTCTCTGCAGGGAGACTTTGGAGGTTGCTGTGCACTACGTGCGCAGCAACCCGGCGGCCGTGACTTCAGTTGCCAGGCATCTGCTCAAGCAGTCTCTAAAGCCGGGCAACGGTTATGGCGCAGGGGTAAGGGTGGGTGTCGGCGCAGTCTTGGTGCTGCCGGCCGCGGGATCGAGGGTTGGGTGCGGCAGGGAGACTACCGGCGTGGCAGTCGGCGTGGGGGTCGATGTCGCGGTTGCGGTGGCCGTCGGCGTGAGAGTGGGAGTCTCGCTCTCTGCACCTCCAAGCCCGGGCGTGGCAGTCATGCGCGGTGCAGGACGTTCACCTCCCGTCACATGAACGAAATGGATAATTTCGTCGCCATCGCCGCCGCTGGCGATGCGGAAGTCCGTGCCCGCGCGCTGACCGCCGGGCTGGCGATTCGCGAAGTACGCGTCCGTGAGGACGAAGCTCGCCCGCTGCCATGCGCCGGTGTCCGTCTTGCGGACCGACGGGGCGGCCTGACCCGGATTGAGATCGCCGTCATACTCCAGCGTCCACGAATCCAGCCCACGGTCAAGGTAGGTGACTGTCAAGGTGACCGGCCCGTTCACCTCGTAGAGATAGGCATCATCGATGTCGAAGGCCACGTAGGGATTGCCGGTCGCTTCGTCGGTGCGGCGGGTGTAGCGGCCCTCCGGGGCGTCGCCCACTCGCCAGAGGGGCACGGTTCGTCCGCCCGGTGCGGCGTGATCCTGATAGAGCCAGAACTCGAAGTTGCCATACTGAGGATACCAGTCGTACTCGGTCTCGCGCAGCGCCGCCCACACGCCCGGCGTATCGTCGATGCTGCGGCCCAGGTAGTCGCGGGCGAACAGGATCATGTCCCGGCGCACGGGATCTGCGATCTGGTTGTCATCGAGCAGGATGAAGTCAGGGTGCTTGGATAGGCCGTTGTACAGCCGCCAGAGGGTGGCCTGCGGGCCGGTGTGGCCGCCCCACTCGGTGCCTTCCCAGCCAAGGCTGACGCGGCCCTGCCAGGCATAGAACGGGTCATATTGGCCGCAGCGATAGTTGGCAGCGGTGGGGTCATCAAAGATGAGTCCGCCGCCGCCATCGGGGGTCAGGCCGCTGTGCTGGAGGCCGACGCCGCGCGCCGCGGCATAGTCCGTCAGCGTTCGGCGCTCGCAAGGACTCAGGTAACGCGGGGCAAACTCCAGAAGAAGGGGCGTCCGGCTGAATGCGGCAACGTACTGGTCGATGACCCATTGTCCATACGCGACCCAGGCCTGACTGGTCAACCCTGCGGCCAGCAGACAGGGGTCATGGACTTCCTCGGCGGGCTGCGTTTCGCCGAACAGGCCAACGCCGATTTCGATGAACGCAAGGCGCTCGTCGCCGTCGAAGGCTGCGGCGAAAGCGGCGATAAAGCGGGCGTATTCCTCGCGAAAGACAGGATCCAGATAGTTGGGAATGGGTTCCCCTGCGCAGGTGACGGCGGCAGAGGGCTGCCGCGCAACGACCCAGCCCGGCACGCCGATGCCGCCGGCACTCAAGCTGTCATGAGGATCGATACCGACGCCGTCGCGCTTGCCAAGCCGCCAGTCCGTTGCGAGGTAGTTGTCCAGCCAGGCCCAGTCATACCTGCCCTGGGCGGGATTCAGCAGCTTCCACTGCACAGTGACATGCCCGCCGTCGAGGGGGTACGTCCGAGGGTCCCGGTGCTGCCAGTCGTAGAAGCCGTAGATCCCCGGGGGCACGCTCGAAGCCGGAGCGGGAGGCGCTGCATAGCTTGCGACCGCGGCCGTACAGAGGACCATGAACAGAGACAGTCCAAGGACGCGTCGCATTGAGTGGTCTCCCGATGGTTACACAGACCTAAATAAGCACAAACATGCTACAAGACTTTGGTACTGACGTCAACTGCGGTTGTGCAGGTTCGCGAGGCGCGCCGGGTCGAGTTTGTGCGCATGGCGGCCCAGGTCGCGCCACGGGTCACCAACGCGCGCCAGACGGTCAGGCAGCGTGCGCAGGGTGTATGTGTCGGAGCGCAGCGCAGGGTCTTCCAGCTCTTCCCAAGCCAGCGGCGTGGCCACCGGTGCGCCGGGCCGGGCCCGGACCGCATAGGGTGCGACTGCGGTGCTGGCGTAAGCGTTGCGCAGATAGTCCAGGAACACGCGGCCCTCACGTTCGTCCTTGCGCATCTCCACGGTCAAGGTGTCAGGATGCTGCCGGGCCAGCAACACGGCCAAGTCACGGGCAAAGTCACGCACGGCGTCAAAATCGGCCTTGCGGTCCAGCGGGGCGACGACATGCAGTCCGCGCGAGCCGGTCGTCATGACGAACGGGCGCAGGCCGAGCTCAGTCAGCAGATCGCGCAGCAGCCAGGCAGCCTGGCGTGCCGCCTCGAACTCGCCCGGCGGGTCCAGGTCGAAGATGAGCTTGTCGGGATAATACAGGCGGTCGGCGCGGCTCAACCAGGGGTGGAAGGTGATGGTATTCTGGTTGGCGAGGTAGACGAGCGTCGCCGGGTCGTTGCAGATGACCTGCTCTTGAATCTCGCCCGTCTCCAGCACCTCGATGCGCGCCCGGTCGATCCAATCCGGGAAGTAATCGGGCACTTCCTTCTGATAAAAGCCCTGCTCCGCGATGCCGCCCGGATAGCGCTGCAGCGAAAGCGGCCGGCCCTTGAGATAGCGCAGCAGTATGGGCGCGACCTGCCGGTAGTACTCGATGAGCTCGCCCTTCGTGACGGCCTCTGCCCCGCCCTGTGCGGGGAAGAGCAGCTTGTCCAGGCTGGAGACGGCAATGCTCCGCCGCCCCACCTTGATGCTGGTCTGACTCGCCATATGCCCACCACCTCCCTGCATATCCGAGACCTAATCTTCAATCTTCAATCTGTAATCCGCAATCCGTCTCCCGTCTGTCATCTTCCATCCCCATAGTGTGTCCACAATGAACACAGCATTTGTGCATTTGCGAAAGATATGCTACCATATATTGAGTGCATGCATTTCCTGGTGCACATATCCCCCATTCCCCAACGGAGGCTCTGGATGCCACCTAAAATCGCGAGAGTGTTCGTGATCGTCGGCATACTGGCGCTGTTGTTGGCAAGCGGCTGGGCTACCGCTGGCGCAGCCGGACCTGACACAGTAGATGAACTCAACCTGGCGATCGACCGCCAGGTCCCTGGTTTCGGGGGCGCGTTCGTCGAGAACGATACGCTCACTGTATATCTGACCAACCTGGAAAGCCGGCCCGCAGTCGAACGCGCGCTGGCCGCCGCGTTCGGCGCCGAAGGGCTGCCGGCCCGCGGCATCCAGGTGCGACAAGGCCAGTACGGTTTTGCGCAACTGAAGGCCTGGCAAGATGAGGCCGGTGCGGTATTCGACCTGCCCGGCGTGGTCTTCACGGATGTGGATGAGACGCTGAACCGCGTAGCCATCGGCGTGGAGAATAAGGCTGCGGGCGCAGCAGTCACCCAGGCGCTGATGCGGTTACAGATTCCGCTGAAGGCCGTGGAAATCGTGGAAACACCGCCCGTGCTCCAACTGGCGACGCTGCGCGATCGGGTGCGGCCCTTGCAGGGCGGATTGCAGATCAACTTCCCCGGCTATCTTTGCACTTACGGCTTCAATGCCACGCGCGGGGGCGTCGCCGGCTTCGTCACCAACTCGCACTGCACGACGAAGCAGGGCGGCGTGGAAGGAACGCAGTACTGGCAGCCCACGCAGACAGTCGACTCCACTGTCATTGGCGTGGAGACTGCCGACCCGACCTACAGCAAGGCCAAGTGCCCGCGCACGATCAAGGGCAAGGTGTGCCGCTACAGCGACAGCGCGTTCGTCAGGCTCAACCCTGTAGAATTCACGTTGGGAGCGATTGCGAAGACGACCGGGCCCAACAACGGCTCGCTCGAGATCAGCGGCAGCTTTAACATCTCCGGCACGGGCACACATACGGTGGGCACGGTTGTGAACAAGGTCGGCCGGACGAGCGGCTGGTCACAGGGGGCAGTCACCCGCACGTGCGTTGACACTGGCGTGTCCGGCAGCAACATCGTGCAGCTCTGCCAGAGTTGGGTGTCGGCCACGGTCGGGAGCGGCGATAGCGGCTCGCCGGTCTTCAGCGGGACCGGCAACGTGGCGCTGCAGGGCATCCTGTGGGGCGGCAGCGCGGACAACAAGACGTTCATCTTCAGCCCCATCGCCAATATCACCCAGAACGATGAGCTGGGCGCATTGACGGTGAAGTAGAACCTCACCCCGTGCGGCCCGCGGCCGCCCACCCCTCTCCTGGACTGCAATCCCGGAGAGGGGGTTTTTTTATTCCCACAGCGTGTATCTTTGTGGGCCAAGCTACTATGATTGCCGGAGAATCCGCTTATACTCGCGCTGTTATTGGCCAAGACTTGTCAACAGGGAGGATTCAGCAATGGCAACGGTCCGCACCACGCCCGAAACGCTCACCGACGACCTGGTACAATCCTATCGCAACCAGGGCTTTGTGAAGGTCCCCGGGGTGATATCGCGCGAGGAGGCTGAGGAGTATCGCCGCGCGGCAGTCGAACTGCAGAAATCGATGCAGTCGCTCCATCAGGGCCCCATCTTCACGCAGCTCGTGAATGCCTGGGTGGAGAGCGAGACGATGAAGCAGTTGACGCTGCACCCGAACGTCGCGGGCATCGCGGAACGGCTGGCAGGCATTCCGCTGCGCATCTGGCACGATCACCTGCTCATCAAGCAGCCACACAACAAGGCCCCGACGGAGTATCACCAGGATTTCCCATACTGGCCGCACAGCAACTCGCGGCACACGCTGTCAGCGTGGATCGCGCTGGTGGACGTGCCGGTGGAGCGCGGGTGCATGACCTTCATTCCGGGCACGCACAAGCGCGGGGACCTGCGGCCACAGAACCTGGCTGACCACGATGACCTGATGGAGCTGTGGCCCGAGTTGGTCTACAGCCCCCGCGTGACGCTGCCGCTGCGCGCGGGCGACTGCACGTTCCATAACGGCCTGTGCGCACACATGGCTAATTCGAATGATACGGATGAGCCGCGGGTCGCCCACATCATCATCTATATGGATGCGGAGACCACCTACACCGGCGCGAGGCACGTCGTGACGGACCCGCTCGGCCTGCGGGAGGGCCAGCGCCTCGGTGACAGCGACAGATTCCCCGCGGTCGGCCGCGCGCGTTAGAGAGCCGGAATAGAACGCTGATGACGCTGATTGGACTGATTGACCTGATTGTGATATCGATCTTATAAATCAGTTACATCTGCGTCATCAGCGTTCTGTTATTTCGTCGCTGGCCAGACGGCTTGCGGCGGCGGTCGAGGTCCGCGGCGAGCTGCCGTTCGTCCGCGCGGGCCAGCCAGCGCAGCCGGTAGACATCGGTCAGCGGGTTGACCACGTCGAACAGCACTTCCGGATTGACCGCGGCCAGCAGGGCACGCGACCGCTCTGTGTCGGGCGCGAACGTGGTCAACAGCAGCGATGGACCCCAGCCCTGCGCGTGCAGCGCGGAGGCCCGGCCGATGGCCTTCTTGTAGGCCCGCGCGGCAGACGGCCGCGCCACGCCGGGCCGAGCGCCTTGCTCCGTCCCGCGGCAGGTGATGTAAAAGCTGATGCCCTGGCGGTTGGTGGCGATCAGGTCCACCTCGACGCCGGCATCGGCAAAGAACTGCTTGCCCATATCCACGGCAAACCCCGCAGCCTGCAACGCCGCGCGACAAATGCGCGTGAACTCGGCGTCATCGCGGCGCCGCTGGGCGGCATACGCCGTGCTGCGGGAGTTATCCGACCAGCGGGTGACAGTCTGATAGCGTCTCATAGCACTCTCCCTTATGTCTTGTACGATTATAGGCCAGAACATTAGTTCTGTCAAGTGTGTTGCTGCGGGCGGGCGCGTTTCATACTGGGGGCGAACGCGGCCATCGCGAATACGCGAATGGCGCTGCGGCGCTGGGCACGGATACACGAATATCCCGCCGCGGCGCACACGATTCGCGTATTCGTGGCGCGCCAGCGCATTCGTTTATCCGCGATGGCCGCGCCCCCAACGTGAAACGCACCCGCTGCGGGCAACCGCGGAAGACGCGGATCACGCGGAAGATAGGTGGATATTTGGTAGGAGGGCTGCGATCCAATTGCTGCAAATCGGTTGACGCATGGAGCGGCCACGCGTATCATTAGGCTGGTGCACCGGGAGGCGAGACACACACTTGTGGAGGCAGACAACCGTGGTGGAGCATGTCATTGTGTATCGCGAGGCGGGAGGCTTCGCGGGCTGGCCGGCCAATTACGGCATCTGGTCGTGGCCGGGCGCAGGTGGCCGCGATGAGATCGTCGCCGGCTTTGTGGCAGGCGAACTAAAAGTCCCGGCGACTGGCCATGCCTGTGACCACGCGCGCCCGTTCGTGACGCTGCAGGCGCGGAGCCTGGACGGCGGGCTGACGTGGGACGTCGCGCCGATGCCGGTCGCGTCGCCGGGCGGCCGCGCGCTGTCGGCTGACGAGCACGTGGTACCGGCGCTCCGCGCGGGGACCGCGCTGGCCGCGGGACAGCCGGCCCTGCCGGAGCCCTGCCCTGGGGTGGACTTCACCCATCCGGACTTCGCGCTGCTCTGCGGCCGCACGGGGCTGGAGGCGGGCGCAGTCTCCTGGTTCTACACCTCGCAGGACCGCTGCCGTTCCTGGCAAGGCCCATACGCGCTGGGGGATTTCGGACTGCCGGGCATCGCGGCGCGCACAGACTATGTTGTGCTCGGACCGCGCGACCTGCTGCTCTTCCTGACCGCGGCCAAGACGAACGGCCGGGAGGGACGGCCCTTTTGCGTGCGCACGACGGACGGCGGGCAGACCTGGCGTTTCGTGGCGTGGATCGGGCCGGAGCCGGAGGGATTTGCCATCATGCCTTCGAGCGTGCGCATCGCGCGGCCGGGATCGCCGGATGCCGCGCGCATTCTTACGGCCATCCGCTGCCGCGGGCGCGAGGCAAGCGGCGGGGCTACCGGCAGCACCGCTGAAGAGCGGATGTGGCTTGATCTGTATGCTTCGGACGATGAGGGAGAGTCGTGGCAGTACCTGGGCCGGCCCGTGGCCCACACGGGCAGCTGGGGCAATCCGCCCGCGCTGATCCCTGTGGCGGGCCAGCCGACGGGCCTGTGTCTCACGTACGGCTATCGCAATGCGCCCTATGGCATCCGCGCCCGGCTGAGCATGGACGGCGGCGAGACCTGGGGCGAGGAACGCGTGCTGCGCGCAGACGGGGGCAACCGTGACCTCGGCTATCCCCGGACGGTGCAGCGCAGCGACGGCCGGTTCGTGACGGTCTACTACTTCAACGATGCGCCGGACGGCGAGCGGTATATCGAGGCGACGATCTGGGGCTGAGCGGCGTCGCTGGGTTCTCACCCCGTGCGGCCTTTGGCCGCCCACCCCTCTCCCACACTGCGGTGGGGGAGAGGGGTACCTCCATTTGAGAGTGTACACTTGGTCTAGATCAGCGTGACTTCCAGTCCCTGGTCGTCGATCACCATGTTCATGCTCACGCGACCGTGGGCCGGGTCGCGCACGTAGGCCAGGTAGTCGGCCAGCTCGCCGGCGCAGTTGACCGAGTTGTGCGCCAGCACGAGCGCGCCGGGCCGGAGCGCATGTTCCGCGGCCTGCAGGAGCTTGAGGTAGATGGATTTGTGGTCGCGATTCGGGTCGTTGGCATCCAGGTAGAGCAGGTCGATCGGCCCGTCCGCGCGGGGATCGTACGCCTCGAGCCAGGGCAGGCCGTCGACGCCGAGGATGGCTGCCGGGAAGTCTTCGTCCCCGTTGCGGAACTGCTCGACGTTGCGCCGCGCGCGGTCGGCCTCCTCCGGCACGATCTCGATGCCGGTCAGCCGCCGGGCGCGATAGGCGGCGCCCGGGCCAAGGGCTGCGCCGGCGTTGGACATGTAGGTGAAGCCGCAGAAGACGCCGACCGCCACCATCACCTGCGGCTGTGCAATCGCGTTGATCGCATACAGCAGCCGCTGCATGCGTGGGGTGATGGCCGTCCAGGGGATGTCCATCCGCTCCCTGACAGCGGCGCGGTGGGCCAGCAGCTTCGCGCGGTCATAATTCGTGTGGGGTAGGATGCCGGCCCGCACCAGCGCGGCCAGGCCGCCCTCGACCACTTCGATCTCGGCCGCGAGCGGCTCTAGTTGCCGGTAGGGATCGGCAAAGACCATTTTGTGAGTGCGCCCGTCGGGCGCCTCGTAAATCAGGGACACGGTGGCTCCTCAGGGTTGCGGTGCGTAGTCGGTCGATACGAGCACGGTGCTGACGACCTTCGCTGCAAGGGGGCCATCGACCTCGCTGGCTGCCCGGCCCGTCACCCACTCGGGATCGGCCCGGAAGCCCTCCCACGCGGCCTCCTTTGCTGCCACATCGGGAAACGCCATCAAGTACACCAGGTCGCCGGTCTCAGGGGTTGCGGGCTGCGGCGTCCAGAACCCGACGACCTGCATCCCGCGCCGCGCAAAGATGCCCATCGTCAACGTGCGGAAACGGTTGTGCAGGGCCTCGATCTTGCCGGGGTGCGCCCAGTAGGTGCGCAGTTCGTAGATCATGTGATTTCCTCCTCCTGAAAGTGACGAACGTGCCAAGTATAACAGATGCAGCGCACTTTGAACGATTTGCTACCCACATCCGGCGGCGGGAGGAATGTGCCGGTCTGATGCGAGCACGCCAGAGGCATACGGAGACTCATTGGGTGCATTCATGCTGGGGGCGCGAGCATCCTTCGACTGCGGGCGGCCCACATAGCGGGCCGCCCGCCGCTCAGGATGCTCCGCTCGTTTCTACCCCCAACGTGAACCGCGCCCTGACTCATTCGGACCCTTGCATTTGCAGGCCGGGCGTCTTATACTTGTACATAGCCAGTCCGACTGTTGCACGGGCGGCCGCGAGGGCCGACAGGCATGAAGGAGGTTTCGTCATGCAGTATGATCTGGTCTTTGAAGGGGGCGGGGCAAAGGGATTCGCTTTCGTCGGCGCGCTGCAGGCCTTCGAAGAGGCAGGGCACACGGCGGGCCGGGTGCTCGGCACATCGGCAGGCGCCATTACCGCTACCCTGCTGGCCGCAGGCTATGAGACTACAGATGTGCAGACCGCGCTAGAGGAACGCGCGGCAGATGGCCGGGCCATCTTCGCAACATTCCTCGGCCAGCCGGGCAAGTTCAGCGACCCAGAAATCAACGACGGCGCATTGCGGAAGCTGCTGGTTGGCATCGACATCCCTGGCATCCCCGAGCGCATCGAGCGCAGCATCGATGAGCGCATCATCCGCGGGATGGCCAAGAGCCCCAGGCTGTGTCACCTGCTGGCGTTCTTCGAGCGCGGCGGGTGGTATGGTGCAGACGCGTTCCTGGATTGGATGCGCCGGGCGCTGAATACGGGCACACACAACGGCCAACCGCGGCAATACGCGGGGTTGACGCTGGCAAAGTTCCAGGAGCAGACCGGCAGCGAGTTGACGCTGATCGCCGCGGACACGACCGATGCGCGCAAGCTGGTCCTGAATCACCGCACCGCGCCGGGTGTGCCGGTCGAGTGGGCCGCGCGCATGTCGATGAGCGTGCCGCTGCTCTGGGAGGAAGTCATCTGGCAGGCGGACTGGGGCCCGTACCGCGGCCGTGACCTGACGGGCCATTCGGTCGTGGATGGGGGGCTGTTGAGCAACTTCCCCATCGAGCTGCTCGTGTCCAGCGACGCCACGGTGCAGAAGGTCATGGGCGAGAAGCCGAACGACAAGGTCATCGGCTTCCTGATCGACGAGACGGTGGACGTGCCCGGCGCACCGGCGCTGCCCGGCTCGGCCCTGTTCCACAGCGGGTTCTCGGAATTCGCCACCGTGCGCCGGCTCCAGGGGTTGGTCGAGACGGCAACGCGCGCGGCCGATCGGGGCGCGATCGAGGAGTTCGGCCATCTGGTCGTCCATCTGCCGGCCAAGGGGTTCGGCACAACCGAGTTCGACATGTTGCCTGAGCGCCGCGCGGCCATCATTGAGGCCGGCAGGCAGGCGGCTGAGGCCTATCTGCGACAGATCAGCTCACGCAGCGTTCAGCAGGCACCCACCGACATGGACCTGGCCAACCGGCGGGCGCGCAAGATCCTGGACGAGTAATTGTCTGCAGGGAGGAGTCTGCATTCTCAAATGCGGACTCCTCCCTGCAGCAACATCCCCGGCTTGACGCCCCGCCCACTTAAGCGATAATAACCCCGCAAGCCCGTAAATCGATATAATCGATCAGCTCACACAAGGACTCACCCCATCATGACCATCACCCCTATCCGGCCCAAATGGGCCGGCACGATGACCGACCGCGAGCGCTTCGTGCGCCAGATGCACTATGCGCCCGTCGACCGCTGCTTCAATATGGAGTTCGGCTACTGGGACGACAATTTCGAGGTGTGGCCGATCTTCAAGGACAACGGCATCACCAACAACCGCGAGGCCGATATCTTCTTCAACTTCGACCGTATCGAGGCCATCGGCGGACGGGTCTGGCTCCACCCGACCTTCCCGGAGACGGTCGTCGAGGAGCGCGAGACCACGAACATCCTGATGAACGCAGACGGCCTGCTGGCCGAGGTGCCGAAGGACGGCCACGACACCATCCCGCACTACATCAAGGCGACCGTGCGCACGCCGGAGGATTGGGCGCAGGTCAAGGAGGAACGGTTCCGCCGCGACGACCCGGCCCGCCAGGTGGACCTGGCACAGCTCAAGGCACGGCATCCGGCCAACCGGGATTACCCGCTCGGCGTGTCGTGCGGCTCGATGATCGGCAAGGTGCGCGACATGCTGACCTTCGAGGGGCTGGCGTATGCGACGTATGACTATCCGGAGATGGTCGAGGACATGGTCGAGACGTGCTGCGTGATGGTCGAGGACTTCCTCGACCAGGTGCTCGGCCACTTCGATTTCGAGTACGCCTCCGGCTGGGAGGACATCTGCTACAAGGCCGGCCCCATCGTCTCGACGCGCTTCTTCAAGAACGTGGTCATGCCGCGCTACAAGCGCATCAACGAGCGGCTCAAGGCCCACGGCATCGATATCTGGTACACCGACTGCGACGGCAACGTGCGGCCCATCATGCGCTACTTCCTGGAGGGCGGCATCAACTGCCTGTTCCCCTACGAGGTCAACAGCTGCGTGCATCCCGCGGAGCTGCTCGGCCAGTACGGCAAGGAACTGCGCATCATGGGCGGCGTGGACAAGATGGCGCTGGGCGCGGGCCGCGAGGCCATCAAGGCGTACCTGGACTCGCTGGTCCCGCTCGTGGAGCGCGGGGGCTACATCCCCTTCTGCGATCACCGCTGCCCGCCGAACGTGGACCCCGACGATTATGTCTATTACTTGGACCTGAAGGAGCAAATGTTCGGCCTGCAATAAGCGCTGTTTATGACCCTTCTCGGCTGGGGCTCCGCCCTAGCCGAGAAGGGTCACATGAATCGAGGAAACCCCATGAAACCCCGCGATGTCATGCTCGAAACCCTCCAGCACCGCCAGCCGCCGGTGACGCCCTACAGCCTCAGCTTCGAGGGCGATGTGGCGGAGCGGCTGGACGCGCACTATGGCAGCCCGGCCTGGCGCGACCGGCTCGTACCCTTCATGGTACGGGCACAGGCTGTCGATACGGACCTGAAGGAACCGATCGACGATGTTTACGTGCGCGACGGCTACGGCGGCATCTGGCGGCAGGACCGCCGGCCGTGGCACCTGGAGAAGCCGCCGCTCAGCCAGCCGTCCTTCGAGGGCTACACCTTCCCCGGCCCGGAGGTCTTTCTCCGCCCGGACTGGCGCGAGCGGTCGCGCCAGGTCATTGCGGAGACGCCCGACTCCTTCCATCTCGCAGAGTTGGGCTGGGGCCTCTTCGAGCGGAGCTGGAACCTGCGCGGGTTCGAGAACCTGCTGACGGACGTCGTGACCGACCCGGACTTCGTCGAAGAGGCGATGGATCGCCTGACGGAACTGTACCTGGCGTTCGTAGAGTACACTGCGGACCTGCCCATTGACGGCATCCTGTTTGGGGACGACTGGGGCGACCAGCGCGGGGTCATCATCGGGCCGAAGCGCTGGCGCAAGTTCCTCAAGCCGCGCTGGGCGAAAATCTACGAGGCCGTCCACCGCCACGGCCTGTATGCGTTCGCGCACTCCTGCGGCTCGGTCGCGGATATTCTGCCCGATATCATCGAGATCGGGCTGGACGTGCTGGAGAGCGTGCAGCCGGAGGCCGCGGGGATGAACCCGTACGAGCTTAAGCGCAAGTACGGCGCGAACATTACCTTCTTTGGCTGCCTGGGCAGCCAGAGCACCATCCCCTTCGGCACGCCGGAGAGCATCAAGGCGGAGGTGCGGCGGCTGCGCCGGGAGGTTGGGCGCGACGGCGGCTACATCCTCGCGCCGGCCAAGTCGCTCCAGCCGGAGACGCCGACGGAGAATGCCGCGGCCGTGTTCGAGGCGTTCGTGGAAGAGAACCCGCGATGAGGAATTGAACCGCGAAGGCGCCAAGGATGCTAAGGATTCATTCGTAATCTTCGATTTTCAATCTTTAATCTTCAATCCGTGCGCTTCCGCGCCAGCACGACCAGCCGGAGGCTGTCCAGCGTCAGCGGGCTCCCGTCGAGCCCGCCGTACACGCCCTCCACCTGCAAGCCGGCCGCTTCGTGCAGGCCGCATAGCTCGGTGGGCGTGTAGATGCGAATGGACTGGCTGTAGGTCCGCCGCGCGCCATCGGGCTCGATGAGCGTGATGGCGACGGCCAACCGGCTCGTCCGCAGGTCAAACGCCTGCTCCTGCAGCACGAGTGTGCCGTCCGCCAGATGGTCCACTGCGGCGGGTACGAAGTGGCGCAAGATGGCGTCCCGGCTGACCGTCTCGAGCAGGAAGAGGCCGCCCGGGTTGAGCGCACCTGCCACGGCGCGCAGCACGGCCAGGTCCTCGGCCTCCGACTCCAGGTAGCCGAACGTATTGAAGATGTTGATGACCGCATCGAACTCGGAAGCGAATGGGATACGGCGCATGTCCGCACGCGCCCAGCGCACGGAGACTCCGCTTGCGCGTGCGGCGGCCCGCGCCCGGCGGAGCAATACCGGGCTCAGGTCCAGCCCCGTCACGCGGTAGCCCAGCGCGGCCAGGGGCACGGCATGGCGGCCCTGCCCGCAGGCCAGGTCCAGGAGGGTCGCGGCTTCCGGCAGGCCCGCGACGCGCACCAGGGACAGCATCCCCTCCAGTTCCCACTGCGTCCGTTCAGGAAACAGGTAGGCTGCGTGGATGCGCAGATAGTCCTCGCCGAAGAAGGTTGCATACCACGGCTCAGCGGGCATGTTCGGGTCGGTGGACGTTGACACCTCATCCCTCCTATAGCGCTATCCTACCATCAAATTGCGCATTCGGGATATCAGACCCCGTTAAAGCATCCATCGCAGCCCTTGGATACTCCTGCCGCGCAGCAGCGCCAGATTTGCAAAGCGGAACAGTAACAACTCATAAAACTGAGCGGAACTTCTGGCTGCATCATTCGTCTATAACATAGTAGGGCTGAATGTTCAGCGCCGCGGGCGATCTCATCGATCGAAGGAGGCATGAGATGAGACGTTTGCATATCTGGCTTTCGGTACTGGTGCTTGCGGCATTGCTGTTCCTGGCAGTAGCACCGGCCCCCGCCTCGGCTGCGCCCGCAGCCACCGCAGGAGGACCCGGCTGTCAGCAGGTCTACACCATCAAGTGGGGCGATACGTTGTATCGCATCGCGGTCCGTTTCCACACGACCGTTTGGGCGCTGGCCCGCCTGAACGGAATAAGCAACCCGAATTATATCGTGGCCGGCCGGACGATCTGTGTCGTTCCGGGAGAAGAGGTGCCATTCGGCTTCCTGTACCAGGTGAGGTGGGGTGACACGCTCTACTCAATTGCGCGGCGCTACGGCTGGAGCTACACCTATCTGGCGACCGTCAACCACCTGGCGGACCCGAACCGCATCATCGCAGGTCAAATCTTGCTGATCCCGTACCATTGATAAACGGCTTCGCTTAAGGTATAAGAAGGCCCGAGGATGACTTCCTCGGGCTTTCTTATTGGGGTGGACAGGATGGCAATCGGCACGTTGAACGAGAAGCCGCTGCACGCGGCCCTCAAGGAATGGTACGCCCGGCCGGACGACCGATTCGAGGTCGCGGTGGATGGCTACGTGATCGATATCGTGCGGGGCGACCTGCTGATCGAAATCCAGACGCGCGGGCTGGTGGCGCTCAAGCGCAAGCTGGCGCGGCTGGTCGAGGGGCATGTCGTGCACCTGATCTATCCGGTTGCGGCGGAAAAGTGGATCGTGCGCGTGGACGAGGACGGTGCGTTCCTGGGCCGGCGCAAATCGCCACTGCGCGGCTCGGCTATGCAGGTCGCGCGTGAGCTGGTCAGCTTTCCCCGACTGCTGGCTGACCCGCACTTCTCGCTGGAGGTGGTGCTCATCCGCGAGGAAGAGGTGCGGCGCCACGATACTACGCGCGCGCGCAACTGGCGGCGCAAGGGGTGGATGACGGTCGAACGCCGGCTGCTGGAGGTCATCGATAGCTGCATCTTTCGCTCGCCGACGGACCTGGCGGCACTCCTGCCTGCCGAGCTGCCGGAACCTTTCACCGCGCGCGAGCTGGCTGCTGCGACGGGGCAGCCCCTCTGGCTCACCCAGAAGCTGGCGTTCTGCCTCCGCGAGACCGGCGTCCTGGTCGAGGCGGGCAAGCGCGGGCGCAGCCGCCTGCTGGCGCGTCCGGTTTCGTAGTCATCGCGGGTGCGCCCCACCAATCTTCAATCTGTAATCTTCAATCAACTTGTCAAATCACCCCATCTGTCGTATGGTTCGGCCATCGCGTGTATTTGCATGACTGAGTGGAAAAAGGAGCGCAACATGGATTACCGACCTTTGGGACGCACGGGCGTCATGGTGTCGCCGCTGTGCCTGGGCGCGATGAACTTCGGCGGACCGACCGAAGAAGCCGAATCCATCGCCATGATCAACCGGGCACTGGACGCGGGCATCAACTTCATCGACACGGCGAACGTCTACAACGGGGGCGAGAGCGAGCGCATCGTGGGCCGCGCGCTGAAAGAGAACGGACGACGCGACCAGATCGTGCTGGCGACGAAAGTGCACGGCAGGATGGGCCCCGGCCCGAACGAGCAGGGCGACTCGCGCTACCACATCATCCGGGCCTGCGAGGATTCGCTGCGCCGCTTGCAGACCGACCGCATCGACCTCTACCAGTTGCACCGCCCGCCGATGCAATTCCCTCAGGACGAGACGCTGCGCGCGTTCGATGACCTCGTGCGCGCGGGCAAGGTGCTCTACATCGGCTGCTCGACCCACCCGGCCTGGATGGTGATGGAGGCACTGGCAACCAGCGAGCGGCTCGGCCTGAACCGCTACATCAGCGAGCAGCCGCCCTACAACCTGCTCGACCGGCGCATCGAGAACGAGCTGGTCCCGCTGGCGCAGAAGTACGGCATGGCCCTTATCCCCTGGTCGCCGCTGGCCGGCGGGGTGCTCGCCAACCGCTATCCGCCCGGCAGCGAGATTCCGGAGGATTCGCGCGCGGCACGCAGCGACCTGTTCCGCGAGCGCGTCTCGACGCGCGGCCGCGAGGTCGCAGCCGAGGTCGCGCGCATGGCCCAGGAGCGCGGCATGACCGGCGCGCAGCTCGCGCTGCTCTGGTGCAAGGACCAGCCGGGCATCACCGCGCCCATCTTCGGCCCGAAGACGATGGCCCACATGGACGAGTTCCTGCCGGTGCTGGAGATGAACCTGGCGGACACCGACCGCGCACTGTTCGATGCGCTGGTACACCCTGGAAATGCCGTCGCGGACTTCCACAACAGCAACGAGTGGATGAAGGCGCGGATTACGGGTTAACCCTCACCGCCCTCTCCCACGCTGCGGTGTGGGAGAGGGCGTGAGGGCCGCCGGTTCAGGCCACGAACAACGGCTTGTATGCCGCGCTGCGCTCCGCCAACAGCGCTTCCTCAGCAGGCGTGAGCGGCGTCACCTGCGGCGCGACGTCGCACATCTGCCACAGCAGCTCGGCATGGCTGGGCGACACCGCCGCGGTCACCCCGCGCGACAGGGTGAAGCGCATTCCCCACAGCGCATCCTCCGGCGTGTCTACCGGCTCGTACCAGCATTTCGGCCACGTCTTCTCCGCGCCCGCGGGCCACGGCTGCCGCGCCAGCGCCTTGAGCGCGAGGATGCCAAGCCCCTGCTCCTGCGCCCGCCGCACGACGCCTGGGCCGAAGTTCCCCGCGTGCCACATGACCCAGTTGATCGGGTAGAGGATGGTGTCGAACTGGAAGCGGTCCAGCAGCGCGAGCGCGGCCTGCTCGCCGTGCGCTGAGAAGCCGATGTGCTGGATGACGCCCCGCTCGCGCGCGTCAAGGAACGCCTCCAGCGCGCCGCCCGGCCCCAGGATGGTCTCCACGTCATCCATCGTCGTAACGGCATGGAACTGGTACAGGTCGAAGTGATCCGTCCGCATCTTCTCCAGCGAACGCTTGAGCTCCGCCTCCGCGCCTGCGCGGGTACGCTGCTGCGTCTTGCACGCCAGGAACACATCCTTGCGGTAGGGCTCCAGCGCAGGACCAAGCCTGTCCTCGGCATTGCCGTAGGAGGGGGCCACGTCAAAGTAGTTGATGCCGCGCTCGATGGCCTGGCGGACGAGCGCGGCCGAGGATTCGACGGTCTCGTTCATCACGACGATGCCGCCGAAGCCGACGATGGATAGCTTGCGACCGGTCTTGCCCAGGGTTCGTTGTTCCATTTCAGGCTCCTCTTCTCGGGGGATAGGAACGCAAGCGGCCAGGGCCGCGGTGGCCGCGGCAGCCGCGGACGCGGCCAGGAATTGCCTGCGGTCGAGTCGTTTGGATGTCATAGGTTCCTCCGATCTGGGAA
>JAKPQT010000169.1 GCA_029555885.1 Chloroflexota bacterium | reverse complement strand
TTCAGGTTGTAGAAGGCGGTCGGGAGGCTTGCGCCGATGCCGTAGGGCGGCTCAGGCAGATAGGTGGAGATGGGCAGGCCGTAGCTCTCCCACAGAATCTGGACATTAGAGTTGAACTGCTGGCTGACATCCACCTCGCCCTGCGCCAGAGCGACCGAGCCGGCAGCGTTATCCTTGAAGATGACGTGCGCCAGGTACTTCGGTGCGGGCAGCTTGCCCCACATGCTGGCATCCTGACCCCAGTAGTCATCGTTGCGCACAAGGACGACCTTTGTATCGTCGGCGAAGAACTTGCCGTACGGGCCAGAATAGACGACGTCCTCTGCGGGATCCGCCAGGAACGCGGCCGAATCATCGCCCACGCGCGCTTCCAGTGTCTGCGTCCAGGCCTTCTGCATGACATAGTTGCTGCTCACGTAGGCATTGACCTGCAGCGGGTTGAGCGCCTTGCCATCGGCGCCGAGCTTGGCCTTGATGACCACCGTCTGGGGATCGACAGCCTCGATGGCCTCGATGTAATCCTGGTTGCCGGCAGCGGTCGGCGTGGCGTACTTCACGTGCGTGGCCCAGGTGTAGGCGACATCCTCCGCGGTCACCGGCGTGCCGTCGCTCCACTTGGCAGCAGGCTTGATCTTGAAGGTGATCTGAGTCATCCCTTCATCCCAGACGAAGTCGCCATCTGCCAGGAGCGGATACTGCTTGCCGTCCAGCATGTTGTACAGGTAGGGGGTTTCAAACATCGGCACGCGGGCATTGTCGCCCTGTGCGATGGCCATCGCGTTGTTGCAGCTCGAGGAATACGGGTTCCAGCAGGCAACCGGATTCCACTGCTGACCGTTGAAATAGAGGGTTTCCTGGCGGGGCAGGGTGTTGGCGTCGACGGGGGCCACCGGTTCAGGAGTCGCGGTAACGACGACCTCGACCTCTTTCTCGACGACCTGGGTGACGGGGACTTCAACCTTCTGCTCGACCACTTGCGTGACGACCTGCGGCGCCGACGGGGCGGCCGGCACGGTGCAGGCGCTCAGCACGAAGCTGAAGATGAGCAGCAGGCTGGCGAAGACAAGCAACTTCTTAGGCATTGTGGAATTCTCCTCTTCATCGAGTGTCTGTGTGCCGGTCAGATGACCGGACAGCATATGACGCGAATTCACCGGGGAATCGGGGTCCTGTGCGCCTCCTTTCAGAGAACGGGAATGGCTGGCGGCTGTCCAAGGGGACCGGTGCCTGAACCGGCAACGATCCAAGGCTCTGTCGTCATTCTCCACACATGCGAGGGTACTCAAGTCTGCATGAGGCTTGTGAACTTAAGGTTCATTATAGTCACGATGCGAGCAAGTGTCAATAAGTTCAAGTGGAACCAAAATGGCGAGTCCGCCTGATCATTCGAGTAGTAGCTGCATAGTGCAGCCTCAATGCGCCGTGCAGCCGCCGGCGGCATCTACATGTAGTTGGCTTTTCACCCCGCGCGCGGTATACTGAGGTTATGGAAAGCGAATCACATCCCTATCCCGAAACGCGCCGCGGGAACTCAGGCTGTCGTTATGTCTTAATCGGTCTCTTGACTGTATTCTTTGCCGCGCTGATCTTCCTGCTCGGTTTGCTGACGGGCGGCGGCGCGTCCGTCGTTGACCGGGTGATGACCCTATTGGGCCGCGCGCCGGCGGCCACGCCCGCGCCCGTCATCATCTCAGGCGATGCCATCGTCCAGCAGATTCGCCAGGTGAGCCGGCTCGAAACGACCGTCTACACCGTCGAGCGGGTCATCGAGGTCAAGCAGTCCGACGAGTTCTGGCCCGACTGGCTGCGCGGGGATCGCCTGCTGCTGATTGCCAGCGGCACCGTCGTGGCCGGGGTGGACCTGGAGCGGCTCGACGCGGCGTCTGTCGCCGTGTCGGAGGACGGCGCGAGCGTCACCGTGGACCTGCCGCCCGTCGAAATCTTCAACAGCAACAGCATCCTCGACAACGCACGGACGCGCGTTTATGACCGGCAGCAGGGCCTGTTCGCGTCGCCCAACGCGGACCTGGAGACGCAGGCGCGGCAGGCGGCAGAGGCAGAGATCTTGCGCGGCGCGTGCGAAGCTGGCATCCTGGTCCAGGCGACCGAAGATGCGCAGCGCGCGCTAGAGAAGCTGCTCGCGCTGTATGAGTTCGACGTGACGGTGAGGGCTGCGGCCGTGCCCGCATGTCCGGAGACGCCATGACGCCCCTCATCGACCCTGACCTGCTGCGCACGCTGTTGATCGTGCTGGCCTGCAGCGGGTTGTTCCTCATCGTCGTCCTGTCAGTGCTGGTCGCGTTGCTGCTGGCCGGCACCCGCCGCGCCCGCGCCGCCTTCGACCGCTGGATGACGCCGGATTCCGCGCAACTCGCGCTGCGGCTCGACGAGCTGCGCCGGCGCCACCCAGCCGCGAGCGACGCAGCCCTCGTGACGCGCGTCATTAATGACCAAGCGTTCAAGGCCGGGCTGGTCGGCGCGCTGACCGGCGTGGGCGGCATCCTCACGCTGCCCATCGCCATTCCGGTGGACTTTGCGCTCTCCGCCAAAATCCAGGCGGCCACCATTCACTTCATCGCGCAGACGTTCGCGCCCGGCCAGCCGGCCGACACACTGCGGCTGCAAACCTATGCCATCCTGGCCGGCCAGCGGTTCAGCCAGCAGTGGGCGGAGGCCTCCAACCGCGCGGTCCAGGCAGCCGTGGCCCAGCTCATCCGCCGCCTCGTCGCGGAGACCGTCGCCGAATCGCTGCTGAAAGTCGTCCCGATCGTCGGCGCAGTCATCGGGTTTGCGTTCAACTACGCAGCCACCCGGCTCGTCGGCCGCCTGGCCGTCCAATGGTACGCCGCGCGGCGGACATTTCCCACCCTATAACGCTCCAGATCAACGCCGCGGCCCTCCTCCGGCTGGCCCGCAAGCAGCCGAAAGTGCAACCTCCGCCGCGCCCGCACGTATTACCATACAGCCACGGCAGCGATTGCCGTGCAACATCCCCGGAGGAGGCATCTCATGTGGTGGTGGATCGGTGCAGGCGTGGTCTGGCTGCTGTCCGCAGTCTGAATATTCTACGTAATGGCGGACGTGCTCCGCAAGAAAACCTCGGCGCTCAGCCCCAAGATGTACCCGGCCTATCTGTTTCACGGCGTGACTGCCGTGTTGGCCCTTTGGCTGCTCATGAAAGCAGTCGCTGCTTGAGTTCTACCGGAAGCGGAGGATACACATGGAGCTTATCTGGCGCATCGGGGGCATCGCGCTGCTCCTGATCGGCCTGGTCTGAATTGCTTACATTGTGGGAGAGGTCGTCTCCCAAGCGGAAGGTTACACCAATGTTTGGGCGCTCGTGCCCGCTTATCTCTTTCATGCAGTGACGATGGCCGGCGGCACGTTCTGCCTGCAGCGGGCCAGCGCACGCGCAGCAAGACCGGTCAGCGACAATCCCCAGGCCATCTGAGGCAAAGGAACCCACCTGCGGCGAGCATCCAGCTACAACCGCTCGTCGCAGGTGGGCCACCCCCTGCGACGCCGTCCTGCAATCTTCCTCTCCAAACCTTCTATCCCTCGACCTGGGCCTGCTTGACAACCCCGCCCGCCAACGCGATACTCTGCGCAGCGGAGGAACCATCCATGATTCAGATTCATACCATCTCCATCGGCCGGCCGCAGACGCTGACCGATGGGCGGGGCAACTGGCGCTCGGCCATCCGCCGCACGCCGGTCAGCGGGCCCATCACCCTCGGCCCGCGCGGGCTGGAGGGCGACCGGGTGGCCGACACCAAGCACCATGGCTCCCCGGACCAGGCTGTCTGCTGCCACTCGCTGGACCATTACGCTCGTTGGAATGAGGTCTATGGCCTGGCGGACCCGGCCGCCCAGCTCCAGCCCGGCAACATCGGCGAGAACTGGACGCTGACCGGCGCGACCGAGGCCGATATCTGCATCGGTGACATCTACGCCGCGGGCAGCGCGCGCGTGCAGGTGACGGGCACGCGGTACCCGTGCTACAAGCAAGAGCGCGCGACCGGCCTGGCCGACCTGCACAACCGCGCGATGCAGGAGATGCGCACCGGCTTCTACCTGCGCGTGCTGACGCCGGGCACCGTCCAGGCAGGCGATGAACTCGTGCTGGAGGCGCGGCCCCATCCCGGTGTGACATTGGCTGCGCTCAACGCGTGCGAATTCGGAGAACTCGACCCCGCAACCGCGCGCGCATTCCTGGACGTGCCGGAGTTGACCGAGGGGTGGAAGAACATCCTGCGCAAGAGGTTGGGTGAATAGACGCAGACCTTCGAGGTTGTGGCCGGAGGGTTCACAGCATGATGACAAGCCGTGAGGTTGTCCGGCGGACGCTGGCGTTCGACTATCCGGACCGGCTGGCGCGTGACTTCCCGGAGCGGTACGGCTCCGACTTCGCGTGGTGCGGCGTCGACCCGTCGCCCGACGCGCGGCCGCGCAGCGGCGTGGATGAGTGGGGCGCGGTGTGGTACAACATCGGCGTCAGCAACCTGGGGGAGGTCAAGGAGTTCCCGCTGAAGGACTGGGCCGACTTCGATCGCCTCCCCATCCCCGACATCCACGACCCGCGGCGCTACACCGCGCTGGAGGGCGCGCGCGAGCGTGCCGGCGATAAGTTCCTGCTCGGCGGCGGCATCTCCATCTACGAACGCGTCCACTTCATCCGCGGCCTCGAAAACACCTGGGCCGACATCCACGAGGCGCCTGACCAGTTGTGCCACTTGCTCGACATCCTGACGGACATGAACCTGGTCCTGATCGACCGATATGCCGCGGCGGGCTGCGACGGGTACAACTTCTGCGACGACTGGGGCCTGCAGACACGGCTGATGATCGCGCCGGCGTCCTGGCGCAGCCTGTGGAAGCCCCGCTATGCACGCCTGTGCGCGGCCGCACATGCCGCGGGCCTGGCGACCTTTCTCCATTCCTGCGGCCACATCGTCGCGATCCTCGACGACCTGATCGAAATCGGGCTGGACGTCATCCAAATGGACCAGCAGGAGAACATGGGGCTGGACCTGCTGGGCCGGCGCTTTGCCGGGCGCATTACCTTCTGGAATCCGGTAGACATCCAGAAGACGATGGCGCACGGCACGCTGGACGAAATCCGGGCGTATGCGCGGCGGATGGCCCTGACGCTGGGCCGCTGGAAGCACGGGCGCTTCGTGGGCGGCTTCCTGCCGAAATGGTATCCTGACCCCGCCGGCGCCGGCCACCGCCAGGAGGCCATCGACGCGATGTGCGAGGCTTTCCTGGAGATCCCCATTCAGTCTCACGCAAAGCCGCAAAGTACTGTAATTCCAATGAGTCCTTGATAATTCAGCCAGCCAGGCATCCTGAGCGGAGCCTCACTCGCAGGGTGAGGCGTAGTCGAAGGAGCCGGACTGACAACCACGCTGGCGCTCCTTCGACTGCGGGCGCCCCAGGGCCAGGCTGCGCCTGGCCCTGACGCCCTCCGCTCAGAATGCGCCGCAACCAAGTTATCCAAGATGGGTTGGAATTACACCGCAAAGTACGCAAAGTGTCTATATGAGTGTAAACCTTGGCGTCTTTGCGTGAGATTTCCGGCTCAGGTTACTCTCAAGCGCCATCCAGCGGCAGTTCTTCGGCCAGACGGACGGGGCGGCCTTCTGTGATCGAGCGGCGCAAGCCCGCTTCCACCTGCAGCTCCAGCAGCCCGGCCAGGCCGGGCACCGGCGGCGGCGTGCCCTCCCGGATCGACGCCAGGTAGGCGCGAATCGACTTCGCGAAGGATGCGTGGTACTGGTCCCAGCGCGACTTGCCGCGCAGGATGCTGTACCGCTCCTGACTCCCACGGCGGGCATCCATCACCTCCAGGTCGCCGTCAAGGTCCTGCATCCGGATGCGCCCGCGTTCGTAGTTGACCGACAGCTCGTAGAGGGCCGACTCCCAGGGTACGCCCGCGCTGCCGAGCAGCGTGCCCACTGCACCCGCCTCCGTGATGAACGAGGCGGCAAGGTCCGGCGCACTCAGGCCGAGTTCGCGCGCGCCGCGCACCGTCGTCCCTTCCTGCGCATTGACCTCCGCGATAGGCCCGGCGAAGTGGTGGATCAGGTCGATGGTGTGGCTCCAGCAGGCGTAGTGGGCCACGGCCGCAATGTTGATGACACTGCCGAAGTCGCGTTCCGCAGCAATCTGGCGGGCAAGCAGCGTGTGGTCGTAGAACCGGTAGTTGAAGATCATGGCGGTCTCGCAGCCGCGCCTTGCCGCCTCCTGCAGCAGCGTGCGACCTTCGATGAAGTCCTGCTCGCTGACGGTCTCCTGTCCGTGCCGCGCACAGAGCGGCTTTTCCAGGAACAAGCGCTGGGGGTTATGCTCCAGCACGGCCATCGCCGCGTCGCACCGATCCATTTCGCGCGTGAGGATGAAGACGGTGTCTGGGCCCCAGGCGACCAGCTCCGCCGGGGAGCCGAACACTTGGCCACCGAAGCGTTCGGCGCAGGCTGTTGCACGCGCGGGAGTTCGGTTATAATAGGCTAAGTCCACGTTGGGCTCCTGGGCAAGACATGGCAGGTAGCTGGCCTCAGCAACGCGACCTATCCCGACAATGGCAACTTTGAGGGTATCCATCAAGCGTCCTCCGTGTTCATAAGCTTATAGGTGTCTATCATATCACAATAGGATTTTGACAACTTAAAAGGTTTTGCTATACTGCCGCTCAACGAGGTTCGCCACCATGCCCACCGTCAAAGATGTCGCAAGCAGGGCAAACGTTTCGCCTGGGACCGTTTCCAATGTACTTACCGGAAAACGTCCCGTCTCCGCCGCCACCCGCGCCCGTGTCTTGCAAGTAATCGAGGAACTCGGCTACCAACCCAACGTCCTGGCGCGCAGCCTGATCAACCGCCGCAGCGAAACGATTGCGGTCGTTGCGTCCGGGCTGGACTATTTCGGCCCGTCGCAGATCGTGGTCGGGATCGAGCGCGCGGCAAGCGAGACAGGCTATTCGCTCCTGCTGCGATTGATTCACTGGTCCGACCCGCTGGAGGCAGAACGCGCCCTGGGCGCGCTCGCCGGCCGCCAGGTGGACGGGATCATCTGGGCCGCGCCCGAGATCGGCGACAACCGCACCCGCATCGTGCCTGAGCACCTGGTCAAGCTGCCCCCCATCGTCTTCATCAATATGGCCCCGCGTCCCGGCATGACCAGCATCTCCATCGACAACCGGGGCGGCGCGCGGCTGGCCGTCGAGCACCTCATCGGCCAGGGCCGCCGCACCATCGGCCTGATTACCGGCCCGCTCGACTGGTGGGAAGCGCGTGAGCGGCAGGCCGGCTGGCAGGAGGCCATGAACGCGGCCGGGCTGTGCGCCGATGGCTCGCTCGTTGCAGTCGGCAACTGGTCCACCGCAAGCGGCGAGGATGGGCTGCGCTGCCTGCTGTCGCGCGTGCCGGAGCTGGACGCCGTCTTCGTTTCGAACGATCAGATGGCGCTCGGCGCGCTGCGCACGGCGCACCTGTCTGCGCGCAAGGTGCCGGAGGACCTGGCCGTAGTAGGCTTCGACAATCTGCCGGAGTCCACGTGCTTCTGGCCGCCGCTCACCACCATGCACCAGCCGCTGCTCGACTTGGGCCGGCACGCAGTCACCCTGCTCAACGAGATGATGAAGGAGCGCGCGGCAGGCAAAGCACCGCAAGAACAGCCTGTATTGTGCCTGAGCCCGGAACTCATCGTGCGCGAGAGCTCGGTCAAGGTCGAGCCGGACGTCCAACGCGCACCATGCGAAGGACTGTAGCCCCCAAAGCGCCATGTAATCATACCCTGATATAAGGAGACACCATGAAGACACCCACGCTCGGCGTTATCGTCGGCAATCGCGGCTTCTTCCCCGCGCACCTGGCCGATTCGGGCCGCAAGACGATCCTCCAGGTGCTGGCCGAGGAAGGCATCAACGCGGTCGCACTTACCCCTGAAGACACCAAGTACGGCAGCATCGTCACACACGCCGATTCGCAGAAGTGCGCAGACCTGTTCAAGGCGCACCGCGACGACATCATCGGTGTCCTCGTCACCCTGCCCAACTTCGGCGAAGAAAAGGCTATCGCGAACGCGCTTCGGTGGTCCGGGCTAGACGTGCCGGTCCTCATCCAGGCCACCCCGGATGAGCCGGACAAAATGACCATTGAGAACCGCCGCGACTCGTTCTGCGGTAAGATGTCATGCTGCAATAACCTGCACCAGTACGGCATCAAGTACACGCTGACCACCCGACACACCATGGACCCGACCAGCGCAGACTTCCGCGCCGACCTGCACCGCTTTGTCGCCACCTGCCGGACGGTGGCCGGGCTGAAGGGCGCACGCGTGGGCGTCATCGGCGCGCGGCCCGCGGCGTTCAACACCGTGCGCTTCTCCGAGAAGCTGCTCGAACGCACCGGCATCTCGGTCGAGACGGTGGACCTGTCGGAGATGTTCGGCAAGGCGCTGAAGCTCAGCGCGCAGGACCCGAAGGTCGTTGCGATGACCGACAAGATTCGGGCGTATGTGCCGACGCGCGAGACGCCCGCGGAGGCCGTGCTGAAGATGGCGCGCCTGGGCGTGGTCATCGATGACTGGATGGCCGAGAACCGGCTGGTCGCCAGCGCGCTCCAGTGCTGGACCGCGATGGAGGAGTTCTACGGGGTCGTGCCCTGCACGCTCATGTCCATCATGAGCAATGACTTGCTGCCCTCGGCCTGCGAGACGGACATCGCAGGAGTCATCGGCATGTATGCGATGGCCCTGGCCTCACAACGGCCCAGCGCGCTGGTGGACTGGAACAACAACTACGGCGAAGATCCCGACAAGTGCGTGGTATTCCACTGCTCCAACCTGCCCAAGGATGTGTTCAAGACCGAGTCGATCCGGCCTGACGATATCATGGTGATGGATTACCAGGCGATCATCGCGGGCACGGTCGGCAAGGAGAACACCTTCGGCACGGTGGTAGGTCGGGTCAAGGCGGAGCCGTTCACTTACTGCCGCGTCTCGACCGATGACTACAACGGGCTCATCAGCGCGTACGTGGGCGAGGGTGAACTGACCAACGACCCGCTCTCCACCTTTGGCGGCTTCGGCGTCGCGCGCATCCCCGACTTGCAGACGCTGCTGCGCTACATCTGCGAGAACGGCTTCGAGCATCACGCCGCGATCAACCTGTCGCAATGCGCGGACGCCGTGGAAGAGGCCCTGGGCAAGTACCTGGAGTGGGACGTCTATCGACACAGTTAACGGTTGAAGGTTGCAGGTTCGAAAGTTGAAAGTTGAGAGGCCGCATCGGCTGACCTGCTATTCGGTAACCTGTAGGTAACCTGTAACTTTCAACCTTCAGACCTGCAACCGCCGTCCATCACCACGGCTCAAACGGCCTCCATGCCCCTGTCAGAGGGGCGTGGAGGTCGATTTCTCCTGTCAACGGCGTGCGATAGATCAGCACCGTTTCCTCCGGCGTGCTTTCCCGCGCGCCGTCCTTCACGATGTAAAGCGGCCCCTGCCACCGCTCCCATCCCAGCTTCACATACCACGGCTCCACTGCGGGCGAGAGCGCGCCGAACGCATAACCGCCGATCTGCGCCTGGAGCGCGGCCATGACCGCCGCACCGTACCCCCGGCGGCGGTAATCGGCGTGCGTCGCGACACCTTCCACGTACGCACACATCCGCCACGGCCCGTCGCCGACGCGCAGCGGCCGGTCCAGCCACAGCGCGTGGCTGACCAGCCGGCCGTCGTCGTAGCCAAGCACGTGGATGCGGTCCGGCGCAAGGTTCAGGTAGTAGCTGTAGTCCAGCTCGAAGACTTCGGAGCAGAGCGCGACAACCGCGGCGGTCTGCGCGCGGGTCATGCCGTGGGAGGAGAGGGTCAGGAGTTCAAGGGGCATGTGATTCGTGCCGTCAGAGACCTGCTTTCTGGCAGAAAACAGGTCTCTGCTGGGTCTTTCGCGTTATGCCAACTCGCCCCACTTAAGCCCCGCGGGCAGGGGCTCAGGGCGTTCGCAGGTCGTCGCGACGCGCACGTGCCGCTCCGACTCCGAGGCCTCCTGGAACGAGCACATCAGGTCGAGCACGTGCATCGCCAGGTCACCGCTCGCCCGCTGCGGCCGGCCCTGGCTGACGGCCAGTGCCATGTCCGCCGCGCCGAGGCCGCGGCTGTTGACGTCGTATCCGTGCGTCAGCTCGACATCGCGCCATTCCTTCTCGCCCGCCAGGCGGAGGCGCACCGGGCCGCCGAAGGTGTTCGGGTCCGGCACCTGCAGCGAGCCCTCCGAGCCGTAGATCTCGATGCGCGGGAGGTTGTGCGCCCAGACGTCGAAGCTGGTGATCATCGAGGCCACCGCGCCGGATGCAAAATCCAGCACGCCGGCCAGGTGGGTGGGCGTCTCGACCGTGATCTTCTGCCCGCTGCGCGCGGGGGCCGTGATGAGCCGCTCCGGGAACGAGATGCGCGTGGAGCCGGTCACGCGCACGACCGGGCCGAGCAGGCTGACCAACGCGGTCAGGTAGTACGGGCCCATGTCGAACATGGGGCCGGCGCCCGGCTTGTAGAAGAAGTCCGGGTCAGGATGCCAGCCCTCCGGCCCGTGCCCGGCCATAAATGCCACCGCGGCGACCGGCACGCCGATCGCGCCGTCGTCGATGAGCTTGCGGCAGGTCTGCAGGCCCGCGCCGAGGAACGTGTCGGGCGCGCTGCCCACGCGCAGCCCCTTCTCGACCGCCAGCTCCACCGTGCGCTGCCCGTCCGCGCGGGTCGTCGCGAGCGGCTTCTCCGTGTAGACGTGCTTGCCCGAATGGAGCGCGGCCAGGTTGACAGGCGCGTGCGCCGCGGGGATGGTCAGGTTCACGATCATGTCGATATCGGGGGAGGCGATCAGGTCCTCGACAGTCATCGCGCGGATGCCGTGCTCCTGCGCCTTGGCCTCCGCCCGCTCCATCACGAGATCGGCGCATGCGATCAGCTTGAGACCGGGCAACTGCGCCGTGTTCTTCAGGTAGATGTTGCTGATATTCCCGCAGCCGATGATGCCGACGCGGGTCACACCCCCTGCCGGACTAGCGCTTGCCATGTGCGTAGCCCTTTCCGACCAGGTAACTGTAGCTCGCCTGCGCCTCGGCCATCATATCGGGCTTCGCGGAGCGATCCTGCTCGACGATCAGCCACTCAGCCGTGTCTGCGCACGCGCGGATGACCGGCGCCCAGTCGATGATGCCCTCGCCCACCGCGGTCATCGGCTGGTCCTTGACTGCCGGGCCGTCCTTGATGTGAACGAGCGGTACGCGGCTGCCCAGCTTGCGCAGCACCTCCGCGGGGTCGAGGCCCGCGGTCTTGGCCCAGTAGGTGTCCAGCTCGAAGAAGACCTCCGGCGCGAGGAACTCCGCCATGTAATCGATGGCCGGGCGACCCTCGACCATGCCGCATTCGGCCCAGTGGTTGTGATAGCCGAGCCGCAGGCCGTTGGCCTTTGCAACTTCGCTGCCCTCGTTCAGCATGTCGCAGACGCGGCGGATGCCGTCCACGGTGGTGAAGAACTCGGGCGGCTGCCAGGCGACCACAGTGTAAGGCACGCCGAGCGCGGCGGCAGTATCCAGCACCTCGTTCTTCTTCTCGCCGATGGGAATGGGCAGATGCGCACCGCAGGCAGTCAGACCGAGCTCGCGAAACAGCTTCGCGGCCTCCTGGGGGGTCGTGCCGGGAAAGCCAGCGGCTTCGACGCCGACATAGCCCATCTCGGCCACCTTGCGAATCCCGGCCTCGTAGCCGGCGCTGAGCACGTCACGGATCGTATAGAGCTGCAATGCAATTGGGGCGGGCATGAATGCCTCCTGTGGATGTGATGACCAGGACAATCTGGCTCGGCCTATTCTACACCCGCAGGCGGGAATGTTCACAAACCGCGCGGCTTCACCTCTTGAGCCAACCGAACAGGCCGCCTTCAGTCTCGGCCAGGCCATGAAAAAGCAGTTGCACGCCGTCAGGAGACCACGATGCCACGTCCGCGACCAGGCCCCGTCCGCTAACGCGTCTGACATCGCTGCCGTCGACGGATATTGTATAGATCGCGGCAGTGCCGTCACGAGTGGAGGCGAAAGCAATGCGGCTGCCATCGGGCGACCAGCGCGGCAGGTAATCCCAGGCCTCGCCGCCGATCAGGAGCCGCTGGTTCGCGCCATCGGCATCCATTACGAAGATATCGGCATTGCCGCTGGACTCCGACATGAACGTGATCGTTTTGCCGTCCGGCGACCACGAGGGGGAGTTGCCCTCGGCCGGCGTGGGCAGCGAACGCTGCTCGCTTCCGTCAGGGCGCATGGTGTAGATGCGCCAGGCCCCTTCGCGCTGCGTGCCAAAGGCAATGGCCTGGCTGTCCGGCGACCACGCTACACCATACTCCTGCACCGCGTTGTCGGTCAGCCGCGTGTCCCCGCTGCCGTCCGCGTTGATGACGTAGACCTCGTGAGAGCTCAGCCCACCCTGGCCGCCGGAAATATAGGCAATCCGGCGCCCATCCGGCGCCCATGCCGGCAAGTAGTTGTTACGGCCATTGTCTGTGAGCTGGCGCAGGTTCGTCCCGTCGCTGTTGGCGATGTACAATTCGGCGGGGTTGCTTCCAGGCGACACGATGGCCGGGACCGCCTTGGAGAAGACAACCTGGGTGCCGTCGGGTGACCAGGCCGGGCCCCAGAACGAAACCGCCGGATCCTCCAGCAGCGCGCGGCGGCCGCGGCCGTTGGCGTTGGCCGTGTAAAGTGCATGCGTGGGCAGCGGCGGCGCAGCGGGCACGGCCCAGAATGGATCCGCAACGGGTTCAGAGGTGACGGCTGGCAAGATATCATATTTGACCAGGCTGTAGATGCGATTCCCCTGATCTTCAGCTACATCAGGAGCAACCGCTGGGTTAGCGGTGGAAACGACGATCATGTCCAGGGCAGGGAGCAGGATCACATGCTGCCCGCCGTAACCCTGCGCCGCAATCGCCCTCTGACCAGCAAACAACTCCGGTTTCCAGGTCCACCACTGCATGCCATACCATTCAATGGGCACGGTCTGCCCTGACCAGGCGTTGACGCCGCTGCCCTGGGGTGCGGTGGTCAGCCGCACCCAGTCCGGCGGCAGCAATTCCTGGCCGTCCCATGTCCCACGGTTGAGATAGAGGAAGCCGAGTTTTGCCATGTCCCGTGGGGTCAACTCCAGGCCCATGCCACCTACCGATACACCGCCGACATCAGCCAGCCAGCGCCAATCGGTAATACCCAACACGGGGAAGAGCCGCTCGCTGGCATAGGCTTCGAGCGACTGCCCGGTCAGCGCCCGGAAGGCCACCGACAACAACTGCGAATCGACCGTGCTGTAGCTCCAGGCCTGGCCGGGCCGGTGAGCCATGGCGTGCCCCAGCGCAAAGCCGGTCAGGTCTCGACTCGTGTAGGTCGCCAGAGCCGCGTCATAGCCCTGTGTCGCCCAAAGCGCGGCAGCCTCTTCATACAGCGCTTCCTCGTCGAAGGCCAGGCCCGAACGCATCTGCAGGAGATGGCGCAGCGAGATATTTCGTTGATCCCGTTGGAGCATGCCGGCGAAGTGCTCACGCAACTCGCCGCCGAGCGTAACATCCAGGTCGGGAATGATACCCTCCGCCTGGGCCATTCCTACCAGCGCCGACGTGAAGCTCTTCGTCACCGATGCGACATGATGCAGGCCATCCGCGTCATACCCGTTGAAGTATTCCTCGAAGACCAGGTAGCCATCTTTGACAATCAGCAGGCTGTCTAGGAAGGGCAATTCCTGCTTGATCTGCGCCCGTATCCCGGCCAGCTTTGCCTCATCGAGGCCGTGGTTGCCAGACGCGTCGCTGCGCCAACCTTCGGTCGGCCAGTAGTCGCGCACCGGCGGCAAGGATGGCTCCGGAGCAGGCAGCGCGAGCTGTGGACCTGGACAGGCCACGAGCAGCAGCAGGCAGGCGACCAGGGTCGCAACAAAGGGCCTCGGGGCCACAGGCAAGAGAGGTCTCATGACTCTGGTCTCCTTCTTCCGTGGGCTGCGGCACTCACCACCACAGCGCGCGGCAATCCAGATCCTCACACGCCGTCAGGACCCGCTGCAACATGGGCCGCCAGTACTGAGCCTGCGCTTCGTTCACGCCGCCGCGACAGTACTCGACGGCAATGTACACGCCCATCGGCACGCACAGCCGGTAGTCGTAGAGCAGTTGCGACCACGCATAGTCGCGCACCCCGTGCTTGATCAGATGGGTGTGATAGTGCTGCAGAATGGGCAACTCCCACCGTCGCCGCGAGTCAGTTGCCCAATCCAGCACGGTGGCGTAGACCAGGTCGAAGACACCCAGCCAGATGGTCAGGCTCCAGTCGAAGGGCTGGCGGTCGATGAGGTAGAGTGGGCGGTCGCCATGCTGCGGGACCAGGATGTTGTACTCGCCCGCATCGCCGTGAATCAAGGTGAACCCATCAGAGTTGCGCGTCCGCTCGATCATCGCCTGCGGATGCCGGGCAAACAGCTCGCGCATGAGATCGGGCCAGTGGGACTCCAACTGCGCGGCGCAACATCCGACGATGTGGCCCACGCCAGGCTCCGCAATCGCCACGAAGTTGCGGATGTGGTTTGCGCGGTGCATCTCTGCACCTGCCTCTGCGAGTCGCCCTGCGCCCCACCAGCGCGCGTGCAGCACGGCCAATGCCTCTGCCAGGGCCAGGCCGTATTCCAGGGTCGGCTCTTTCTCGCTGGCTGCCACATGGGTCTCGGATACATCATCCAGAAGAATGTGGTAACGCTTGAGAGCCGGCGCATAGGCTGCGTCGTAGCAGTGCAGCAGCGGCGCGTTCGCCACATCCACGTAGTCACGGGTGTAGTACGTGACCTCGGAATCACCGAAGGATTCGTCGCCCAGGTCGGTGTTGACCATCTTCAGGAAAAGGCGCCGGGGCAGAGGGCCCTGTGCCGCGGAAGTGTACTTCAACAAAAGGGAGGCATTGCTGGACCAATTCCCCCGGCCTGTGCCCACTGCGAAGGACTCGACTGCGCCGCGCGTCAGCGCGCCGCTCCTGGCGAGGACAGATGTCAGCCAAGCGGCCGTAACCTGGTCAAGGTGGGACACGACTGAGCCAGGTATGGTCGAGTTATCAATCGGCATGTGCGGCAATTGCTATTAGCTTATCTTATATTCGTACGCAACTCTGTAAGTCAACTCCTAATCGTCGTCACGGTCGGCGTTCAACAGCGAGGTTTCACCTCGAACGCTTGGGCAATTCAGCCCTCGTCGGCTATAATGCGTTCATGTCATCTTTAGCTAAACGTTGGGTTCTCTACGATCCGTGTCCGGAAGAGGTCTACGCCGGCCTGCCGCACTTGAACCGGATTGTCGTGCAGGCACTCTACAACCGCAAAGTGCCCATCGCGGAGGTTGACGGTTTTCTCCATCCCCCGACCATGCTGCGCGACCCCTCGCAGATCCTGGATCTCAGCGCGGCCGTGGCGCGCATCCGCGCGGCCATCGCCGGGCAGGAGCCTATCGTCGTCTACGGTGACTTCGACGCGGACGGCGTCACTTCCACCGCGCTGCTCGTTCAGACGCTCCGGGCGTTCGGCGCGCAGGTCCAGCCCTACATCCCCAACCGGGTGGACGAGGGTTACGGTCTCAACTGCGACGCGCTCGACAAGATCGCATCCTGGGGCACCCGCCTCGTCGTGACCGTAGACTGCGGCATCCGCTCCGTGCGCGAGGTGGAACACGGCAACAGCCTGGGCCTGGATATGATCGTCACCGACCATCATTCCATCCAGCAGGATGCGGACGGCCACGACATCCTGCCGCCGGCGCTTGCGGTCATCAACACGAAGCGGCAGGGCGATCCCTATCCCTTCAAGGACCTGGCGGGCGTCGGGCTGGCGTTCAAGCTGGCGCAAGGGCTGATGCGCGCGGAGCAAGCGGACCCGATTGCGCCTGGCCCGGTCAGCCTGAAGACCGGCGACCTCCTGGACCTGGTCGCGCTCGGCACAGTGGCCGACGTCGCGCCGCTGCTCGAAGAGAACCGCGCATTGGTGCGGCTAGGGTTGAATGCGCTGAACCGCCCGAAGCGACCTGGCATCCAGGCTATGCTCGACGAGGCGAAGATCAAGGGTGGCCGGGTTAACGCCTATTCCATCGGGTTCATGCTCGGCCCGCGGCTGAACGCGGCGGGCCGGCTGGCCTCCGCCAGCGTCGGGTACGAGCTGCTCACGGCTGCGGACGGATTCACCGCGAAGGCGAAGGCCGACGAGCTGGGCCGGCTGAACCGGGAGCGACAGGAGCTGACCCAGGCACTCGTGGAGCAGGCGAAGGCGGAGATCGGTGATGATGGCGCGGACCGCTATCTGCACCTGATCGCGGGCGAAGGGTATCACCCCGGCATCGTGGGCCTGGTGGCCGGCCGGCTGACCGAGGAGCTCTACCGCCCGACGATCGTCGCGGAGATGGGTGCGACCGAGACGCGCGGCTCCTGCCGCAGCATCCCGGAGTTTAACATCACGCACGCGCTGGACGAGTGCCGCGAGCTGCTCGTCCGCCACGGCGGACACGCGGCGGCAGCCGGATTCACGGTCAAGAACGAAAACCTGCCGGAGTTGCGCCGCCGGCTGGAGGCCATCGCAACCCGAAAGTTGTCAGGGATCGACCTCACGCCGGTGCTCAAGATCGACTGCGAATATGACCTGGCCGACCGGGACCTGGCCCTGTGCGAGCTCCTGCAACAGCTCGAACCCTACGGCGAGGGCAATCCGCAGCCGGTGTTCGTCAGCCACGGCCTCGAAGTCGTGCCTTACAGCGTGCGCACCGTGGGCAGCGAGGGGCAGCATCTCAAACTGCGCGTGCGCGCGCCCGGCTCGCGCATCGAGTGGGATGCGATTGCGTTCCGCATGGGCGCGTGGGCCGGCGGCCTGCCCGGCAGGCTCGACCTGGCCTACAATCTTGAGATGAACGATTACAGCGGCGCGCCGCAGTTGAATGTCCGGGATCTGCGCGCGGCCTGACCTATCGGACCTGGCGGTTTCAACCGTCAAGACTCAAGGGGTGTTTTTTATGCCAGAATCCCTTCGGCGTCTCCCCCTTCCCCTGCGCGTGGGACTGCTCTTCGCCGCAGCAGGCATCCTGCTCGCGGTGGTCGGCATAGCGCGCGGCAACGTGCCGATGAACCCGCTGTCCATCTTTCTCGCGCTGCTGATTTCCGGTGGAAGTTGGGGGGTGGTCAGTTGGGCCGTCGCGACGGCCGTGGTGGATGTGGAAGGGGCGACCGATGCAGACCCGGCCGCAACCGCAACGACAGAGCAAGGAGACAGGACCGCGGATGAGCGATGAGATGATGCTGTCCGACCTGCGCGCGTTCATCTTCGACATGGACGGCGTGATCTATCGCGGGGCCGCGGTGCTGCCCGGCGCTGCCGAGTTCGTGGCGAACCTGCGCCACGCGGCCATTCCCTACCTGTTCGTCACGAACAACTCCACAACCCCGCCGCGCGCGGTGGCCGAGCGGCTCATCGGCATGGGCATCGACGCGACGCCGGACCAGATCCTGACGTCCGCGGATGCAACCGCGCTCGCACTCGCGAAGGAGCACAATGGCGGCCGTGCGCTGGTGATCGGGGAGGCGGGTATCCGCGAGGCGTTGGTGGGCGTGGGATTCACGCTGACCGAGTCGTTCCGCGAGGCCGATATGGTCGTGGTCGGCATGGACCGGCAGGCGACCTATGCGCGGCTGCGCGAGGCCGCGCTCGCCATCCAGCGGGGTATCCCCTTCGTTGCGACCAACACCGACCGCACGCTGCCCACAGAGGAAGGGCTTGTGCCGGGCGCAGGGTCACTGGTCGGGATGCTGGAGATTGCGACAAACCGCAAGGCGCGGGCCATCGGCAAGCCCGCGCCCGATATCTTCCTCGTCGCGCTCCAGCGCATGGGCGCAACTGCGGCCTACACGGGTGCGATCGGCGACCGGCCGGAGACGGACATCCTCGGCGGCCAGGCCGCGGGCCTGCGCACCATCGCAGTGCTGACCGGCGCGGGCACGCCGGAGCAGTTCGCCGCCATGCACCCCGGCCCGGACTGGGTGTTCGCGGACCTCGTGGAGCTCAATCGGGCGTATTTTGGGCGAGTTACAGGTTGAGGAGTTGCAGGTTGCAGGTTGCTTTTAGCGGATGTTCCAGACCTGTGATCCAGTGCCGGCAGCCTTCAACCTGCAACTTTCCAACCTCGGAACCTGATCACCACCGCTGGTGTACGTGCGGCTTGACGAGCCGGTCGTAGACCTCGTGCACGGCGGCCATCTGTGCGTCGGTGAGTGCGGGCAGTTCGGCGGCGCGCACGTTGTCCTCGGCCTGGCTCGGCCGCTTCGCGCCGGGGATCGCGCATGTCACCGCGTCGAACATCAGGATCCAGCGCAGCGCGAGCTGGGCCATGGTTGCGCCGCCGGGAACCAGCCGCCTGAGTTCCTCCACCGCGGCCAGCCCGACCTCGTAGGGCACGCCGGCAAACGTCTCGCCTACGTCGAATGATTCGCCGTGCCGGTTGAAGTTGCGGTGATCGTCTGCCGCAAACTGGCTCTGCAGGGTCATCTTCCCGGTCAGCAGCCCGCTCGCCAGCGGCACGCGCGCCAGGATGCCCACCCGCTTCGCCTGCGCCGCGGGAAAGAACTGCTCTGCCGGCCGCTGCCGGAACATGTTGAAGATAATCTGCACCGACTGGACGCCGGGATATTCCAGCGCCTTCAGCCCCTCTTCGACCTTCTCCACGCTCACGCCGTAGTGCCGCAGCTTGCCCGCGGCCACCAGGTCGTCCAACGCGGCAAACACCTCCGGCCGGTAGAATACCTCGGTCGGCGGGCAGTGGAGCTGCACCAGGTCCAGCGCATCGACCCGCAGATTGCTCAGGCTGCGCTCAACGAAGGCCGTCAGGTTGGCCTTGTTGTAGCCGTCCGCCACATGCGGCGACAGGCGGCGGCCTGCCTTCGTCGCCACGTAGATGCGTTGACCGCGCCGGGAGGCCAGCACCTGGCTGATGAGCCGCTCGCTATGGCCGTCGCCATACACATCCGCAGTGTCGATGAAGTTCACGCCCAAGTCGATCGCCCGGTGCAGCGCAGCAATGGACTCGGCATCGTCCACATCGCCCCACGACCCGCCGATGGCCCACGCGCCGAAGCTGATCTCCGACACCCGCCAGCCCGTCCGCCCCAGTTCACGATAGTTCATAGGGATCCCCTCCTTCATAGACGGAATAGAACGCTGATGACGCTGATCATCATGATTGACAGAATCATTAGAAAATACCATGCAAATCATGATCATCTGCGTGAATCAGCGTTCTATTCAACTACCCCATTCGCAGCAATAACCCGCCGGTACCACAGCGCGCTCGACTTGGGAGTGCGTTCCTGCGTCTCGTAGTCCACATATACGATGCCGAAGCGTCTGGTGTAGCCCCACGCCCACTCGAAATTGTCCATCAGCGACCAGACGAAGTAACCCTTGAGCGGCACGCCGTCTGCGATGGCCCGCGCGGCCTGCTCGAAGTGCGCCTTGAGATAAGCCAGCCGCTTCGGGTCATGGACGCCATCCGGCCCCGGCTCGTCGACATAGGCCGCGCCGTTTTCGGTGACATAGTACGCGGGGAAGGGATACTCGGTCTTGAGCTGCATCAGCATCTCATACAGCCCCTCAGGGTACACTTCCCAATCCATCTCGGTCACTTCCGGGCCGCGGACGACCGTTGGCCGCGCGTTCTGCGCCTCGGGAATCTCCTGGCTGCGGATGATGCCGCGCGTGTAGTAGTTCAGGCCCAGGAAGTCGACCGGCGCGGTCATAGCCTGCATATCGCCGGGCTGGACGTAAGATAGGCTGATGTTGTGCTGCGAGATGACTTCCTCAGGATAAGGCCGGCCCACGAGAGGGTCCAGGTACAGCCGGTTCTCCAGCGCATCCATATACTGCGTCGCACGCAGGTCAGCCTCGCTGTCCGAGGCCGGGTGTTTGGGATTCAGATTGAGCACGATGCCTACCTGGCTGCCCGGACTGTCGCGGCGGAGCACCGGGACCGCCCAGCCGTGCCCGAGGAGCAGGTGATGCGTCGCCGCGATGGCTTCGCGAATGTTCTGGTGGCCGGGCGCGTGGTGGCCCCAGTAGTAGCCGAGCAGCGCGCTGACCGCCGGCTCGTTCAGCGTCATCCAGTGCTTGACCCGGTCGCCCAGCCGCCGCGCCACCGCCTCCGCATACTCCGCGAACGCCTTCGCGGTGTGCCGCGCAGGCCAGCCGCCCTCGTCCTGCAGCGCTTGCGGCAGGTCCCAATGGTACAGCGTCGCGTAGGGCGTGATGCCCGCGGCCAGCAGGCCGTCCACGAGCCGGCTGTAGAAATCCAGCCCCATCGAGTTGACCTTGCCGTAGCCGCGCGGCAGGATGCGCGGCCAGCCAATCGAGAACCGGTACGTCTGGAGCCCCAACTCCTTCATCAGCGCGATATCCTCGCGCCAGCGATGGTAGTGGTCACAGGCCACATCGCCCGTATCGCCGTTAAGGACGCGCCCCGGCGTGTGCGAGAAGCGATCCCAGATGCTCTCACCCTTGCCGTCCTCGTTCCAGGCCCCCTCGATCTGGTACGACGCAGTTGCCGCGCCCCACCGGAAGTCGCTCGGAAAACTGACTGCCATTGTCACACTCCGTGAGATGGAATTCCCACCGCAAAACCTTCTGGGGTTGTGTCAACCCGCAGGTTGATGGGGCAACCCGCAGGTTGACACAACCTCGCAGGTTCGCGTAACATTCACCGGTGATTCTAGCGCACTCCTTCACTTTTAGGAAAGGATAGGACCCCATGCGACCCTTGAGCAAAGTTGCGCCCGGCTGGTGGGACTACACGACCCTCGACCGGGCGATCCTGGACGATGCGGCCCGGCTGACCGCGGATGACCTGGCCGGCCTCGCACGGCCCGGCTTCACGATCAATTTCTACGACACGCCGGAGGACTTCTACCTGGCCGAGGCGCTAGAGTACATCACCGCCTGGCGGCAGGCCACGCCCGACGCGCCCGCGGGCATCTGCGGGCCGATCGGACCGACCGAACAGCTTCCGCTCGTCGCGCGATTGGTCAACGAACTGGAGCTTGACCTGCGCCACGCACACTTCTGGGCGATGGACGAGTGGGTCATCGACGGACGCGAGGTCGGTGAAGACCATCCCCTGAGCTTCCGCCGCGCCGACATGGAGCTATGCTTCAACCGCATTCGGCCGGAACTGCGCATGCCGGCCGCCAACCTGCACTTTCCTGCCGTGGACCTGGCTGCCTATCGCGCCAGCTGGCAGCAGGCCCGCTGCATCGTCATGCAGGGCGGACAGGGCGAGGTCAAGCACTGGGCGTTCAACGATCCGCCACGGCGCGAGGGCCGCTACCAGGATGCGCCGCCTCCGCCCGAGGAGTACCGCCGGCTCACCACGCGCGTCGTGGACCTGCACCCGATCACTCTCATCCAGAACGCGCGGACTTCAGGTGGTGGTGTCGTGCAGAACGTGCCGAGCCAAGCACTCACCGTCGGCCCGGTCGAGACGTGGCAGGCAGAGAAGGTGTCCATCTGGCATGCAGGCCAGCATGACAACCCGTTCGGGATGCGGCTGACCACACTGATGATCTCGCAGCGCATTGCGGACAGCGCGGTGCCGATGTCGCTGCTGGCCGACCACCCGAACGTGCAGTTCAACTTCTACCGTCCGGGCATCGGCACCACCGCTGCTGAGATGCACTGAGACTCACATGCAGGCATCCTGAGCGGGTGTACGGCGCAACGCACCCGACAACGCATCGCCAGCCGAAGGATGCGACCCATGTTGCCAACGCGCACCCTTCGACTGCGTGGCGGAAACGACCCTGCCGCTCCGCTCAGGGTGCTTCGCAGTAAGGAGACTGCTATGCCCCCACGCGCCTTCGCGGTCGCGGCCCATCCCGACGACATCGAGTTTCACATGGCCGGTACGCTCATCCTGCTGGGTCGGGCAGGGTATGAGCTGCATTACCTGACCATCGCCAACGGCTCCTGCGGCACGACGCAGTACGGCCGGGACGAGATCATCCGCATCCGCCGCGACGAGGCGCGGGCTGCGGCGGCATCCATCGGTGCGGTCTTCCATGAGAGCCTCACGGACGACCTGGCCATCTTCTACGAGCCGGGGTTGCTGGCGCGCGTCGCCGCAGTCATGCGCGAGGTCGCGCCGCAGATCGTCCTGACCCACTCGCCGGTGGACTACATGGAGGATCACCAGAACGCGGCCCGCCTCGCCGTGACGGCTGCGTTCGCCCGCGGAATGCCGAACTACCCGACTGACCCGCCGCAGCCTGCGGTGACCGGCGACGTGACAGTCTACCATGCACAGCCCTATGGCAACGTCGACCCGCTCCGCCAGCCGGTCCGGCCGGACTTCTACGTGAACATCGGCGATGTCATCGACATCAAGCAGGCAATGCTGGCGCATCACCGGAGCCAACAGGGCTGGCTGGACGAGAGCCAGGGGCTCAGCTCCTACCTGGCCACCATGCGCGAACTGGGGCGTGACCTGGGCAGGCTGTCGGGCTGCTGCGAGTACGCCGAGGGCTGGCGGCGGCGCCTGCACCTGGGGTTCTGCCCCCCGGACGCCGACCCGCTGGCCGCCGCGCTGCAGGACGTTGTGAAGAGGTGAACGGGAGAAGAGGTGACAAGGTGACAAGGTGAAGAGGTGAACAGGTGAACGGCTGATGCCGGGGCCTACTTGAAATGAGTGTGGGACAACGTTTCTGAGGCGATTTCTTCACCTTATCGCCATGTCACCTGGTCACCATGTCACCTCTTCACCCGTTCCGCCACCGTTGCGACTTGCATTTTCGGGCATTCCGGTGTAGAAAAGACGTTCTAACCTGCAATCCGGAGGGTGTTTTGGCAAAGAAGAATACAGCGGCAGCCAATCAGGGTGCCGCGAGCGATCCGCTGCTGCCGGTCGTCGGCGTGCCGGGGACGTATGAGTGGTGCGAGGAAGTGGTCGAGTGCTTGCACGCAGCCTGGCGTGCAAGAGAGACGTCGGAGCGGGGGTTCCTCGCCGCGGTGCGCGTAGCCGTGGAGCACCGCATCTGGGAGACGCTCTCGCCGCCCCCGCCACACGAACCCTACACCTCACTGGGCAATCTGATCCGCCGCACGGCGGATGAAGGTCAGGCCGAGAACATGCAGCTCGTCATCAAGTTCAGTGGTATCCTGGACGAAGCCGCGAGCCGCGGGGCTGACGCGCCGCCGTGGGCCACCCGCGCGGCTCCGGCGCAGCCGGCCTATATCGACAGCGACGCGCTGGATCCGGAGGTCGCGCTCGGCGAGGCGCTGCTGGCGCAGTTCGCCGCGCAGATGGGCCTGCAGCCGGAGGGCGACGAGGATCTGGCGGCGCGGCGACCGGTGGGCATCCCGGCCGGGATTCAAGCCGGCGCAGAGCATCGCGCAGCGAGCGCGGCCTCACCGGCGGAGCCGCGGATATCCGCGGCCCAGCGCAAGCGGGAACGCCTCGAACGCGAGCTCCCGAGCTGGTCGACGCAGTGGAAGCCGGGGAGATGACGCTCAAGCAGGCGTACGTCGAAGCAGGCATCGAGAAGGCGCCCCGCACCATCGACAAGCTGCAGAAGCTCTGGCAGACGGCCTCCGACGAGGAACGCGAGCGGTTCCTGTCGTGGCTGGATGAGCAGATGGCAAAGCAGCGCAAGCGCGAGTACCAGGAAGAAGTCTACGGCGACGACGCGTAAGGGGTAGCCAGAGGCTTAATAGAACGCTGATGACGCTGATTGGACTGATCTCCGCTGATCTTCTTTTTTGCGATTTTGCTCGACAAAGATCAGCGTCAATCAGAGCCAACCTCAGGTTGGCACATCAGCGTCACCAGCGTTCTATTCGTGGGCTATTTGCCTGCGAGTTCCTGCTCGGCGTAGTAGGCCATAGCCTCGCGCAGAAAGTCGGCCAGACCTACCGCGTACTTGTCGTAGTTCGCCCGGAACTCCGGGTTGTCGGTGTACAACTGCCCCAGGCCGGTGTAGGCGGCGGCATCCGGCGTCCAGAACGTGCAGACCCACTTGTAGTGCCGCGCGATCAGCGCCTGCACTTCCGGGTCGTGGACCGGCCGATCCATCAGGCCGGCCAGCCCGCGTGTCACGGCGTCGCCTTCATCCCTGACCGCCTGCCACTGGCCCTTACTCATGCCCTTGGCGCGGCGCTCGGATTCCTCCACCACTTCCACGCCATAGGCCTCGCGCGACTCGCGCTTGTACCTTTCGATCTGCTCCTGCGAGAAGCCCTCGTAGAGCTCCGCATCACTGAGTGTCATAGTGCCCTCCAACATAAGTAGTGTCTTGTCGACCGTTTTGATCAACCGGCCCAGCCGGGCAGCCTGCGCTTCTAGCAGTTCGCGGTGGCGTCGCAACGCCCGCACCTGGTCGAAGTTGGGATCAGCCAGGATACGCCGGATCTCCTCCAACGGCACGTCCAACTGGCGAAAGAACATGATTTGCTGCAGGATGAGCAGTTCGCGCTCGCCGTACATGCGATAGCCGGACGCTGTTCGCGTCGCGGGGCGCAGCAGCCCGATCTCATCATAGAAATGCAGGGTCCGTGCGCTTACACCCGCTAGCTTGCCGAGCTGCTTCACCGTATAGCTCATCTCCGACCTCCTGGGGAGGGATCATATACTATGACGTAACGTTAATGTCAATAGGTAATATAATGAATTTCAGACGAATTTCCAGTTTGGGCCCATCGCCAAACTCCGCTATGATGCCGCTCTGAACGCATTCCACGTTGGACCCGCAACCAACTGGACCGGCGAACACCGGCTCGGCTCAACAGTTTCGCCGTGTGTACGAAAGGATTCATACCCACTCATGCTCAGCCTTCCTGAATTCCTTCTGGTTGCCCTGGCGGCGCTCGCCGCGGGGCTGGTCAACGCGCTGGCGGGCGGCGGCACGCTGATTTCGTTTCCTATGTTGACCGCCGTCGGACTCCCAGCCGTGGCCGCGAACATCACGAACACGGTCGCTTTATCGCCCGGCTATCTCGGCGCGACGTGGGGCCAGCGCAAGGACCTGGCGGGCCAGCGGCAGCGACTCTGGTGGGCCATGCCGGCCGGCGCCATCGGCGGCCTCGTGGGTGGCCTCCTACTGCTCAACACCGGCGAGCGCGTGTTCCGCGAGCTGGTGCCCTTCCTGATCCTGCTGGCTTCCGGGCTACTCGCGCTGCAGGACCCGCTCCGCAAGTGGGCGGTGCGCCGGTCGGCCGCGGCGCACCGCACGCCCAACGAGCGCATCGCGCTGCTGCCGGTGGGGCTGGCCGCGGTCTATGGGGGATACTTCGGCGCGGGCTTGAGCGTCATCGTGCTGGCCGTCCTGGCACTGTTCCTCGACGATTCGCTAACGCGGCTCAACGGGCTGAAGCAGGCGGTCGCGTTCAGCACAAATATCGCGGCGGCCACGCTGTTTCTGTTCTCCGGGCAGGTCGTCTGGCTGGTGGCCCTCGTCATGGCCGTGGGCGCGGTCATCGGCGGCGTGCTGGGCGGCAAACTGGCCGGTCGCATCCAGCCGCAGACGCTGCGCTGGCTGGTCGTCGCCATCGGCATCGTGGTGGCCGTGATCTATCTCGTGCGGTAGCATTGCAAGAAAAGGCGCTTGCATTATAGGTGGGGAGGGTGTATAGTGAGTACAAGCGTCTAACAAGCTTCACACTCACCGAAGGGGGGACCATGACTACTGCGTTTGTACTCAGCGGTGGCGGCATCCGGGGGCCGTTGCAGGTCGGCGCCCTCGCAGCTCTCCTCGAACGTGGCATCGTGCCCGACATGATGGTCGGCACTTCGGCAGGCTCGCTTAACTCCGGCTTCATGGCCGCCTACGGCCCCGAACTCAGCAACATCCCGCGCCTGATGGACGCCTGGCGTAGCGCGACGCGTGAGGTTGTCTATCCGGGGGGCATCTTCTCGTTGATTGGCCGGTTGATCAGCCGTGCAGACGGCTTCTTCCCAACCGAAGGCATGCGCAACCTGATTGCCAGCAAGCTGCCCCCTGGCATCACCACCTACGGGCAGCTCAAGATTCCCTGCTATCTGACCGCGGTGGACCTGCGCAGCCGCAAGCTGTACCTGTTCGGCGAGGATCCCAATTCGTCGCTGCTGGACGGCATGATGGCAAGCAGCGTGATCCCCGTCCTGCAGCCGCCGCTCGACTATCACGGCCTGCAACTGGTGGACGGCGGCGTGCTGGCCGAGGTGCCGTGCAGCGTGGCGATGGACAAGGGTGCGACGACGATCTACGCGATCAACGTAGGCGGCGGTGAGGAGATCCAGCCGCCGGCCAAGGGCATCTTCAACATCTTCATGCGTACGCTGCAAACCTGGCTGGCGCAGTCGTTCTTCCTGGACCTCCAGCGCGCGGACGCTGACCCGCAGATCGATCTGCACCACATCCAGATTTCGGCCTTCAACGACCTGTCGTTCAATGACTTCAGTAAGACGGAGGAGCAATTCGTGGCGGGGAAGGAGACGGCCAACCGCTACCTGGATGCGCCCAGGCCGCGGGCGCTGGCGCGTCCCGAGGTGGCAGCCGCTACCGGTGCAACCGTGCCTGGCGCGCGCGAGTACGTGCTGCCGCAGTATCGCTAGAGCGAATAGAACGCTGATGGCGCTGATAATCATGATTGACGCTGATTTTTTACTTTATCGAAACGAGAGAATTCAGCGTGCATCATGATCATCAGCGTGATCAGCGTTCTATCAGCGTGTGTTGCTATTAACCCTCAGCTGACCCTCAGCTAATCCACTGCATGCCGGCGATGCCTGTCACCTGCCAGACACCATCCACCTGCTCCAGCACGTAGGTCTGGCCACCGGCGGCGAGCATGCCGATGTAGATGCTGGCCGCGACCTGAATCGTGCCGTCCTCCTGCGGTTGAACGTTTCCCAGGGTGATGACTGCACCGTTATCCTTGATCGTGCCGTTCTCGTCGCGCGGCGCGTCTGCCAGCTTCGTAATCCAGATGAACTCCGCGGGCAGGTCGCTCAGGGCCGCGACGATGCTCTGCTGCACCGGCGTCGCGATGACCGGCATGCCGGGCGTCGGCGCATCGCTGCCGCCCGCTCGGATGTCATCGGCGCGCAGCAGGTAGATGCGCGGGAAGTTCGGCGGATTGTCGCCATAGGTGTGGTCCACCGTGTAGACCTGGCGGGCCACAGCCGCATAGATGCCCGTCTCATCGATCGGGTCAAGGCCCGTCGCCCCTGCAGGCACGTTCGGCTGGGCCAGCTTCGAGTCCCCCGTGACCCAGCAGTTGCCCAATGTGTCATCCGGGCAAACCACGCGCCACCACGTGCTGTCGGGCTTGACGCCGGTGACGCGTGCGGACTGGCCGGCAAACACCTCGCCCACCACAGGATACGTCTCCGCGGGGCCCGCGTAGATGATCAGGTCGGCCTGCGCCAGCACGCTCGGCACGGGGGTCGGGTCCGCCCAGCGCAGCAACACCTGGCTGGCGAACTGACTCATCGCCGCCTTCTCATCCTCGGTGGCCGTGCGCTCCCCGCGCCCGGTCAGCAGCAGACCCACGGTCATTGCATCTGCCGTGGCCTGGTCCTTTTGCGTCTCCTGGAACGATGCCAGCGCATCCACCCATGCATACAGCTCGGCCAGCTCGTCCGCGGTCAGCCGGCGGCTGCCCAGGCTCTGAATCAGCGTGCCGCTGCAATCCGAGCCATACGCGATGCCCGTCATGTACACAGAGAGATCGTCGCAGAAGCCCGCGATGCCGCCCTCGCGGTGCCAGACGAAAGCCAGACCATCCGTCGCGCTGGCAGCGCCAACCTCGGCCTCACGAGCAACCTGGCTGGCCCACTCGGCGAGCATCCGCTGTTCAGCAGGCGTCGCGGTCAGCGGTCCCTGCCCTGTGAATGTGACCTGGCCTGCAGGCGTATCCGCCGTGAACGGCGCGTAGGTTGCGAGCATCTCATCGAGCTGCGCGGTCCGGGCCATATCTTCGTTGAGCGCGCCCGCGGCCAGCAGGCCATCACACGCGCCGTACTGCACGCCGGTGAGCGTAATCTGCGCAGCGCGGCAGCCTTCCGCCGTCTTCTGCTGCCAGGCCAGCACCGTCTCGCCCTGCACCGCCGGTTCAACCGTAACCTCGCTGGATGGTTCATCTTCGATGAGAGGCGCGACGCGCACCACGTTACCCGCGAGATTTGATCGCAGCGCATGGCGGGTGCCATCGCTTTCCAGCACGATCAGGTAGCCCGGCACAAGCGCCATCGTACAGACCTCATCCGGCTCAGGCAGGCCCAGGCAACCATCCGGCCACTCGACCGCTTCGTAGGAAACGACCGTGAAATCCTCGCCCGCCATGTTCATCTGGCTGGCGAAGATGTCGCGCGCGGCGATGACCCCCGCAGGCACGGCCGGTGTGGTGCCGGCGGGAGGCTCTACGGTCGGCGTGCTGCCCGGCAGCTGTGTCGCAGGCGCGCCGGGCGTCGACGTACTGACGATACAGCCGGACAGCACCAGCACGGCTATTGACAATAGGCTCAATACGATCCACTTACGGGAAAACTGCATACTTACCATCCTTTATGTAACGTGGGGCAGTGGGCTGTGGCTGCGCCACAGCCCACTGCCCCACAAGCATACTCATTTGACAATCTCGACCACGACGCCCACTTCCGCCCAGTCGTACAGCAGCTTGGCGTTCTCCGTGCTGAGCAGGATGCAGCCATACGTGACCGGGCGACCCAGGTTCCTCGTCCAGAGCAACTGGCGGCGGTCGCGGCTCGGAAAGCCGTGGAAGCCGTTCATGAACTCCTGGCCGGGCACGGGCCGGTAGATGCCCATGAACCAGGGCATGTACAGGTCCCAGTTGGCGGCATAGGCCATTTCCTCGTGGCTCTGCACCTGGAACACGCCCGGCGAGGTCGGGCTGTCGGGCAGGCCGGTGCTGCCGATCCAGTCCCATTTGAGCTGCCCGTTCTCGTAGACCTGCACGGTCTGCTTGCTCAGGCTGATGACGATGCGCTTGTTCTCGATCGCCGGCAGCGGCAGCATGACATCCTGCGATGGGATGCGAATCGTCTGCCCTGCGAACAGGCCTTCTGCTGTCTCCGGGTTCAGCGCCTGGATATACGGGTAAGGGATGCCGTAGTCGAACGCGATGCTCGACAGCGTCTCGCCGGACTGAACCAGGTGCTCCCGTTCGCCGTGGCTGATGCGCGTGCTGATCGCGGACTGACGCGCCTTGAAGGCATCGACCAGCAAGGGCACGGCATCACTCGCCGCCACGAAGCGCTCGTCGCCAAACGCGGCGCTCTGCTCGGCCAGCCATTCAGCCACCCGCGCCTCATCCACCGACCAGGTCAGTGCATTGGTTGCCGCCTCACTGCCTTCAGCGGAAGCCGCAACGCCAAAGGCCAGCCACCGGCCCATGTCCGCGGGCTGGGCGGTCCACTCGGCCCGCTCGTTGCGCACTGCGTCGTACAGCCGTATCGCGATCGGTTGCGCCAGGAGCGGACTGACCTCGGCGACGAGCGCGCTCACATCCGTGATGGCCGCGGGATGCTCGACAATGGGCAGCGCGAAGCGCAGCGCCTCGCCCGGCTGTGCAAGGGCCCGATCCCAGGGATAGGCTTCCAGCGCAGCCAGCGCAGCCGCGATATCGAGCGACCGGCCCGTTGTGGCAGGCGTCGTCTCGATACGGCCATCCACCACCTGCACGCCTGCGTTCTGCACCGGCACTTCAAGCTCATTCGCCAGCATCCGCAGGGTGCCTGCGGCGGCCTGGCTATCGAAGCGCCACACCGGTGCAATGACGGCTGGCTGTACCTGCACGGGCACGAATCCCGTGGATGCCAACAGGCGGCGGCTCAATGCGCCGATGGTCTCGGGCTGCAACTCCTCGCGTCCCACCTCGTAGGCCTGTTCTGCCGTGGCCTGGGCATCGAGCAGCGCGCCGACCTGCACCGGCGAGAGGGTCCAGGTCTTGACCGTGCCGTCCGCCTGCGCGGCTTCCAGCACCACCCGGCGGCTCCGCCATTCGTCATCCAGGCGCGCCGCCGCGTCCGCCGTCGTCCGGCCGCTCAGGCTACGCCCCAGGACCTCCACGCCCGCCAGGATGCGGTTGCCGCCATAGATTTGCACCAGGCCCACGACGGTGCCGGCGACCAGGCTCAGAAACAGGAGCCAGCCGATGAGCAGCAGCCAGAAAGCTGGCGACGAGCGGCGCTTGGGGCGCTCACGTGCCGGGGCAGTTTGTGTCGTCATCTGTGTCATCCAATACACCTATCATGCAACCAGCAACATCAGCGCCAGAACTGCGGCAGGTAATCGCGATAGCAGTCCAGGTAATCATCCAGAATCTGCTGCGCCACATCCAGGTCGGTGACGACCGGGTCGAGCAGCAGGCATTGCAGCGCGAGCTGGCGGTCGCCCTGCACCACGGCATCCACGGCCAACCGCACGACGGCCAGTTCGCGGCGCAGCAGCTCCGCGATACCTTCCGGCATGTCACCGACAGCCACCGGACTGATCCCCGCGCCGGTGATGACTGCCGGTGTTTCAACGATGGCGCCGGCCGGAAGGTTCCCGATCTGCCCGACGTTCGGCAGATTCACTGCGAGATGGTAGTGCCGTCCCGCAGCAGCAATTGTCTCCACGATATCGCGCGTGCCCTCGCCGTCGCGCTCGCGCAGCGCGTCCACCGGCGCCAGCCCGTCGGCCATCTGGCCGATCAGCGCGTGGCCCTCCCGCCGGCGGCGGTCGTTGCGCTCCCAGTCGTACAGGCTGACCTCGTACTTCTCCCACGGCCGCGTGACCGGATCGCTGACCCAGGGCAGGTACTCGCACAGGTGCTCGTCGCCCGGGATGGGGAAGCGGCCGAACGCGGCATACACGCGCCGCGTCAGCGGCTCAAAGGAGGGATCGAGGCGGGCCCACTGCTCCGCAAAGAGCGGGTAGAGGTCCTCCCCGGTCCGCCTGTCGCGCACGTCCAGCATCCAGGTGAAGTGGTTGAGGCCCGCAGCCTGGAGGTCGAGCTTGTCCACCGCCTGCTGGACGATCAGCTTCAATCGCGGCCACAGGTCGGGGTCGGCGTGGGAGCTGATGACGCCCGCCGGCACTGCGATGCCCAGCTTATCGGCCAGCGCATAACCCACCATGCCATAGCCGGTGAAAATCTGGTGGCACAGGCCGACGACCTTGATCTTGCTGTATCGGTGGATGGCGTCGCAGATACGCACCATGGGGTTCGAGAAGTTGATGAACCACGCGTCGGGACAGGCCTGCTCCATCGCGTGCGCAATCTCCAGCACCGGCCCGATGTTGCGCGCGGCGTGCGCGAAGCCGCCCGGCCCGCCGTTCTCCGCATACGGCTGGCGCACGCCATAGCGGAGGGGAATCTCCCAGTCCTGCTGCCAGAGCCGCTCGCGCGGGGGCACTTCGATGGCGGAGACGACGAAGTCCGCGCCGGGCAGCGCGTCGAGGTGGCCGGCGTGCGCGGTCACGCGCATCTGCGCATCCCACTCACGGTTGAGCCGCGCGGCCAGCCGCGCCATCAGGTCGAGCGCATCGGGGTTGCGATCCACGAGCGCGAGATGGCTGCCCCGCAGCTTCGCGCTGTTCATCAGCGCGGAGAGCGTCTCCAGGCCAAAACTGGCGCTGCCCGCGCCGATGATCACGACCTTAGTCATCGTGCCTCCTGTGCGCCCAAACGACGGTTAATTTTGCGCTGTGTGCGCGGGAATGTCAAGAGAATCGCATACTTTTTCCAGGGCGAAATCATGTTGCAGTCGTGCCTTCTGCCTGGCAGTTGAAACTGCGGCTACCGGGTTGCTGCGCAACCACTGCAAAACCGACCTACGTCGGTTAGTTTCCAGTCTGCGAAGGCAGACTTCGCAACGGTAGCCGCTACTTCAGTTGCCGGGTGGGTTCACCCGACGCACTATGAAACCGCCCTGATACTCTTCCCTTACGCGCGCGGCAGCACCTCGCCCTCCGGCGTGATGCCGGCCACGCGCTCCACGCCCTCGTATGCGACGGCCAGGAAGTGGCTCTGGAGCGCCTGCCCGGCCTCCAGTCGGACCGCGCTGCCGTTCGCGATGGCCTCGCTCAGCCCGCCCGTGGGATAGCTCGTCCACGGCTCCAGCGCGGTGGTGTGCAGACGGCCCCACCAGGGAAAGCCGGTGCCCGCGCCGTCGAGCTGCTGCCAGTACCAGATATAACGGAACAGCGCGGGGTCGAACCGCACGCCGAAGCCGACCTGCCGGGCCGCGTTGGTCACGGCATACCAGCCATCGGTCAATTCCGTGATGTAGGCCATCTCCTGCGCGGCCTGCTCTCCGACTGCCGGGATGCGGCTGGCATCGACGGTCGCGCCGTCCGGCGTAGGTACGTGCGGCCAGCGGGCGTGCGCGTTGACCTGGAAGCGCCGCGGCTCGTAATTGTCCATCACGTCGTTGACGATGAAGCCGCGTGCAGGCACGTCGATCACCGCTCCTTCATCCAGAAAGGGCCGGCCCAGCGCGATGTGCTGGCCCCACATCAGGTGCATGGGCTGACCGCCCTCGTTGACCACGCGCTCGTCGATGGTGAGCACCGCGCGGCCCGGTGTGAGGCTGAGGGTCTTCTCGACGAAGAAGGGCGTGCGGATGGGCCGCACCCACAGGCGGACGGCGACGCGCTCCGGTGAGTCCTCGACGATCGCGTGCTCCCACGGGATGAGGCTGACCTCGCCGTGCTGGCCGAACTCCGCGCCCTGGTACGTGGAGAACGGGCCGCCGTTGGGCAGGATGTCGTTCCAGCCGCCGCCGTAGTAGTCGATGAAGGTGCCGGACGTCGGTGAAGAGAGCACGCCGCGGTTCGGGTTGCGCGTACCCGCGGGCATCTGCAGCATGAAGTCGAGGTCGTGCGGCTTGTAGCGGAACTCGATGATATCGCTGCCCTTGCCGGCCAGGACGACCACGCGCAGCAGCTCGTTCTCGAGAATAACCGTCTCCATCCCCTGGTAGGTCCAGGCATCGGAGATGCGGCAGCCGTGGTTGCGGGGTAGTGCGTAGGACATGATGACCTCTGGCGGGTGAATGATGAATTTGGAATTACGGATTGGGAATGATGCGGCCTGGCGCGCTACCGCACGGCGGCGCTCCACAGGCCGGTTCGGCTGTCGTACTCCCAGCCCGGCACGTCCACCTCCAGCGTGTGCCGGGGCCAGCCCGCGGCCACACGGCCGAGCGTCTCCTCCCACGGGCGGATGCCGCCAAGCGCGTCCGCGGCCTCCACGTTGCACGCGCCGACCGCAGACGCCGCGGTCAGCGTCTCCTCCGGCGACAGGCCAGCCAGCAGGCCCGCCAGGAAGCCGGCGATGGTCGAGTCGCCCGCGCCGGTGGTACCGACGACGTTGACCCGGAAGCAGGGGGCCCAGAACTGGCGGCTGGCCCAGGCGTGAGGGTTCGCGGGCGCGGCGCGGCCCGCTGACGCGAGAGCAGCACGGTCCGCCGTGCGCAGATAGAACCCGCGATGTCCCAGCTTGAGACCGGCAATCTTTGCGCCCAGGTCCAGCATCTCGCCCGTCAGGTCGGCCAGCAGGGCCGGCGTGGCCGCGGGGAGCAGGTTGCCCCCGTGCTCGGCCAGCAGCCGCTCGTACATGGGCCGGCGCAGCATGTATAGCATCTCGTCGAGGCTGGGCAGAAACACATCGACGTAGGGCAGCACCTTGCGGATGATGGCCGGCCAGTCCGCGCGGCCCGCGGGCGAGGCCGGGTCGGGCAGCGCCATGTCGAGCGAGGTGGTCGCGCCGGTGGCCTTCGCGCGGCGGAACAGCTCGGAGACCTCGGTGCCGTCGTCGCCGTACATGCGGGCCATCAGCGGCGGATAGCCGAAGTGAAACAGCCGGGCGCGGGCCACCACGTCGTAGCGCACGTCATCCGCGGTGAAGGTGTCGTTGGCGCCGGTGTGGTGCAGGAACATGCGGTCCACGCCGGGCACGTTGACCACAACAGTGTATGATGAGGTCGCCGCCGGGTCCACGATCATGCCGTCGGCCAGCCCGGCGCCGTGGCTGTCAATGACGCGACGGATCGCCATGCCGAACAGGTCATCGCCCACCTTGCCCATGAGCTGCGTGCGCACGCCAAGCTTGTGCAGGACGACGCCGGTGTTCGACACCGGCCCGCCGGTGGAGAGCACCGCGGGGCCGATGGCGTTGAGCTTGCCCGGCACGAGCAGGCCCGCCAGGCCCGCGGGCTGCGGCGGAATCTCCGGGATTATGTCGAGACACAGGTGGCCCGCAACGACAGCATCGAGTTGTGCGGACATCTACGCGTTCCCCTCTGCGGCGCGGATGGCCTGCGCTGCGCGGATCATCGCCAGGTAGCCCTCCACGGGCACGTAGTCCGGAATGGAGTTGCCGGAACCCAGCGCATAGCCGCGCGCCAGCGCCCGGTATTTCAGCCCGCGTTCCTTGACCTGCTCGAAGATGTCGTCCGGGTCCTCGCGACACAGGATATCCACGTCGATGCCGCCGAGCAGTGCGATGCGGTCGCCGTAGCGCTCGATCCATGTCTCGAAGGGCGCAATCTGGTCTTCGTTCGAGTGCTTGGCATGGATGCCCAGCGCAATGACGTCATCCATTACGCCGAAGATGTTGCCGCACGAGTGCCAGAGGAAGGGACGGTTGGCCCGGCGCACCATATCCACGACGCGGCGGTACTGCGGGATGATATGCTGGCGGATGACAGGCGGCGAGACGAGTGTGCTCGTCTTGAACCCCAGGTCGTCGCCGAAGCGACAGATGGCGAACGTATCGGTGTAGCGGTGCAGGAACTCCTGCCAGATGGTCGCCATCAGGTCACCGATGCGACGGTAGAGATCAGCAAACAGCTCCGGGTCGTCTGCGCGCATGTAGGCCAGGTACTCGAAGCCGACCAGGTCCTCGCTGATTTCCAGCACGCCGTTGCCGACCCCGCCGAGCGCCTTCATGCCCGTCGGCAGGTGACGGCCAAGCGCGTCAAAGCGCGGCGCGGCGATGGTCCAGTAGCGCGCCGGCAGTTCATCCCACGGATAACGTTCGACGTCCTGGCGCGTCTGGAGCTGGCCTTTGCCCCCGCGAATCGCGCCCGGTCCGGGCAGCGCCTCCGTGATGCAGACCTCGTACGAGACGGTGTCGTAGGTCATCTCCTGCCAGAAGCGGCAGTAATGATGGAAGAAGTGGTCCAGGTCCGCACCCTTGCCGGACTCCGCTTCCGCAAAGGAGACGCCCAAGATGCGCTCCATGATGAGCGGACTGATGATATGTTCGTAGACGGGCAGACGCGCGGGCCGCTCGTTGCGCAGCACCGCCAGCATATGGTGATAGTTGGGTGTGAAGGTCATTGTATTGTTCCGTTGTGAGGAGGATGACGACAGGGCTTACGTTAGCACAAAAACGTTCAAATGTCGAACCGGCGCGCGAATGGACGAGTTCGCCGGAATGCTATATCATTAGCCTTACCGGTGACACCGTGTGCGTGTCGTCGTATCATCTTCCGTGAGGTGGTCATGTCGGCGCCTGCAGCATCAGCCTTTCCGCTGGTTCCGCCCCGTCTTGTTCCGGCCCTCGATCCCGGCTTCCGGCCTGCTTCGCTGGCAAATCGAGCCTTCCGCAACGCAGTTATTGCGTCAGGCCAGGGCGTGCCCCTGGTCATCGGCGTCGAGCGCGTCAACGGCGCATTGTCCCGCTTCGAAACTATCGTCTATGGCGAAAGTCACCCCCAGGCAGCCGCCAACCTGATGTATGTCGAGCGGCTGGTTAAGTTCCTGCTCTGGCAGCGCGGCGGCTGGAAGGTCTACGTTGGCGGCCCGCGCAGCATCGGGCAGCACATCGCGGCGGTCTACGCGGCCGGCGGCGCGCGCGACTTTGACTATCACTTCATGGGCGAGCAGGTTTACCAGCACCCGTTCACCGTCGTCCCATGCGCGGCGGAGGATGTGCCGGCCGAGCACGAGCTGGAACGCGCGCTGGGCCGCCACCTGGAAGGCTGCCGCGTGGGCTTCGACCTGGGTGCGTCCGACCTGAAGGTATCGGCCGTGGTGGACGGCGAGGCGATTTTCAGCGAGGAAATCGTCTGGGAGCCGCGCAAGCAGAGCGACCCGGCGTATCATTACGAGCATGTCCGCAACGCTATCCGGCTTGCCGCCTCCAAACTGCCGCGCGTGGATGCCATCGGTGGCAGCTCCGCTGGGGTCATCGTGGACAACCGCCCGATGGTCGCGTCGCTGTTCCGCGGGGTGCCCGCGGAGCGGTTCGACGCGGTGCGCAGCCTGTTCCTGCGCATCCGCGACGAGTTCGGCGTGCCCTTCGAGGTGGTCAACGACGGCGAAGTCACCGCGCTGGCCGGGTCCATGTCGCTCGAAGAGAACGCGGTGTTGGGCATCGCGCTGGGCTCCAGCCAGGCGGTCGGCTACGTCACGCCGCAGGGCAACATCACGGACTGGCTGAACGAGCTGGCCTTCGCGCCGGTGGACTATAACCCGGACGGCCCGGTGGACGAATGGTCGGGCGACCGGGGGGTGGGCGCGCTCTACTTCTCGCAGCAATGCGTCTTCCGGCTGGCCGGGGCTGCGGGCATCGACCTGCCGGGCGGCATCACCGATGCGGAACGGCTGAAGGTCGTGCAGGCGCGGCTGGAGGCCGGGCACGCGGGCGCACACGCCATCTGGCAGAGCATCGGCTCCTATCTCGGCTACGCGCTGGCCCATTACGCCGACTTCTACGACCTGAGCCACGTGCTGATCTTGGGCCGGGTCACGTCCGGTTCGGGCGGGCAGATCATCCTCCAAGGTGCACAGGCTGTCCTGGCCGCCGAGTTCCCCGAGCTGGCCGGCCGCATCAACCTGCAACTGCCCGACGAAAAGAGCCGCCGCGTGGGACAGTCCATCGCGGCCGCGAGCCTGCCGGAGATCAAGTAACCATGCTCTACATACACCATGCCACCACGTACACGCCCTCCGTCACCATCCCGGACAGCGCGGTACTCATCGACGGCGAGCAGATTGTCGCCGTCGGCCCGATGTCTGAAGTGGATTGCCCGGCGGGCGCAACGCAGTTCGACGCGCAGGGATTGATCGTTGCGCCGGGGTTCATCGACCTGCAATTCAACGGTGCGTTCGGCCACGACTTCACCGCCGACCCGTCTTCGATTTGGACCGTCGCGGCGCAGTATGCGCGCTACGGGGTGACCGCGTTCCTGCCGACCATCATCACCTCGCCGCTGGAGACCGTCGCGGCCGCGCGCGCGATCGTCCTGGACATTCCTGCGGACTTCCGCGGGGCGCTGCCGCTGGGCCTGCACGTCGAAGGGCCTTTCCTGAATGTCAAGAAGAAAGGCGCCCACAACCCCAACTACCTGCAGTCGCCCACCGTCGAAGCGGTGCGCGACTGGTCACCGGAGACGGGCGTGCGGATCGTCACACTCGCGCCGGAGCTGCCGGGCGCACTCGACGTGATTCGCAGCCTGACGGAGCGCGGGGTGGTCGTCAGCGCGGGGCACAGCATGGCGACCTACGACGAGGCCATCGCGGGGTTTGACGCGGGCATTCGCTACGGTACGCACCTGTTCAACGCCATGCCCGCACTCACGCATCGCGAGCCGGGGCTGCCGGGCGCGCTCCTTGCCGACCCGCGGGTGACCGTCGGTTTCATCGCGGACGGCATCCACACGCACCCGTCCGTCATCGGCATCGTCTGGCGCGCGCTGGAGGGCCGGCGCATGAGCCTCGTGACCGACGCGATGGCTGCGCTGGGTATGCCCGCAGGCCAGCACCTGCTCGGCGACTACGATGTGTACGTGGACGAGACGAGCGCGCGGCTGGCGGACGGTACGCTGGCAGGCAGCATCCTGTCGCTCGATCAGGCGCTGCGCAACGTGATTCAGTTAACCGGCTGCACGCTGAACGAGGCGCTGGGCGGCATGACGACAACCGCGGCGCGCGTGCTCGGCCTCGAGGAGGAACGCGGACGCGTCGCGGCAGGAAGCCGGTCCGACCTGGTGCTGCTGACGCCTGACTTGCACGTCCACAGCACCATCGTGGGCGGCGAGGTGGTCTACGAGGCCGCTGCCGGCCGATAAGTCAAGGTACAGCAGCCGAACGTAGTGTAGGGCCTTGTGCCCGTCCTGACGCTACCCAGAGGTGCAGCACGCCCACGAGGGGCTATGCCACGTTTCGCAAAACCAGAAGACCGGTTCGCAGGGAGATGTATTCCATGACACTGGACTTACAGACAACGCACGTCTACCGGGAGATCCACGAGCAGCCGGAGGTGCTGGCTCGCGTGCTGGCAAAGGAACGCGCCGGGGCCGAGGCGCTGGCCGGGGAAATCCGCCGCCGTAATGTCGATCATGTCATCATCGCGGCCCGCGGGACGAGCGACAACGCGGCACGCTATGCCCAATACCTGCTCGGCGCCGCGAATCGCCTCCAGGTCGGCCTCGCCGCACCGAGCCTCTACACCATCTACGAAGCGCCCCCGCGCTTCGGCAACGCGCTCGTCCTGGGCATCAGCCAGAGCGGCAAGAGCCCCGATATCGTGGCTGTGCTGGCGGAAGCTCGCCGGCAGGGCGCGCTGACCGCGGCGCTCACCAACTTCCCCGCGTCGGACCTGGGTCAGGCTGCCGAATTCATCATCGGGCTGCACGCCGGGGAAGAGCTGGCCGTGGCCGCGACCAAGACCTACACCGCGGAGCTGGCCGCGATTGCCCTGTTGAGCGTGGCGCTGGCTGGCGGAGAGCGGCTGGATGCGCTGCGCCGCGTGCCGGAGCAGGTCGCGGAGGTGCTGGCGCTGCACGAGGACATCGCCCTCGTTGCAGAGCGCTACCGCTATATGGAGTCATGCGTCACGATCGGCCGCGGCTACAACTATGCCACCGCTTTCGAGATGGCCCTGAAGCTCAAGGAGATGACCTACACGGTCGTCGAGCCGTACAGCAGCGCGGATTTCCTGCATGGCCCGCTGGCGCTCGTCTCGCGCGGCTTCCCGGTCATCGTCATCGCACCATCGGGCCGGATGCTGCCCGAACTCAAGGCGTTCATGTCCACCGTGCGCGAGCGGCAGGCGGAGCTGATTGTTATCAGCGATGATGAGGCCGCGCTCAGTCTGGCGCGCATCCCGCTGGCGTTGCCCGCCGGCGTGCCCGAATGGTTATCGCCGCTGGTGAGCATCGTCCCCGGCCAACTGCTGGCCGCGAACCTGGCCCATACGCGCGACCTGGACCCGGATCGTCCGCGTGCGCTGCA
>JAKPQT010000163.1 GCA_029555885.1 Chloroflexota bacterium | reverse complement strand
GCGAGTCTGATGAGAGGCTGCGGGGTGTATTTTACCACTTTTCGGCGAACGCAACAGCAACGGGGTCGCGCGCGGGGCCGCATCCTTCGACTAGCGGTGTGCCGTTGACGCTGTTGAGCTGTCGACCCGCTCAGGATGCTTGTATGGCTGTACATCTGATATTTTCGCTGCGTTGTTTGACAGATGGCTGTGGGTCTTGTATTATGCACACGAGTGCAAGACGAGCCCGCCGGCCATTCTGCCCGTCTCGCCCACGCCTCAGGCAAGTGGGTGACACTCCGAAGGAGCTATGCCTATGACCAGCGTTTCCCTCAGCCCACTGCAACAGATGGTGGCAAGAACCTGCACCGATTACTGGAATGACTCCTGCTCCGTGCAGGAGCTGACCTACGGCATCGAGCACGGCGCAGTCGGCGCGACGACGAACCCGCAGATTGTCGTGATGGTCCTCAAGAAGGAAGGCCACCTCTGGCACGACCGTATCCGCCAGATCATCGCGGAGAACCCCACGTGGTCGGAGAACGAGGTCACCTGGCAACTCGTCGCGGAGATGGCCGTGCGCGGCGCGCGGCTGCTCCTGCCGGTCTTCGAGAAGTACCAGGGCAAGAAGGGCCGTCTCTCCATCCAGACGAATCCGCAGAACTACCGCAACGCCGAAGCCATCGCACGGCAGGCCATCTATTTCAACTGGCTGGCCCCCAACATGCAGGTTAAGGCGCCGGTCACCCGCGCGGGCGTGCAGGCCATCGAGGAAGCCACCTATCACGGCGTCAGCATCAACGCGACCGTGTCGTTCACCGTGCCGCAGATGCTGGCGGTGGGCGAGGCGGTCGAGCGCGGGCTGCGACGGCGGGAGGCCGAGGGGCTGGACATCGCGCACATGGCGCCGGTCTGCACGATGATGATCGGCCGGCTGGACGACTGGATGCAGGTGCTCGTCAAGCGGGACGAGATCGACATCGACCCCGCCTATCTGACCTGGGCCGGCATCGCCGCATTCAAGAAGGCGTACGCGCTCTATCAGCAGCGCGGCTACCGCGTGCGGCCGCTGGCCGCAGCTTACCGCCACCTGGGCCATTGGGCCGAGCTGATCGGCGGCGACATCGTGCAGACCATGCCCTACGAATGGGCTTTGAAGGCGAACGCGTGCGACATCCCGGTCATCGAGCGCATGCAGAACCCGGTGGACCCGCGTATCGTGCAGACGCTCTATGCCAAAATCCCGGACTTCCGCCGCGCGTACGACGAGGACGGCATGACGCCGGAGGAGTTCGACGGCTACGGTGCGACCGTGCGGACCCTGCGCGGGTTCATCGCCGCGGTCCACGAGTTGACCGGCATCGTGCGCGACTACATGCTGCCCGACCCCGATGTGAAGCGGTAAGGGGCGCATGGCAGCGCGTCCGGTCTCCATCCACGACATCGCGCGGGCCGCAGGCGTGTCCCATGCGACCGTCTCGCGCGCACTGCGCGACAGCCCGCTCATCAGCGCGGAGGTGCGCGGGAACATCCAGCGGCTCGCCGCGGAGATGGGCTACACGCCTAACGCGGTCGCGCAGAGCCTCAAGGGCCAGCGCAGCAATACGATCGGCCTAGTCGTCACCTCCATCGCAGACCCGTTCTACGGGCGGCTGGCGCGCGGGGTGGACGAGGTAGCGAAGCGGGCCGGCCTGGATGTGTTCCTGGGCGTCTCGTACAACGACGAAGCGGCAGAGTTGGCGGTCATCCGGTCGTTCCAGCGCCGCCGCGTCGACGGCATCATCACCGCGTCCTCCCGCCTGACCGATCCCTCGCTGGACAAGTTGGGCCAGCTCGGCGTGCCGGTCGTGCTGGTCAACCAGCACGCCGACGTCACGCGCCACCCGTTCCACAGCGTGCAGGTGGACAACGCGGCCGGCGCGCGGCTGGCCGTCCAGCATCTGCTCGAACTGGGGCACTCAGCCATCGCCTACCTGGGCGCGCCGAACCGCCCGCGTTCCAACCGGCAGCGCGAGCAGGGCTATCGTACCGCGCTCGAAGCGGCGGGCATCGCGGTGCAGGACGGCTTCGTGCAGCAGGCCGCGCCAGAGCGCCGGAGCTATGCGGACGACGTGGCCGACGGGCAGAGCCTCATGCTGGCCGCGCTGCGCACGGGCATCACCGCGGCCTTCTGCTTCAACGATATGTACGCGGTCGGCGCGCTGCTGGCCTGCCGCGAACTGGGCATCCGCGTGCCGGGGCAGGTCAGCATCGTCGGCTTCGACGATATCGAGCTGGCGCAGTATGTGACGCCGCCGCTAACCACTGTCCACCAGCCGAAGCTGCGGCTCGGTCAGCTGGGCATGGAGCTGCTGCTGGACCTGATGGAGGGGCGCCCCGCGACGGACCAGCTTGTGCCGGTTGAGCTCGTCGCCCGGTGCAGCTCAGGCCGCGTCCCGGCCGTGACCGTGCAGCTTGCAGCCGGTCCGTGTCCGGCAGGTTCGTAAGCAGGCTACTGCCCTGCGCGTAGTTCCCAGGTCACAGGGGCAGACGGGCCAGCGAAGCTGGCCCGTGTCTGCCCAGGAGAAACGACTCAATATGCGACAATACAACGCAGACAACCTCGTGATTCATCCGGGCACCGCGCGCGACCCGCAGGTTGTGGTCGAGGTGACGCCGGAGGCCGCCGGGTGGGATACCATCCATTTCCAGGTGCGCCGGCTGGCACAGGGCGAGACCTGGGCGTTTCGGACCGGCGGGCATGAACTCGTGCTGGTCGTCCTCGGCGGCACGCTCGATGTCACATCCGACCGCGGGGAGTGGCGCGGGGTGGGCCGGCGGGAGCACGTCTTTGCGGGGCTGCCCTATGCGCTGTACCTGCCGGTTGACACCAGCCTGACCGTTGCCGCGGCCACGGCCTGCGAGTTCGCGGTCGCCTGGGTCGCGGCGGACCAGGCCTTCCCGCCCCGCCTGGTCACGCCTGCAGACGTGACCGTCGAGATTCGCGGGGGCGACCATGCCACCCGTCAGATCAACCGGATTCTGCCGCCGGGCTTCCCGTGCCAGCGGCTCGTTGTGGTCGAGGTCTACACGCCGGGCGGCAACTGGTCGAGCTACCCGCCGCACAAGCACGACGTGCACACCGTCGCGGCCGACGGCGGCCTATTGCAGGCCGACTTGGACGAGATCTACTACTACAAGATCGACCGGCCCGAAGGCTACGCCATCCAGCGGGTCTACACCGACGAGACCTCGCCTCTGCACCGGGCGGGCTTTCCCATCGACGCCGCGGTGATCGCGCGCAATGATGACGTCGTGCTCGTGCCGGAGGGCTATCATCCGGTGTCCAGCCCGGTCGGCTACACGGCCTACTACCTGAACGTCCTGGCGGGCAGCGCGCAGAGCCTCGCGGCCTATGACGACCCGAACTTCGCCTGGGTCAAGGACTCGTACACGAGCGTGGATCCCAGAGTGCCTGTGTACGACGTGAAGGGGGCAGTATAGTTTGACGATTTGGCTCGGTAATGGCGCACGCCATGATTGCCCTCACCCCGGGCGGACTTCGGCCACCCACCCCTCTCCCACACTGCGATGTGGGAGAGGGGTATTCCCAAATTGGGGTTTTGGGGCCGCAAAGCGGCTCCAAAACCCCACAAAACAGGACTTCCCCGCCCCGCCAGCGGGGGCGGGGCCGGGGGTGGGGTAGCAGACTACTGAGCCATTTTTTCAGAGTGTAAGAGTGCCCTCGGGGGCTGTAGCCCTATTACAAATCTGACCGCAGGAGGTGATATCATATGAGCACATCCACCGTGCGCCTGACGATGGCGCAGGCACTCATCCGGTTCCTCAAGCAGCAGTACGTCGAGCGCGACGGTGCGGAGACGCCGTTCTTCGCCGGCTGCTTCGGCATTTTCGGCCACGGCTGCGTCGCGGGCGTGGGCGAGGCGCTGCTGCAGAACCCCGACTTCCGCTATTACCAGGTGCGCAACGAGCAGGCCGCGGTTCACGCGGCGACGGCCTACGCGAAGGTCAAGAACCGTCTGCAGACGTTTGCGTGTCTTTCCTCCATCGGGCCGGGCGCGACCAACATGATTACCGGCGCGGCCACGGCTACCATCAACCGGCTGCCCGTGCTGCTCCTGCCCGGCGACATCTTTGCGCGGCGCAACGTCGCGCCGGTCTTGCAGCAGCTCGAATCGAGCCAGAGCCAGGACATTTCGGTCAACGACTGCTTCAAGCCTGTCAGCCGCTACTGGGATCGCATCAACCGGCCCGACCAACTGCTCCTCGCGCTGCCCGAGGCGCTGCGCGTACTGACGAGCCCCAGCGAGACCGGCGCGGTCACGCTGGCCCTGCCGCAGGACGTGCAGACCGAGGCGTATGACTACCCGGCCGAGTTCTTCCGCCGCCGCGTCTGGCGCATCATGCGCAACCGGGCCGACCGCGCTGCGCTGGAACGCGCGGCAGAGCTGATCCGGGCGAGCCGCCGGCCGATGATCGTGGCGGGCGGCGGGGTCATCTATGCGGATGCGACCGACACGCTGGCGCAGTTCGTCCATGCCACGGGCATCCCCGTCGGCAAGACGATGGCCGGCAAGGGCAGCCTCCGCTGGGACCACCCGCTCAACCTGGGCGCGGTCGGCGTCACCGGCACGCTGGCCGCGAACGTCGTCGCGCGCGACGCAGACCTCGTCATCGGCATCGGCACGCGCTATAGCGACTTTACCACTTCCTCCAAGACGGCCTGGCAGAACCCCGGCGTGCGCTTTGTCAACATCAACGTCACCGAGTTCGATGCGGGCAAGCACCAGGGCTTGCAGGTCGTTGGGGATGCGCGGGTCACGCTGGAGGAACTGGCCGATTTGTTGGCCGGCTACGCGGTCGATCCGGCATACCGGGCCGAGGCGCAGCGGCTGCACGACGAATGGGATGCGGAGGTGCAGCGCATCTACGATATCCGGCTCGCGCCTCTGCCGAGCCAGGGCGAGCTCATCGGCGCGCTCAACGAGGAATCCGGTCCCGACGCCATCATGCTGAACGCGGCGGGCAGCATGCCCGGTGACCTGCACAAGCTCTGGCGCACGACCCACCCCAAGAACTTCCACATGGAGTACGGTTATAGCTGCATGGGCTATGAGATTGCCGGCGGCATGGGCGCAAAGATGGCCGCGCCGGAGCGCGAGGTCTACATCATCGTCGGCGACGGCAGCTACCTGATGCTCTCCTCGGAGCTGGTCACGTCCGTGCAGGAAGGGGTCAAGCTGATCGTGGTCCTGTGGGACAACGGCGGGTTCAAGAGCATCGGCTCGCTCAGCCGCTCGCTCGGGCTGGACGGCTTCGGCACGCGCTTCATCCGCCGGAAGGACGGCATCCTCCCCGGCGACTCGGCGGGCGACGCGGTGGAGCCGCTGGAGATTGACTTTGCGCTGAACGCACGCAGCCTCGGCTGTCACGTCATCGAGTGCGCGACGCGCGACGACTACGTCGCGGCACTGCGTGCCGCGCGCGAGGCCGACCGCACGACGGTCGTCGTCATCAAGAACGACCGGCTGCACAGTGTGCCCGGCTACGAGAGCTGGTGGGACGTCGCGGTGCCGGAGGTCAGCGATGCGCCGTCCGTGCAGGCGGCCCGCGCCGCGTATGAGGAGATGCGCGCGAAAGAGCGGTACTTCCTGGAATAAGGCGAGTGTCGCTGATTCGCAGTAGGCGCTTTAGCGCCCCGTGCGTGGCCTGGCGCTGGGGTTGCCCTCATCCCTACCCCTCTCCCACACTGCGGTGTGGGAGAGGGGAGTTCCTAGAATGGGGTTTTTGGGCCGCAAAGCGGCTAAAACCAAAAACCCCACAAAACAGGACTTTCCCACCCCCACCAGCGGGGGCGGGAAGGCGAGCAAAGCTCGCACGGGGTGGGGTCCACAGACTACCGAGTCATTTTGTCAAAGTGCAAAAGCGCCTACTACGAACGATCCGAAAGAAGGTGATTCGTGAGCGAGAAACTGCTGAACTTCGTCAACGGCGAGTGGCGCACGTCCGCTGCGGAGCGCTATCTCGACGTCATCAATCCGGCCACCGCGGAGGTGCTGGCGGAGGTGCCGCTGTCGCCTGCAGCCGAGGTGGACGAGGCGGCGCGGCTGGCCGCGGCCGCGTTCCCCGCGTGGCGACGCACGCCCGCACCCGCGCGCATCCAGCACCTGTTCAGGCTCAAGGCGCTCATGGAAGAGCACTTCGAGGACCTGTCGCGCAGCATCACGCTGGAGAACGGCAAGACGCTGGACGACGCGCGCGGGGAGATGCGCCGGGCCATCGAAAACGTCGAGACCGCGTGCGGCATCCCTCTGATGATGCTGGGCGACTTCTCCGAGGACATTGCGCGCGGCATCGACGAGTACATGATCCGCCAGCCGGTCGGCGTGGCAGCCATCATCTGCCCGTTCAACTTCCCCGGCATGATCCCGTTCTGGTATCTGCCCTATGCGGTCGCGTGCGGCAACACGGCCATCGTCAAGCCGTCGGAGCGCTGCCCCATGACGCTGCAGAAGGTGTTTCGCCTGCTGGAGCAGGCCGGGTTCCCGCCGGGGGTCGTCAACCTGGTCAACGGCGGCGCGGACACCGTCAACGCGCTGCTGGACCATCCGGGTATCGCCGCGGTGACCTTCGTCGGCTCGACGCCGGTGGCGCGGCACGTCTACAGCCGCGCGTCGGCCAGCGGCAAGCGCGTGCAGGCGCAGGGCGGCGCGAAGAACCCGCTCATCATCCTGCCGGACGCGGACGTGGAACTGACCACCCGCATCGTGGCGGACAGCGCGTTCGGCAACGCGGGCCAGCGCTGCCTGGCCGCGTCGCTGGCAGTCACGGTCGCGGGCGCGGAAAAGACGTTTGTGCCCGCGCTGGCCGAGGCCGCGAGCAGCCGCGTCGTCGGCTTCGGGCTGGAGCCGGGCGTGGAGATGGGTCCGGTCATCAGCGCGCAGAGCAAGGCGCGCATCGAGGGGCTGATTCAGCGGGGGGTGGACGAGGGCGCGGAGTTGACCGTGGACGGCCGTAATGCCGCTGTCCGCGGCTACGAGCAGGGTTACTTCCTCCGCCCGACCATCCTCAGCGACATCCCGGTCGGCGGGACCATCGCGACCACGGAAATCTTCGGGCCGGTGCTGGGGATGATGCGAGTGAACACGGTCGACGAGGCCATCGCGCTGGTCAACAGCGGGCAGTACGGCAACATGGCCTGCATCTTCACCAGCAGCGGCGCGGCCGTGCGCAAGTTCCGTTACGAGGCCGACGCGGGCAACATCGGCATCAACGTCGGGGTCGCCGCGCCGATGGCTTTCTTCCCGTTCAGCGGGTGGAAGAACAGCTTCTTCGGCACGCTGCACGCGCAGGGCAAGCACGCGGTCGAGTTCTTCACGCAGACCAAGGTCGTCGTGGAGCGTTGGCTGGGCGAGTGGACGCGCAAGTTCTAGGAGGCAAGATGTCTCACATCCGCATCGGCAATGCCCCGTGCAGTTGGGGCGTGCTCGAATTCGATTTGGACGGCGAGGCCGCCGGGTATGGGCAGGTGCTCGACGAGATGGCCGCGGCCGGTTACGAGGGCACGGAGCTGGGCGACTGGGGCTTCATGCCGACCGAGCCCGATGTGCTGGCGGGCGAACTGGCGTGGCGAGGGCTGACCCTGCTCGGTGCGTTCGTGCCTGTCGCGCTGAAAGACCCGGCCGCGCATGGGCCGGGCATTGAGGCCGCGCTCAAGGTGGCGCGGCTGCTGGCAGGTGTAGCGGAGCGCATGGATGGCCACGGGCCCTTCCTCGTGCTGGCCGACAACAACGGCAGCGACCCCGTTCGCACGCGCAACGCGGGGCGAGTCACCCTCGACATGGGGCTGAGCGATGCGGCGTGGCGCGTGTTCGCGGCCGGGGCCGAACGGGTCGCGCGTGTCGTCCACCACGAGACGGGCCTGCGCACTGTCTTTCACCATCACTGCGCTGGCTATGTCGAGACGCCGGAGGAGATTGCCCGGCTGTTGAGCCTGACGGACCCATCGCTGCTCGGCCTGGTATTCGATACGGGCCACTACGCCTTTGCCGCGGGCGATTGCGCGGCCGTGCCCGAGGGGCTGCGCCGCTTTGCCGACCGCATCTGGTACATCCACTTCAAGGACTGCCAGCCGGAGATTGCCGCGGCCAGCCGCGCAGCGGGCTGGGATTACCTTGAGTCGGTGCGCCGCGGCGTGTTCTGCGAGCTGGGCCGGGGTGGCGTGGACTTCCCGCGTGTGGCCGAGTGGCTGGCCGCGCGGCCCGACATCCGCTGGGGCATCGTGGAGCAGGATGTGCTGCCCGGCATGGGCGCGCCGAAGGAGAGCGCTGCGCGCAACCGCGCCTATTTGCACAGCATCGGTCTGTAACGCTATCGCAGGGAGAGCCCGCAACCATGAATGACATCCTCAACGTCGGCATCATCGGCGCCGGGCGCATCGGCAAGGTGCACGCCGATACGCTGGCCTATCGTGTCCCCGCGGCGCGCGTGCTCGCCGTGGCGGACGTGAACCTGGCGGCGGCAGAGGCGCTGGCCGCCAAGCATCATATCGCGTGCGCGTCGAGCGACTACCGGGACGTGCTGAACAACCGGGATATCGATGCCGTGCTGCTCTGCTCGGCCACGGACACACACGCCCGTTTCACCGAGGAAGCCGCGCTGGCCGGCAAGCACATCTTCTGTGAGAAGCCCATTGCGCTCGACCTGGCCGAGATCGATCACACGCTCGCGACCGTGGCGCGGGCCGGCGTCAAGCTCCAGGTGGGGTTCAACCGGCGCTTCGACGCCAACTTCCGCCGCGTGCGCCAGGCCGTCGAATCCGGTGAGATCGGCCGGCCCGCGCTGCTGCACATCATCAGCCGGGACCCCGCGCCGCCGCCCATCTCATACGTCAAAGTCTCCGGCGGCATGTTTCTCGACATGACCATCCACGACTTCGACATGGCGCGGTATCTGATCGGCACGGAGGTCGAGGAGGTATACACGCAGGCCGCGGTCACCGTGGACCCCGCCATCGGTGAGGCGGGCGACGTGGACACCGCGCTGATCGTCCTCAAGTTCGCTAACGGCGTCATCGGCACCATCGACAACTGCCGCCGCGCACCGTACGGCTACGATCAGCGCGTCGAAATCCTGGGCAGCCAGGGGAGCATCGCGACGGGCAACAACTACCCGAACGCCGCGGTCATCAGCGACGCCGCGAGCGTGCACCGCGACCTGCCGCTCAACTTCTTCATGGATCGCTACACGGAGAGCTTCGCGACCGAGGTCGCGGCCTTCGTGGATGCCGTGCTGCACGACAGGCCCGTGCCCGTCGGCGGCGCCGATGCGCGTGCGTCGGTGGCCATCGGCCTGGCCGCGGCGAAGTCGCACCGGGAGGGCCGGCCGGTGAAGTTGAGCGAGCTGGGCTGAAGTGAGGGGGTGTGGCATGTGCGCGATGCGAGAGTGGATTTCGGGCGAATACTATCCGTTCGGCTCGCAATACTACCGGGCGCCTTCGCCCAGCCCGGCGGATTGGGAGGCCGACCTGCGCCACATGGCGGAACAAGGCCTGAACACCGTCAAGTTCTGGGTTCAATGGCGTTGGAACCACCCCGCACAGGGTCGGTTCTACTGGGACGACATCGACCGGCTCATGGACCTGGCGGGCCAGCAGGGCCTGCGCGTCATGCTCAATACCATCTTCGATGTCGCGCCCGCGTGGATCTACGAGGCATATCCGGATGCCTCGATGGTGACGCGCGACGGCCGGCGCATCGGCCCGCAGACACAGCCACACCGGCAGATCGGCGGCCTGGGCCTGTGCTTGACGCACAAGGCCGCGGTCGGGCATATGTACGAGTTCCTGGCCCAGGCCGTCCAGCGTTACACGCAGCACCCGGCGCTCGAAATCTGGAACGTCGGCTCCGAGCCGGAGCTGACCCAGTCCATGTCGGAGCTGCGGCTGTGGGCCAACGACCACACGCGCAGCGGCGACATGCTGGACTATAATCCGCACAGCATCGCTGCGTTCCGTCGCTGGCTGGAACAGCGGTACGACGGCGACCTCGCCGAACTGAACCGGCGCTGGAACCGTAATTACACCTCGTTCGGGCAGGCGGAAGTTCCGCTGACCCGCAACACTTTCAATGACATGGTGGACTGGCGCATGTTCTTCGTGCATGTGCTGGGCGAGAACGTGCGCGAGCGGTTCGAGATCTGCCGCCAGTACGATGAGGGCCGCCATCCGATCATGTGCCACCACGTGACGATCGAAGGCTTTCCGGTAACGTCGACGGCCAACGACCCGTGGAACGTCGGCCAGTATGGCGACCTTCACGGCGCGACGCAGATGCTGCCCGGACGCTCCGGGGCGCCTTTTATGATGGATGTGCTGCGATCGTGTGCGAAGGATAAGCCGATCCTGTCGGCCGAGCAACTCGGCATGTTGGGCTATACGCTGGATGTTGGCGAGCCGCTCAAGCCGGACGATGTCAAGCGGCTGTGCTTCGCGGCCCTCGCGGCAGGCACGCGCGGCATCGTCTACTGGCAGTACCGGCCCGAGCTGCTCGGTCGGGAGGCGCCGACCTGGGGCCTGACGACCCTGGACGGCGCGCTGACGCCGTGGCTACAGACGTTCTCGGAGTGCGCGCAGGCCATCGCAGTCTCGCCGGGCTTCTGGCTCGACTGCGAGCGGCGGCCTGCAGATGTTGCGCTGCTCTTCAGCCCGGAGAACCAGATTTTTCAGTGGGCGGCCTCCGGCACGGAGCGGACCGCGACTGAGTCGCTCGTGAACTATCACAGGGCCCTTTACGAGGCCAACCTGGCGGTTGATTTCATCCACCCGCGCGAGATACGGGCGGGCATCTTGGCGCAGTATCGCGCGGTTATCCTGCCCGCGGCCTACTGGCTGGACCGTGATATCGCGCAGGCACTGCACCGTTGGGTGGCTGCAGGTGGATTCCTCCTGGGTGAGGCCTTCACTGCGGGATGGGAGGTGGACCAGGGGCGCCACCAGCCGGTCGTGCCCGGCTACGGGCTGGATGAGGTGTTCGGCGCGCGGCAAGGCACGGTGTACCCGATCGAGAACCGCGAGCCGCACCGCGCCTGGCTGCGCATGGGCGATCATCGCGCCTTCACGCGGCACACGCGGGCTGACCTGCTGCCGTATGCCGGTGCGGAGGTCCTGGCAATGTGGGAGACCGATCCGCTTGGCGGCAGGCCGTCTCAGGCGCCCGCGATTGTCCGGCAGCGCTACGGTAAAGGGCAGGCCATCCTGGCCGGAGGCTATCTCGGGCTATCGCTGCCCGCAGCGGTTACCGCGCAGCTGGCCCCTTCCGGATTCACGCAGGCGGATATCGGGAGCCTGGCGGAAAGCGCGCTGTCAGAGAACCGCCGGCTGATTCGCGCGCTCTTCTTCCGCGCCATGCCGGAGCTGGTCCGGCCGGCGATGGAGGGCGAGGAAGTGCGCGTGGATGTGCTGAGAACGACCGTCCGGCAGGCCGTCATCGTGCAGAACCTGCGCCGTGGGCCCGCAGTTGGCCGCGTGCATATACCCGGTGTGGTGGGGCGCCTGGATGAGATTTTTGGGTTCGGCGCGCTGGAATTGGATGCGGCGGGCGGGGGTGCACTCGACCTGCCGCCGGGTGCAGTGCGCGTGTATATGACCCATCCGTAGAGACGTTCCGCCGGGACGTCTCTACGGATGTGAGAATATGGAGGCAGGATGAGATTAACGATCAACGATTTGGACGCCGATGCGTTTGCGCCGTTCGGCCAGATTATTGGGCAGCCGGCGTCCGCGCCGCAGGACGGAGGCCCGGGCTGGCAGTGGTGGGGCGGGCTGGCGCAGATGCCCGGCCCGGGGGCCTATGCCATCGGCCATCTGGCACTGGAGCCGGTTGCGCCGCGCTTCGACTGGGCGGAGCGGCACGCGCACACCTACGAATTGCTGGCGCCGACGACCGATGTCGTCATTCACGTTGCGCCGCCGGATCATCCGGACGACCTGGGCCGACTCCCGCCGCTGGACCGGTTCCGGTTGTTCCGCGTGCGAGCAGGTCAGGCGATTCTGCTGCATCCGAAGGTCTGGCACGGTGCGCCGCTGGCGCTGACCGCGCCAGGGCATGTCACGGTGCTGCTCGCCGCAGACACCGGACCGGAGAACAGCCGCGTTGTCCGGTTCGGCGGCGAGGTGCTCGAAGGGTGACGTAAGACCCCGGATCGAACCGAATGAACGGATGGGGTCAGTCTGCGCACGGCGCGCATCCATGTATCCGTTTCTATCTGCTGCGTCGCCCGTACGTTTGCGCGACCTCGACCAGCTTGAACAGGTTCGCATCGGGTGTGTCCCTGCCGCACTGGTCGCCGGTAGACAGGACGAAGCCGCCGCCCGCCGCGCAGTCGTCAATCAGGCGCTTGGCCTTTTCCTCGACCTGTACGGGCGTGGCGTTGAGCATGAAGCCGAAGGTGTTGATGTTGCCCTTGAGGCAGAGGCGGCGGCCATAACGCCGCTTGACCTCAGCCAGGTCTACGTCGCCGCCGGGGGGCTCTTCCAGCGGCTCCATCACATCCACGTCGGTTTCATTTGCGATGATGGGCACGAGCCGCGCGGACTTGCCGCAGATGTGCAGATGCGAGAAGACGCCTGCCGTGCGGCACAGTGCTGCAGCCTGTTGGATGAACGGCAGGTCGTACTTGCGGAAGTTGCGGACGCTGCTCGCACTGAGGCTCGACGCGGAGCCGCCCAGCATGATTTCGTCGGGCCGCGCAGCCAGCGCGGCCTTCAGACGGGCCAGCGCATAGCGGGTGTAGAAGGCCATGACCTCTTCCATGTACGCCGGCTCGTCGGTGAAGTCGAAGAACATGGTATTGTACCCGCCCTGGCGCTGGAAAAACCACCAGTCCTGGGGTATGCCGATGGAGACGGCATACACGCCCAGCTCACCGATGCGGTCGCGGTCTGCGAATTCGCTCTGCCAGCGCCAGTCCTCGTCCTCCCCGATCATCGCGGCCAGCCGCGGCCAGTCGCGCTTCAGGTCCTTGATCGGCTTCTCGATTTCCCATGGCGGCTCATCCGGGAAGTACATCGTCTGGCGGGTCAGGGGGCCGTGGCGCGTCTGTGCAACCGACCGCCGAAGCTGGCCGCCCTCCGCGCACCGGCTGAAGGTGTCGCGCCAGTGGGGGCGGTCGGGCCGTCCGATCTCCGCCAGCGAGCCATAGATGTACCAGCCATCCATGCCGTAGTATTTGACTGCGTCGACGTAGGCCTGCGCGACGCTGGCGGACGCATAGCCGGTGTGCGGCAGCCCGTCCAGGAACATCTCGTCGAAGGGCCGGCCCGCCAGCCGGACGGGCACCATGGCCGAAATGTCGGGCGATACCGGAACATGATCCGGCTCGCGCAGGCTGAAAGCGGTCAGCATCCGCTGCCGCCCGGTCATTGGCTCCGGCATGGCTGGCACTCCTTCTACTCCCCGATGATTTCCGTCACCGAGCCCCGTTCGTCAATCGGGTCACCGGCAGTGGGTTTGAGGAAGCTGAAGCGAATTTTTGAGCGGTCCGTATGACCGCCGTAGAAGTCCTGGATTTGCCCGGCAGCCTCCCGGCTCCACGCCACGAGTGCGTCCATGCGCGCCGGGTCATTCCCGATCAACTCCGGGATCCAGCGGGTCGCGAGCTTGACATGGGTCAGTTCGTCGGCCTGGAGGTAATCGGCCAGGTCCGCGATGCGTTTGTACCCGCGCGCCTCGGCCTGCGTGCGCCATTCGCGCAGCGTGGACATGAGGTTGGCCTCAGCCCACCCGTTCGTCACCGAGATGTGGCGCAGCGGGTCTGTCTCGTTCTGCATCCACCACCACGCGGTCGACCAAGGGCCGTAACCGAGCCGGCCGCCCAACTCCTCTTCACAGGCCTTCGCGACGATTTCGATGTGCCGCGCCTCGTCCCACATCTGGTGCGCCAGCTCCATGCGCATCTCCCACGGCAGCTCGGGGAACTCGGCCAGCATCTTGCCCATGCGGTCGGTGGTTTCCACCTCGCCGTACAGGAGTTGGTGGAACTTATGGCGAAATCCCTCCGTCGACCAGGGGTCCGCGGCATCGTAAGCGGCTCGAAAGGCCGCCACGTCGCCGGAAAACCAGAAGGGTGGCTCGACCTCTGAGTGGGGCAGCGGCTTGCAGCGTTTGGCGAAGCGGTAGCCGCGGCCCTGGCGCGGGGGCCGGGCCGGGGCCGCCTCTTCTTTTGCGCTGTGGAAGGCCAGCCAGTGCGATTCGACGCCCTGGCCCGTCACGCCGCCACAGGCCAGCAGCCGCGCTTCCAGATCGGCCTGCACCTCAGCTACGCGGCGGCGCTCCTCCGGCGTGCGGGCGAGCGCGTCGAGCACCATCTGGCCCCAGGCGATGTGAGACTGGTCGGTTGCGGCTAGCCGGCGCAGCAGCCGCACCGTCGGTGTATCGGCCATCGGATCCGTCGCGTCGGCGTGGTAGACATAGGTGCTGACCAGGTGCGGTTCCAGGACGCGATATACGGCCACGAGCCGGGCAACCGTATCCTCTAAGTTCCAGACATATTCGCACAGGTGGGCAAAGTCGTCGTTGGGCGGTTCCGCGTTGCCCCGGTACGAGCGGAGTTGCTCCAGCCGCTCCCCGAGCATGTCCGCGGCCTGCGCGTGGTCGTAGACGTGGTAGCCGAAGGTTGCCTTGAAGGCTAGCTGCGGCGTGGTGTGCGACCAGCCGCCGAGCATCTCCATCAGCTGCAATTCCAGGTAGTGGTAGTTCGAAAGGCGGGCGGAGTTTTCCGTGACGCTGAACCGCCCCCCGAAGTCTCTGCGATCGACAACCGGCATATGCACCTCCCCAGCCAAGCGCTTGCGTAAGCGCTTGCAGCGAATATATCACCGCCTGCGATAGGGTGTCAAGTGTCACGGGCGAGGACTGCCGTTAAGAGCACCCTGAGACGCCAATCACCTGGGCAGTGCGCCACATTGTAATAACGCTTACAGATACACCGATGTTCCTCTGTTACGTAAAAGCAAGCGCTTACGTAAGCGCTTGCTTTTTGGTCGGTACGTCCATACCCCTGCTCTGGAGCGCCATGACTACTATCTATGACGTGGCCCAATGCGCTGGAGTGTCAATTACGACGGTGTCGCATGTGCTGAACGGCACGCGGTTCGTCAGCGCAGAGACAAAGGCGCGCGTGATGGAAGCCGTCGAGAAGCTCAGCTATCGCCCCAGTTCGCTGGCGCGTGCCTTGGTGCGCCAGGAAACGCAGACCATTGCCCTGATTGTCCCGGATAACGTCAATCCTTTCTTTGCCGAGCTGGCGCGCGGCATCGAGAACGTCGGATTTGCGGCGGGCTACAACGTGATCCTGTGCAATTCGGCCCATGACCTCAGCAAGGAGCTGGCCTATCTCGATATGTTGATCTCGAAGCGGGTGGACGGTGCAATCTACATGACCGCCGACACTCACCGGGAGCAACTCCAGCCGCTGCTGGACAACAAGATTCCTCTGGTCACTTTTGACCGCGAGTACGCCGAGATCGACGCTATCCTGCTTGACAATCTGGCGGGCGGGTGTGCTGCCACGAAGTACCTCCTGGAACTGGGGCACCGGCAGATTGCCTGCATCGGCGGCCCGGATACGGGCACGCGCAGCGGCGACCGGGTGCGCGGGTATCAGCAAATGCTTGCTGATGCTGGAGTGCCGGCTGAACCAGAACTGCTTGCCATCGGTGACTGGTCGTTCCAGAGCGGGCTCGAGGCTGCACAGCGCTTTCTAAGCCTGCCTGTCCCGCCGACCGCGATTTTCGCCTGCAACGACATGATGGCGATCGGCGCGATGTCCTATCTGCAGAAAGCTGGCGTCAAGGTGCCCGACGATATCTCGGTCATGGGGTTCGATAACATCACCTTGGCTGGGTTCTCGGCCCCGCCCCTGACGACCATCGCAACCCCTATCCTTCAACTGGGCCAGCAGCTTTGCCAGATGTTGCTCGACCGGATCAACGGGCAACTGCCGGCCGTTGCACAGCGCATCATGATCGGCGGCGAGTTACTGGTGCGCGATTCAACTGCGAGGAGGTGAATAGTGCCCGAGTGACGGGTTGGCCGTGGCAAGGCTGGACCGCAGCTGACAGTGTCCGCCTTCTCCCGATGACTCGCTAGCGGAGAAGCAGACCGACAGTACACTATCCAGGAGCCGACACAAGGAGGATGCTAATGTCTCACGCGAACTGGCGCACGATGTTTCTGTTGTTCGTGATAGCCGCGCTGGTCCTGGCGGGCTGCACAACCCCACCAGCACAGCCCGCCGCGCCCGCCGCGCCGGCTGCCGAAGAAGCTGCTCCGGCAGAGGCCGCGGCCGAACCTGCTGCTGAGACCGGCGAAAAGGTCGTTCTGCAGTACTGGGAGATGGACTGGGGCAACCTCGTGACTGAAGCCCTCCAGGCTGCGGTCACAAAGTTCAACGAAACCCACCCGAACATCGAAGTCCAGATGACGATGCTGACCTGGGGCGACTACATGCAGAAGATGCTGTCTGCGGTCGCGGCGGGCAGCCCGCCGGACGTCACTGGCGGCGACTCAGGCCTCCCCTTCAACTTCTATGCCCAGGGTGAGGCGCTGGAGCTTGATGAGCTGTATGCCGAATGGAAGACCGATGGCACCTTCGACGATCTGACCGACTGGGGCAAGGAGAAGTGGAACTTCAATGGTCACTTCGTCGGCGTGTCCTGGCAGATCGATGCACGTGCCATCTACTACCGGACTGACCTGTTCGAGGCGGCAGGCGTCGCGCTGCCGACGACCCATGACGAGCTGCTGCAGGCCGCTATTACGTTGACCGATAAGGATGCCGAGCAGTACGGCATCTGCTTCCCCGGCAAGGCCGGCAGCTACGACACCGATCAGTTCTACATGACGCTGGTGTTCCAGAACGGCGGCATGTTGTCGGACAAGGAAGGCAACCCGACCTTCGAGACGCCTGAGCACGAAGCCGCGCTGGAACTGGAGCTGGCCCTGCTGGCGGACGCGGCGCCGGAAGGCGTGCCGGGCTATACCTTCGCTGAAATCACCCGGCTCTATGAAGATGGTAAGTGCGCGATGGTCTTCAATGGCGGCTGGTTCATCCAGCAGGTGAAGGCCGAGGCACCGGACATCTACGCCAAGACCGCGATCCTGCCTCCGCTCAAGGGCACGGGCCCGAATGCCACGCAGCGCATCGTAGGCTTCTACAATCCCTGGATGATCTTCAAGGACACAAAGCACCCGCAGGAGGCTCAGGAGTTCCTCAAGTACATGGCGGATCCTGAGACGCTGAAGGGCGTGTACTCGGGCGACCTGGGGAGCAAGTTCTCGCCGTTCAAGTCGCTGCGCGAGGATCCGTTCTGGGAAGCGGAGCCGATGGCAGCCGAACTCGCAAAGCAGGTCAATGAGTTCGCGGTCGACTACTGGTATCCTAACAACAGTGCCGCGATCGGCATCGGCTCGATGGGCACCAGCATCGCGGACTATATCGTCAACCCGGTGCTCACGAAGGCCCGTACGCCGAAGGAAGCCCTGGCCGATGGCCAGGCCAAGATCGGTGAGTTCTTCGTGAAGATGGGCGAATAAACCCATCCGGTACGTGCTGCCACTGTCGCCCGTCGGTCTGCACCAGGACGGCAGTGGCAGCTCTCGCTGCAGTAGCAGAAGGAGCAGCTATGGACCGGACAACTGACCTGACCGCACATGCGGTGCAGCCTCAGTCCGCACCCTTGCGGCAGAGGTTGGGGGCCTACTTGCGGAAGCACAAGCTCGCCTATTTCCTGATCGCGCCGTCGGTCATCATGGTCGCCCTGATCTACTTCTACCCGATGCTCAATGGCTTCTGGCAGAGCCTGCACTTCTTCATGCGTCTGCAGCCGTGGAACTATCACTTCACGGGGCTGGAAAACTACATCAAGGCTCTCTCCTCGCGCGAGTTCTGGCTGGCCCTGCGTACTTCGGTCATCTGGACGCTCGGCGGCGTCACGTTCAGCTATCTCCTGGGGCTCATCGCCGCCCTGCTGCTCAACGACAAATTCAGAGGCCGCGGGATCTACCGCGCGGTATTGTTGCTCCCCTGGGTGGTGCCGCCGGTGGTCGCAGGCACCAGCTGGATGTGGATGTACGCGGACCAGGACGGCATCATCAACCTTACGCTGCGTGCGTTGGGCATCATCGACAAGCCGATCTACTGGCTGTCGAAGACCGGCCTGGCGATGGTCTCCGCCATCATTGTCTATGTCTGGCGCAGCTTCCCGTTCATGATGATTACAGTGCTGGCCGCGCTCAGCGGCATCCCCGACGACATCTATGAAGCAGGCCGCATTGACGGCGCTTCCACCTGGCAGTTGATGCGCTATATCACCTTCCCCTTGATTATTCCGATCAGCGTGATTGCCACCGTTCTTGCCTCCATCTGGGCGTTCAATGATTTCGGCACCGTTTTCGTGCTGACAGGGGGTGGGCCGGCAGGCTCGACAACGACGTTGATCTTACATGCATATAAGGAGGCCTTCCAGCGCTACAACGTCGGCTATGGCACGTCGCTGGCGATGATTGCGATGGTGCTGATGCTGGGCGTGGGAGCCTTCTACCTGCGGCTGCAGGCCCGGCAGCAGGATATGTGGTAGAGCGTGAGGTGACACCATGATCGAACAGCGCAACGTTGACCTGCAGGGCCATTACCACAGCGAAGTCACGCGGCGGCGGTGGATGCGCACGCTCACAACCATCCTGCGGCATGCGATCTTGCTTGTGTTTGTCGTATTCGCCGTTGCACCGCTGCTATGGGCCATCAGCACATCGTTCAAGCCGCAGGCCGAAGTGATGACCAATCACGGCTTGCTACCCCACGAGCCTACGCTGACAAACTACGTCTATGTGGTCAGCCAGACCAAGTTCGGCCTCTGGTTCGGCAACACCCTCACGATTGCCCTGTTGACGACCATCCTGGCGATCGCGATTGCCACGTTGGGCGGGTATGCCATGTCGCGTTACCGGTTTCGGGGCCGTGACCTCTATGGCAACACGCTGCTCGTAGTGCAGATGTTTCCGGGCGTGATGCTGGCGATCCCGCTCTTCCTGATCTTCACGCGGCTGCACCTGGTCAATACCCGCTGGAGCCTGCTCATCACTTACATGACCTTCGCCCTGGCCTTTGCGGTATGGATGCTCAAGGGGTATTTTGACAGCATCCCGCGCGAGATCGAGGAAGCCGCGCTGATTGACGGCGCCTCCGAACTCGGCGTGCTCTGGCGCATTATCCTGCCGCTCTCTGGGCCGGGCATCACCACTGTCGCGGTGTTCGCCTTCCTGCTGGCCTGGAATGACTTCTTCTTCGCCTATATCTTGCTCGTCACCGATACGAATTACACGCTGCAGATGGGGCTCTACACCTTCATCAAGCAGTTCTTCACCCAGTGGCATTACCTGATGACGGCGGCCGTGCTGACGACCCTGCCCGTGCTCATCTTCTTCTTCACGATGCAGCGTTACCTGCAGCGGGGCCTGATCGCCGGCGCCTCCAAGGGTTGACGCGCGTTATCTGAATGCCGAAGCTGATCCATCGGCTCTGCTGTGAAGACAGGAGTAGACTTATGCTGCCTGACCCCTGGCCCGAATTGCCAGTAACCGCCGAGATGTTCCACAACCCGCCACGGCAATACGGCATCTTGCCGTTCTGGTTCCTCAACGGCGAGCTGGACCCCGATGAGATGCGCTATCAGATCGGGCAGTTCCGCGCGAAAGGGATGCCCGGCCTGATCCTGCACGGGCGCTATGGCTTGGAGATGCCCTATATTGGCCCGCAGTACCTTGATCGCATCCGGCTGGCCGTTACAGAGGCGGAGAAGGTTGGCCTGCAGACATGGGTCTACGACGAGATGAACTGGCCCAGCGGCACGGCTGACGGCCGCGTCCTGAAGGCACGGCCTGACCTGGCCCAGCGCTACCTGGAATGCATCAACTTCACGGTGCGCGGGCCGTGGTTCACCTACCTGACGGGCGCGGACAGCCGCTATCTCGACTTCGAACGTTCCACGCCGGTGGCAGCCTTTGCGCTCGGCAGCGATGGCCGGGTCATCGACCTGACGCCTAACCTCTCCTTCGTGGACGTTATCCCCTGGGAAGCACCGCCCGGCAACTGGCGCCTGATGTACATCGTAGAGAAGCGCGCCGACTACTACATCGATGCGCTCAACCCAGAGGCGACAGCCGAGTTTCTGCGGCTCGGCTATGACCCTTATGCGGCCACGTTGGGTGCGGATATGTCGCGGCAGATGCTCGGTTTCTACACCGATGAACCGGCGATGCACTACTATCTGACCGGCGGGGATAACCCCATCGTTCCCTGGACGCAGGATATGTTCCGTCGCTTCCAGCAGCGCAACGGCTACAACCTGCGGCCGCGTCTGCCCGACCTGTTCTTCGATGTCAGCCCGGACAGTGCGCGCGTGCGCCACGACTTCTACACGACGCTGACTGAATTCTACAGCCATGCCTTCTACCGGCAGATCCAGGAATGGTGCCGCGCACACAATGTCCTTTTCACCGGGCACATGCTCTATGAAGAGCTGCTGCGGCGGCTGATTCGCGTCGAGGGCAACATCTTCCGCCATTACGAACACATCGATGTCATCGGTGTGGATCATCTCTATCCGTACATTGGCAATCGCGACCGGCCCGATGAGCACGTCGCGATGAAGGTGGGCAGCTCGGCCGCGCATCAGCTCGGCAGCAAGCGGTTGCTCTGCGAGTCGTTCGGCGGCATCTTCATGGATGCCACGATGCAGCGCATGAAGTGGATCGCGGACTGGGAGTATGTGTTGGGCGTCAATCTGCTCAACCCCCACGGCTTCCACTATACGCTCGAAGGCCCGCGCAAGCGTGACTGGCCGCCCTCGCAGTTCTACCAGTATCCGTGGTGGCACTACTACGGCTATTTCTCCGAGTATATGAGCCGCCTGAGCCACATGCTCAGCGGCGGCCGGCATGTCGCAAAGGTCGCGGTGCTGTGGCCCATCAACGCGCTGTTTGCGACGTACCTTCCACAGACGCACAACCCGCTGGCCGACCGCACCGAGGCCGACTTCAACGCGCTGACCGATCTTCTGCTGCGCGCCCACTACGACTTCGACTACCTCGATGAGGATGTCCTCGCGACGGCGGAAATCGCGGGCGGCCAGATTGCCGTGCGGGATGAACGGTATGAATTGCTGGTGCTCCCGCCGATGACCCACCTCAAGCTGGACACGGTGGCGCGCCTGGAGGAATTCGTCGCGCGAGGCGGCCGCGTCCTGGCGAGCATCTTCCTGCCGGGCCAGGCGTTCGGGCCGGATGGGCTGGTCGACATCAGCGACCGCGTGGCGGCGCTCTTCGGCCTGGATCCGAAGACCACTCAGGACAGCTTCCGCGGGCACACAGACCTGCAGCTCAAGCTCCAGGCGCATGCTGGCGGCGGGCAGGCCGCGTTCCTACAGACGTATGCCCTGGCGCGCCAGCTGCCCCTGCGCCTGCAGCAGCAGGTGGGCGCACCGGGCCGACCCGAAAGTCCCCACTTCGTCATCGAAGCCCAGGGCGATACCAGCCGCTATTTCTTCGCCCAGCCGGGCGGGGAGCGCCAGGAAATCACGGATGAAGTTGTGACCGAGCGTCGGGAGGTGCTTGAGGCTCTGCACGATGCCCTGGGGCGGCTGATTGCTCCTGATATTGTCATCGATGACACCGAGCTATTCTACCTGCATCGAGTGAAGGGCGACGACGCCTCTGGCGAGGCGCGGGACATCTACTTCATCATCAACCCCACCTTCGCGCCGCGCTGCGCGCGCGTCACCCTGACGGGCGAGGTGCAGCCGCTGCTATGGGATCCATCAACCGGAAACGAGCGTGTGGTGGCGCCAAGCACAGTCGCTGAAGGTCACACGATGTTCACGCTGGCGCTGCCGCCGGCCGGCTCCGTCTTCATCGTGACCGCGCCGCTGTCCCATCTGCGGGTTGTGGATGCCAACATCACGGTGGACAGCGTGACCGATGGCCGCATCACCGGCCACGGCGTCGAGGCGTTAGCGCATGTCACCGTGGCGCGCGACGGTGCTGCACCGCAGCAACTGGTGGTGCACGCGGACGCGCTGCCAGAGCCGTTGGTCCTGGGCGGTGAATGGGAGTTCGTGGCCGAGGATGCGAACGCCCTGGTGATCGGCCACTGGCACGCGGCAGTCGAGACGCCCGGCACAGAACGCGCAGCTTACACCGGGCCGGCGCAGCCCAACTCGGATTGGCTTCCCCTGGTGCCGGGCGCCTGGTCCTACCAGCTGCCCGCCGAACCCGACCGGCCCTATCCGCTCGACGTCTGGTATCGCATCGGCTTCCGGGCTGACTATGTGCCGCCGCAGCTCGACCTGATCGTCGACGGCTTCGCCGGTTCGGGTTGGGAGCTGTATGTCAACGGGCAGCGTGTCACCCGTACGCCGGTGCGCAGCGCGCTGGACAGCCAGATGCAGGCGGTGGATATCGCAGACCTGGCGCGGCTGGGCGACAACGTGATTGCCCTGCGCCTGACCGTGAGGAACAGCACCGACGGCCTGCTCGACCTGCTCAAACTGATGGGCGACTTCAGCCTGGCCCCTGCCGGCGACGGCCGTTATGCCATCGTTGCTCCGCGTCGCTCCCTCGAAGCCCGCTCCTGGACGACACAGGGCTATCCCTTCTATTCGGGCCGCGGGGTGTATCGCCGCTCGTTCCTGCTGCCTGCCGACTATACAAGCCGGCGCGTCTTTCTGGAACCCGCGCTGGTAGACGACACGCTGGAGGTGACCGTCAACGGCCAGCCCGCCGGTGTTCGCCTCTGGGAGCCGTACACGGTTGAGATCACCGACTTGCTGACCCCCGGCGAGAACACGCTCGAACTGCGGATCGCCAACACTCCGATCAATACGCTGGAAGCGGTGGAACGGTTGTCAGGCCTGGCAGACGCCCCGCGGCTCGTGCCGCAGCATAACTACATCTTCGGTGAGGCGCTATGAAGCAATCCATCCTGTTCGAGCCGCAGCACAGCCGCCTTGAAGAACGGTCTGTGCCCGCGGTCGGTCCCCGTGATGTGTTGGTCAAAGTCAAGGCCTGCGGCGTGTGCGCCTCAGAGCTGCACGGTTGGCGCGGGGATCACGGGACCTATCCCCGACAGTTCGGCCATGAGGTGGCAGGTGAGGTGGTGGAGGTCGGGCCGGAGGTCGAGCACATCAGGCCGGGCGACCGCGTAACAGGCTTGTTTCAGCAGGGCTTTGCCGAGTATGCGCGCACCACCGCTGCGATGGTCACGCCTATCCCGGCGAACGTCGGCTACGACGAGGTCCTCGGCGAGCCGATCTCGTGCGTCATCAGTGCCGCCCGCCGCACCCGCATCGAATACGGGGATACGGTTGCCATCGTGGGCCTCGGTTTCATGGGGCTACTCATGCTTCAGGCTATCCGCCACAAGGGTGCGGCGCGGATCATCGCGATCGACGTGCGGCCCGAGGTGCTGGCGCTGGCGCGGCAGTTCGGCGCGGATGAGACGCTCACGCCTGACCAGGTGGGCGAGGAACTGAAGCTCACGCGGTGGGCCGACCTGGGGAAGACGGGGGTGGATACTGCCATCGAGGCGTCGGGGACGCAGGCGGGCCTGACCCTGGCCGGCCAGATGGTCCACGAACATGGTATGCTGTCTATCCTCGGCTATCACCAGGGCGGGCCGCGGCAGGTCGACCTGGAGCTGTGGAACTGGAAGGCGCTGGACGTGCTGAATGCCCATGAGCGCCGCGCCGAATATCAGATGGACTGCATGCGACGCGGGCTGGCGCTGTTGGCCGCAGGCAAGCTGGATACAGCCTCGTTGGTGACGCACCGGCTGGGGCTGGACCAGGTGGACGCAGCATTCAACGCCCTGAACACCAAGGTGCCCGGCTTCGTCAAGGCCGTGATTTCGCTGCCATAGCCCGCCGTCTCTAGAGTGTAGTCAGTTTAATCTTTCAGTATCTGTCTTCGATGCGCATTGTCAGGGAGGAATCATGGGACCGGTTCGCGTGGGCGTAGTGGGGCTGGGGCAGATTGCCCAGATCATGCATCTGCCTTACTTGTATTCGATGCCTGGCTTCGAAATCGTTGCGCTCTGCGATCTGTCGCCCCGGCTGCTCGACGGAGTAGGGGCACTCTATCACGTACGCGAACGCTACACCGACGCGCAGGAGATGCTCGCGCACGTCGATCTGGATGCGGTCGTCATCTGTAGCAACTTCGACCACGCGGACATCGCGCTGGCCGCCATAGACCGCGGCAAGCATGTTTTCGTAGAGAAGCCATTGTGCGAGACGCCGGCGCGGGCGCGGGAGATTGCCGAGGCAGGTGACCGTGCCGGCGTCAAGGTCATGGTCGCGTATATGAAGCGGTATGACCCGGGCTTCTGGCGCTGGCAGCGGGAGATCGAGGGGCTGCGGGATATCCGCATGGCACGCGCACACGACTTCTGCCATAACAACAACTGGGTCATCAAGGACGCATATGACCTCGTGCCGGGCGGCGATGTGCCGCGCGAGTGGGCCGAGGCCGCCGGGGCGAAGATGTGTGCTGCGTACGTGGCTGCTCTGGGCGGGAAGCCGCCGGCCCACATCATCAACGGTTATGGCCTGGCGCTGGGCTTGGGGGTGCATGACATCACCATCGTGCGCGGCTCATTTGGCGATCCGAAGGGGGTGCTGGCCGCGCACGTTGCGCAAGACGGTCCGCCGACGACCACCGCGCTGCTCGATTACGGCAACTTCTGCCTCACCTGGGCCATCGGCAACACCGACACGAAGCAGATGGATCAGGAGTTGGCCGTCTGGTCGCGCGATGCGATGGTCAGCCTGCGCTTCGAAAGCCCCTACATCCGCAACATCCCCACCGAGCTGACGACGACGCGCATGGCCGGCGACGAGACGGTCACCATGCGCGTGATCGCGGCCTACCGCGAATCATTCCAGAATGAGTTAGCGCACTTCCATGAATGTGTCACGCAGGACCGCAAGCCGCTGACCGATGCCTGGGAAGGCCTGCGCGATATCGAATGGCTGCTGGAAATCGTCAAGCGGGCGTGGTAGTCCGTTTGTAGCAGGTACTTCAGTGCCCGTGAGCACTCAGGCACAGACTGCGAACCCCGTTTCTACACGGAGTACCCTTTGGAAATCACAGGACTTGTCCGTGATGCGAGCGGCCACGCTCTTCCGGCCGCAGAACTCGTTGCGCTGGGTGCGGCCCACGAGACCATCGCCAGGGCGCAGACCGATGCAACCGGCCGCTTCACACTGACCGGTGAGGGCATCGTGATGGTGCGCGCGACCGGACCCGATTGGACCGGTCCGGCCGCTGCCGTGCGCAGCCTGCCGCGCCTCTGGCGTGTGCCGGGCACACCGCGACCTGCCCGCGCAGAGACGGAGATTGTGCTCCGCGCGGGCAGGCCCGTGGCGCTACGGGCTTTCGCGGCGGATGGTGCGTTGCTACGCGGGCCATTGCCGGAGCATGCACGCCAGCTCACCTATGTCTGGTTCCGTGACAGCGCGAGCCGTGTTGCGTCGGGCGCATTTCGCTGGCGCGTGGGCGATGAGGGCCCCTGGATGTTCCTGCCACCGGACCAGCCCACTCAGCTTGAACTCCTGTGGCCCGCGCCAGGTTTCGGGACGGTGGTCTGCCACGCGCGCAACGGCGAAGATGGCTTTATGGCGAGCGACACGCCATGTGGCCTGACGGTGGCCGCGGATGGGATGTTGGAACTCTGGCTCAACGAGGCGCTTGCCCTCACCGCGGCCGCGCGGCTGGAGGCGATGCTGGCCCGCAGCCGGGAGGCAGACTACACCTTTGGTTCCGATGTGGCAGCCCATTGTGCGGTCGCCCATGACCGGTTGGCTGCGATGGATGCTGTGATACTGGCAGCACCGGGAGATGCATTCGCCGCGCGTCGTCAGCGGGCTGTCCTGGCTGATGCTGCGCTGGTGGAAGCCCTCTGGGGGCTGGAGAAGCTGGTGCTGCAGCGGGCCGAGCAGGATATTGTGCGCCACAAGCATCTCCAGCGCACGCTGCAGGTCACGCTTTCCGATGGCACACCCGCGGCCGGAGCCGAATTACGCTACCGGCAGGTCCAGCACGCGTTCAACTTTGGCATCTTCGTCAACCCGGTCACGCACCCCGTCAGTCGTGAGCCGTTCGACGGTAAACTTTGGACCGCGCTGAAAGAGCTGGGCATCAACCACGTTACACTGCCCTTCCTGTGGAGCCGCCACGAGCCGACGCGCGGCCAAAGGCGTGACGCGGAGCAGGATGCCGTCTTCCCGGCGGCCGATCTGGCTCGGGCTGGTTACCGGCTGAAAGGACACATTTCCGTGTGGCCGTGGCATGGCCGCTATCCCGACCAGTGGGATGCCTATACACCGGGCTGGCTTTATACGCTGAGCGCTGCGGATGTCCAGGAGGCCGCCTATCACCACCAGTACGCGCTCGCGGCCTTCAACCACGAGTGTGTCTACGGGTTCCAGGCCATCAACGAGCCGATGCTGTCGCACACGAATGCAGTCAACCTGACCCTGCCGGAGACGCTCGAACTGACGCGGCGCAGCAGCGCAGGTCTTCGCGCGGGCGGCAGCACCGGGCCGATCGAGGTGAATAACTGCTGTGTCTTTGCGGAGTCGGTGAACGCCGACGTGCACGAGCAGGGTTACGAGCGGATGCCCCTCGAGTTCTTTGAGGACCTGGAGGCTGCGGGCATCGATTATGATGTGGTGGGCATCCAGCTTTACTACGGCGGCTACATGATGAGCCGTTTGTTCCAGGGTGGCTTCCCCATCCGACACCTGGCTGATCTCTCCGACGTGATAGACCGTGCAAGCGCGTTTGGCAAACCGGTGAATGTGAGCGAGGTCTCAACCCCGTCCGAGGCTCCGCCGGCTGATGGTCCGTTCGTGGGTGAATGGCACGGGCCGTGGACGCCCGAGCGCCAGGCGGATTGGATCCGCTGCTTCTACACCCTCTGCTACAGCAAGCCGATGGTGCAGGAAGTCAGTTGGTGGAATCCGACGGATGAGGCGGCATTCATCTACAGCGGCGGGCTGATGGCGGATGACTACCAACCGAAGCCTGCTTACCACGCGTTGCGCGATCTGATTCACGGTTGGCTGGCTCATGGTGAGACACGTGTCTCGCCATCTGGCTGGGCGACCTTCTCAGGCGCGGCAGGCGTGTACGCGATCCAGATCGTCCATCAGGGCTGCACCTATGGGCCGTATCGGGTTACCCTGGGTGCCCAGGCGGAAGTCGTGTTAGCTTGAGCGAAGGGCAGCATCTTTGCTGCTACCCGGTGCATCCGTGATGGAGAGCATGCCCGCCTGCCATAGCTCACCCAGGAGCTCCAAACCGGCCTGGCCAAACATGGCAGCAAGCTGGGCGAAGGTCTGGCGACCGTCACACGCCTCGATAACGGGGCGGGCCGCGGCATGTACGGGCAAAAACTGGCCGCGACCGAGCGCGACATAACCGAACGCCTCGGGTCGCAGGCGGACATCAGCGGTCGGATAGGCCGAGGCAGGCAGGGGACAGGGAGCGGCGGGCGGGCGGTACTGGGCCAGCGGCGTGCGGCGCAGGGGGTCACGGCCGTCCGGGCGAACCTCCTGGACTGCGCGACAGCCGCCATGACACCTGGCATAGGCCGTGCACCCCGTACACTCTGCCGGCATCAGCCCGCGCCACACATCCATCCGTGGGCTATGCCACAACTCGACCAGGGAGCATTCGTGGAGCGAGCCGATCATAGCAGGGGAGTGCGCGCACGGATGGACGTGCCCCCACGGATCCACGGCCACGTACGCAACGCCCGCGAGGCAGCCCTCAGAGCTGTTGTCGCAGAAGCATTGCGGCAGGCCGATACCATACTTGACCGGCTCGCCGGCGGCGGCAAACGCCTCGATGGCGCGCACCGCGGCGCGGAACTGGTCCAGGGTCGGCTCGATGCGCGGGTCGGGTGCGCTGAGATAACGGTTGAATGCGATGTGCTGCACGCCCAGGTCATGGCCCAGGGCAACCACCGCCTCGACCTCGGGGCAGCTCTGACGGGTGAGAATCGTGCTGAGGGCCACGGGGACCCCGTGGGCGACGGCGAAGCGGATGTTGGCTGTCGTCTCGGCAAATGAGCCGGCGACACGGCTGAAGGCCTCGTGGCTCTCCGCGCAGGCGCCGTGCAACGAGATGAGCAAGCCTGACAGTCGCGGCCAGCCGGCCAACTGGCGCACCAGTTGCACTGGTTCGCGCCAACGGCCGTTCGTGAACACTGACACCCAGGCGTCATAGGAGGTCGCGGCCGTCAGGATGCGCAGGAATTCGGGATGGAGCGTGGGTTCGCCGCCGGTGAGGCGCATCTGGACGGCTTCCGGCCCGAACTCAGCCAGCCAGCGTTCCCAGGTTGCGGCATCCGTCGCTGCCGGGCGGCGCGCCGCGCGGTAAACGTTACTGCAGCCCGGGCAGCGGTTATTGCATGCGGGTGTAAGCTCCAGCGAGTAAATCGCGGGCCAGGAAAGCACGTGCATGTTCAGGTGATGTTACTTGCAGGCGCAGTCGCACTGCACGGTATACTGGGCAGGGGGAGGCAGCCCGTGGGGCATCTCTGCAACCAGGTAGACGCGCTCAGGCGGGGGCTGCCGGTGCGTGTCGGGGGGTGCAGGGAAGAGTTGAACCCACAGGCAATCGGCTTCAGGCTGCAACAATGACTCATCTGCCATCGCCTATCGTCCTTAAGCTGGAATAGGGCCAGTCGCGACCCTGTCACATTTGTATCACAATTTATCACAACTGTCAATAGCTACCTGGCCGATATCACAAAAAGCACGAGAGGACACTGAATCAGTGCCCTCTCGTTGTCCTGTGGCCCCATATGGCTATTTGAGGCGCTCTACATACTGGTTGACCTCGGGGAACGGCTGCGGATTTGCTGTTTTAACCCAATCACTCAGTAGTTCATAGATATCTGCGCGGCCTTCCTGCGCCAGTTCTAGCAGCAACTCCTGGGTCTTGTTGGACATGCCCTTGCGCTTGCGATCCAGCTCAGAGAAACGGGTAAAGTAGCTGTAGGCGCAAATGGCGTGCTTCAGGGCCTCAAACTTCTGTCCTTCTTTTTGCGCCATTTCGACCCTCAGGCGTTCTATCTTGCCGCGAAGCCGACAGTATTCGGGTTTGAGACCTTCGGGTTTCGATGCGAGCGGCAAGGCTTCCTCCAGGTCAGCCAGCATACGGTTAGCCTCGCTGATTCTCTCCGCGCGGAAGAGATGTTCAGCGAAGTCGACCCGAATGTCATAACTTTCAAAGTCGCCTTCCGTGGTCAGCGCCCTTCCAATCTGATCCCCTCTGACTCCTAATGCTCGTTCGAAATCCGTTTGTCCTTCCTTGAAATAGGACTCAGCCTTCGCCGCGTCTTCTTGACTGCGCGCCAGCAAACCCATTTCGCGGTAGACTTTGGCGCGCTTGGCATGGAGCATGGGCAGCTCATGGTCTAGCCAGCTTGCCTTATGCGCAAGTTCTATGGCGGAGTTGAGGTCTTCCTCGGCCTGTTTCAGTTGCGAGACGAGGTTATCGGTGCATAAGCCTTTCAGGATATCGGCTTTGGCATCTTTTCGGCGGGCCTGGGCACGTGCCATGAGTGCAAGTACGGTGCCGCGTTCATCAGCAAGCGGTTTGAACTTGTCCACCGCCGCGGTAGCAAATTCGACGGCGCGGTCATAATCGCCGGACCGGATTTCAACGTTAGCCAACGTCGACAGGGCATAGGCCTCGCCTCGTTGGTTGCCCAACTGCACGAAGTAACGGCGAGCCCGATTAGCCTGCAGATTTGCTTCCTCCATGTGGCCCTGGTTGGCGTTCAGATAGGCCACGTTGTTTAGCAAGAAAGCCATCTCGTCTACGAATCTGTTAGACTCTTCGAATTGCTTGAAAATCTGCACTGCCTCCAGATAACAGGTTTTGGCAGCAGTGAGATTGGAGGCCTTACGATGCAGGTAGCCTACTGACGTCGCCAAGCGGGCACGAGCGAGTAGTGTAGTGGTTGGCGGGTTCGGTATGGAGCCAGCTTGATCAGTCAGCCGAATCCACATTGTCTCCGCCCGCTCAAGGGTTTGGGGCTGGTATCCCTGCGTCATTTCGCAATCGCGCGCCCAGAGCGCAGTGATATTGCTGAGCACAGCCACACCCTCCGCATCCTCGCCGATGTAGAAGTCAAGCCGTTTTTGCATGACTCGCTCGGCAAATTTAACGGCCTCAGTATAGTGTTCGCTCCAATGCAGGCGCTCCATCCACATCAGGGTCCGGTCGCGGATCAGGCGTTCCGGTTTGATGTTAACGCGGTCAAGCTGGATCACGCGTCTTGGGTCATTATAGAAGCGCAGGAATTCGTCGAGCAGCTTCATGCCGAAATCATCGTTATCCGTCTCGGTCGCCAAGTTGGCAAGGCGGCGATATTCTTCGTAGCCGGTCTTGGGATCTGCTACGAGAGAGTAATACAGGGCCTCAAGCTGCAACTGCTCGATCTGTCGCTGTGCCTGAGTTTGCTCCAGGCGCGATAATGCACCCAGCTGCTGTTGCTGAGCTGTAATCTGGCCGTTCAGATAGCGGACCATCCGATTCGCCATATCGCGCTCGCTGTGGCGGGCTGTGGGGACGAATTTGGGCGATGTCATCAGAACATATAGTTCGTCATGGAGGAACAAGCGATTGTCCCCGACGCTCTGTGCGCCAAATGGCTCCTTTCGGTACTCCTTGACGAATGAGATCCAGCGCACCCTATTGATGAACTCGCTGGCTTCTTCGGCATCGAGTCCCAACACATTGACCAGGATATCCTGATTCACACCTTTGGGCAGCAAAGCCATGCGTCCGAGATAGCCGCCCAGCACCCCCGTTTCGTTATATAGACTCCTGATGATTTGTGCCTGGATGTATTCCTGTGGTGAGCGGTGTTCTACGGGAACTTTGAACGCGGTCCCTTCCCTCTTCCATTGTTCCAGCAGACCTCGCAACTCGCTGGGCTGCGGGTGCAGGCCGCGCAGCAGGTCGACCAGCAGGTGAAGGAAAATGGGTCTGCCTTCCGTGACCCTGTGCGCTATATCGCGCAGATCAGGGGGCAGGACTGTGTTTCCGTCTGGCAGTGCGCCAATGAAGACCTCGGTATCCTCGCGCGGCAGTGGCCGCAGCTCAACCGCCTCAAACCGGCCTCTCAGTTGGCCGCGCAGGGTTTCGATAAAGACCTTCTGTGGGTCTGTATTTTTGCGCGACTGTGGCCCTTTGTGTGGCGGTAGTCGTCCTTCCGACCCAGGAGCGCGGCTCAGCGACTCAGACACCAAGATGCTCTGTGGGTCTTTGTTTGGTCGTGGTCGCCCTGCAAACACGACAAGGACATTGTCCAGGTCGGCCAGGAACTTCATTAGCCATGAACTTAGCCAGAGGGCAGGTGCATAATTCGCGGCCGTCTGATCGACGATTGTCGTGGGGAACTGAACGTGCTCAAAGGTGTCAAAGCAAAGTACGACTCGCACTCGTTTAGTCAAAGCAACTAAGCTATTCTCGAAGATCTGGGCGATCGTACGTCGAAGCTTTTTCGCGTCTTCCGATTTATCTTCGCGGGCGTACTTCCGGTCATATTCCATCTGCCTGTCCCGGTACTCTGTGAAATCCTTGTTGTCCGGGTCCAGGCCATTGGCAATGGCAAGGCGAATGTCGGTGCTGCTGTGGACATCCGTGTGATAGAGATCGATGATGCCACTGCAGCGGAATTCCTCCGGGCGATTCTGCGCCCGCCTAGTGATTTCCTCAAGCAGCCGCGTCTTGCCCAGGCCGCCGGATGAATAGTAATAGAGGAAAGATTTCGCATTCTTGTGATTGAGATATCGATCAATGCGATCGAGTTCCCGTTTGCGTCCAACCAGGTTTGTGATCCTCTCGGACAAGGAAATCAACCGCACCGGTTGGTCTGCGAAAAGTGCATCTTTGGGCATGGGTGCTGCTCCTGGCGGCCAAGTCAAACTAGATCGTATCGTACTCTTGCTGATACCTGGCGCGGTTGTCTTCCAGTTCAGGATCCCGGATAAACTTCTGCCATATCTCGCGCGCGCATTTACGTGCATGATCATAGTCAGTGCGAGAATTTAATTGCCAGCAGTGGCGCGTGATTTCACGGATGGCATCGTTCAGGCGATAGCCGCCCTCTGCCCATATCACAGCAGCCGTCGTGGTCATTATATCGGAGATTCCCTGTATGAAAAAGGCATCTCGCGAATCCGGCGCCAGAGTCGGTTTGTATGCTTGTAAGAAATCTCGCAACACGTCGCTGTCGAACCAGGGGAGGATGCTGGCCGACCAGAGAATCTGCGGCCAGGGAGCTTTGAGCCCCTTAAACCACTCCATATTAATGAAGGGTCTAACCACTTCCCTTGCCAGACGTCCACTAAGACGTTGCCCAAACGTCTGTCCGTCTATCACGGTGCTGTAGGCCAAGCATTTTGCCAACTCGGGATGGCCGCAAGATAAGTTAATCACGACATCCGTGAGTTTGTCAACCTGCGCGTCATCGAGCCCTAACGGGCGCAGGCGCAGGATCTCGCGCACTAGCTGCTGAGCCGGATCATCGGGAAGATCCTTCTCCAGCGTATTCAGAGGTATGAGCTTTTTCACATCCGATATCGGGCGTCGACCAGGCCAGGGCACGCGCGTCCGACCGGCAAACACCATGCGCACCTTGCTGCGGGTGAGTAATGGCACGATCACTTCGGCTTCGAGCCAGTCCAGAAAGGGCGGATTATCATGCACGACTTCTGTCGTATCGAACATCAGAACCGGAGGAGGACCGGGAAGCGCACTGAGCTGATCGACAATCTCCGCCGCGCTCGGCTCGTTGCCGGCGTATGTCAACCGGCCGTCCGCGCTGGTCACCAGAGCCCTGAGCAGCTTGCTCTGCCAGTGAGATGAGTGGAACTCCTTGAACGTATCGAAGTCGGCATGGCAGACCACCTGCTGTATAGATCGACAGCGTAGTTCGGAAGCGGCCTCAGCCAGTAGGCGAGTTTTGCCCATGCCGGGTTCGCCATAGACGTTAATCAACTGCGAGTCACTTCCATTGGAGGGGCAAAGGCACGCCTTTTCATCCGTGCGCCCCTGAAAATGGGGCAGGCGGGGGCCATCTTCCTTCGGCACGTGCTGCCAGTATGCTTCGATCAGCTCATTGATCTCGGCCTGGGTAATTTTCGGTCCGCCATCGCGCATGGCGCAGGCCCATACGACACCTCGTGCGAGGTTCAGAGCGTGGACAGGAGCATCAGCCAGACTCCTGTGGACATGGCCGTGCGCATAGACCCTGATAGCGCCCTGGCTGAGTGTCTGGCAGAGATGCTGGAGCGCCGGCTGATCTAGCTCCTGGTTGAGGTTGAGCAGTATCGGCCAGTTCTTTCGCGCATCTGCGAGCGTGATATTTGTATGAATAGCCTTGATGCGAGCGCCCAACAGATCACGCAGGTCCTCATCCGACCATTCTCTCAGTGGCAGCCAGAACAGATGTGCTCGCGCCTCCTGCTTCAGATCCTGTGTCCCTACCAACATAAAGTATAGATTAGGATAGGCATCGGACAGGCACACGGCCTCTCTGACCAAGCGCCGCTGTGTGGCCGGGGCCAGCTTGTCCAACTCATCTACGACTATACGGACATGCTCATATGGCTGCCACTGGGGTTGCGTGTTGGATTGAGCGGGGTCCAGATCTGCCAGGCTGACGTTCGGGGCCTTCTTCTTCAGCCATTCCAGAAGCTCCTGTTCCCGCTGCTGGCTTTGCAGGTGCGTCAGCAGGATGATGACTCTGGCGGCATTCGTGCTCTCGCTGCTCAGTGACGCCGGAATTCCGAGGTCGAAGTAGATGGCGTCGATTTCGTCTTTGCTGAGTCGTTCCATCCGCTGACGCAGTTCGGCGCGCGCTGCTGTGTTGAGTGGCAACGCCGGGCCGTGATCAGCCAGCCAGGAAGTGTCGGGGGTAGTTAGTAGTTCCAGCAACTTTGCAAGTTTGTCCTCGGAATCGACCAATAAGTGCTCCAGCCGTCTGCATACTGCGGCAATACCAGGTGCAACAAGAATGCGATGGATGAGCTCATGGCGACGGAAACCCACGAAGATTTCGGCCGGGTCATCGCGTCCAAGAGTGAACTGCCAGTTGACAATCAGAATCCGGTGCCTGGGTGGCAGACTGCTGATTGCGTGCTCACTTAGCGTACTCTTACCTGAGCAGGGTCGACCACAGATCACTGTGTTAACCGGCTGAACAAGCGTTTTGGTTAGCTTCTGGAGTTGATCATTGCGCGAAGCCAGCGGATGGGCGACTTGTCGTCCGTTGCGATGGAGATCAAGCTGGAAGGGATCTTGCCCGGAAGATGCTGGCAGTCTTGCCTGGAGGAAAGCCTCATACTGGGGGAGCGGTTCCGCTTCATCCCAGAGCTTGCTCACGTCGACATTGATCATGTGGCCCTCGAGAAGGGATAGCCCTGCAAAGTCATGGCGCGATTGACATTATGCGCCATGCTGATTTGTGTGAATCAAATCACATGATGACAGGTCCGCACGTGTTCTGCAAGTGCATTAAAAGGATTAAAGTGTGACATTTTCGTGTCGCTGTGCCACTTGCACCGCTCAGCTAGCGCTCAACCAGTAACCCCGGCCGTGGGCGTTGCGCACAAGGTCTTGAGATTTCCCGCCTGGCGCCCGGTTCAGCCTTTTGCGCAAGCGGGCCACCAGCTTGCGGAGGTTCTGTTCGTCGGCGGCTGACAGGGTGGTCTCGGCTGTCCAGGATGAGTCCCAGACGGCAGCAATCAGGTCCTCGGACAGGACAATGTCGGGCGCCGCGACATAGAGGGTGTGCAGCAAGCGGAACTCGAGGGCTGTGAGCGGCGGATCGAGCGGCACGCCGGCGAGCCAGACATGCCCGCTGTCGTCCAAGCGCAGACCCGTGGTCTCACCATTTGCCGGGGCCGCTTCCGCCAGAGCCGGCAGCGGAAGCAGTGCAGCTTCCGTATTTGCGCCTGCCCTCGGCTCAAGCGTACCCAGGGCGGCGTTGATATCCTTCGTGTCGAGAAACAGGTCGGAGGTGCGGTCGACGTGGTGCGTGAGCAAGGCCGCACATAGCCGCAGTAAAGTGCGCGGCGACGCTTGGCTCTTGGCTATCAGGCGATCCAAGGCGCTGCTGCGTGCCGCCGTTGTGCACAACTGCCCAAAGTGTTCGATGCGATTGTTGCTGTAATAGGTCAGGCGCTGTTCGAGCATGCTGCGGAGGGCTGCATCATCCCACTTTATCGTTTCGACATAGTACCGGTCATGGCGTACCGTATTCACCAATGCGTTGCCCAAGTTGGGGGTTAAGAAAAACTTGAGCGCCAGACCGGGCACGCCCTGCAGCAGACTGTCGACAACCAATGGCTGAAGCAGGGGTTGCGCCGCCTGAGCCCCGGCGGCGGTCTCGTCGGCGCGGTCGACGAGGACATAGACGGCCTCGTACCGCCGGTCCCTCGCAGGTCCCAACTGTGTGACGGACTGCACCAGCCACTTCAGGATATCGATAGGTAATGAGGACTCCAAATCGAAACTGGCGGCTTCGCCTTGTAGCAGCCTGGCGAGTTTATGCTGGGTGTACCCCGTGGCGAACGTCTGCCCGAAGGCCAGCAGTAGGTCGCGGCCCGCAGCGTCAAGAAACGCAAAATATTGCGGTGGCACGTCATCGGCCAGCGTCTGCAATGTTGCGTGGGCGATGGCCGCGGCATGGTGGTGCAAGGTGACACGCTGGGGGTCGCCGTTTGTCTGGGCAAGCAGGAAGTCGAAGTTGCTGTAACGCACAGGCAGGGTCCGATTGCGGAGACGACCGTGCATACACTCGTAGAGGACGATTTCACGGGTAGCCGTCTTGCCCTCACCAGCCCGTGCCAGCAGAAAGGCCGCCTGGGGACGCGCCGGATCACCGACTACATGGTGGACATACGGCCGGTCTACGAAGATGTAAGGAATGACAGAGCGTTCCTGGTCGGCCTCATAAACGGCAAACGGATCCGCCGTGAAGCCGAATCGGTCGAGCCAGTGTTTCAGACGTTGGCTGTAATCGTTTTCCAGCATCGCAGCTCGTGAGGCGGCATTGTGTCACAGTTTAGTCACAATTGTAGCACTCTCCATATCGGAAACACAAATAACTGTCTCTACTGCGGATAAGTAATGCGCACCTCGCCGCTGGTGACGGTGCCGCCCGCTTTGCCCCCATTGCTGAGGCCCACGGACCACTTGCCGCCGCGAATCAGGTTGGTGCTCCGCACGTCATAGGTCAGAGTGAGCGGGCTCGCGCCGTCCTTACGGGCAAGCGAGCTTTGTGTGACGCTGGCTCTCGATACGCTGGGCCCATAGAGCAGGGCCGAAAGGCGCGCGGTGCCTTTCCAGGTCACCCGGACTTGCACGCGGCCGGCTTTGCTGATGGCGGCTGAGAAGATTGCCTGGTCGCCGTATCTGGCGCCGGGCATCGACGTCAGCGGGTAGGTGGCAATACAGGACGTCGCGGAGCACTGGAGAGTTGCGGCGTATCCTGTCGCCAGTGACAGGCGCGCGGCACCGGACCGGCCGGTGCGCACCACGGCAACCGTGTAGGTGCTCGTGCCCGGGTTGACCAGGACATAGCTGAGCCCGCTGCTGGCGGCGCTGACGTTAACCTTGTCCGCGGCGGCCAGCGATGTAGGGCTTCCCGGCCTCACGTACAGGTCGTAAGCGCCGCTCGCCACAGCCAGGTCGAGCCGGAGGGCTGTACTGCGAGGTGCAGGTTTGACAGTAAAACACGCGGTTGTCCCATTTATGTTTGCGGTCTGGGTCAGAGCTGGCCTGTTGCGGCAATCGATGGTCGATGTCTGAGCAGTCGTCGCCGGTGCAGGACCCAGTGTAAGCAACAGCAGGGTCAAACACAATGCGCGAGTGATTTTCATGGCGGTTGTCTCCCCTGAGCCGGCCCGCGTGCCGGGGCCGGCTCAACCACATGGCACGTCTCCCTGTAAGGAAGAACGTCTTCACCGATATATAGACTCCACTCAGGCTCATACAGATTCCGATTGGCGATACGGCAGGCTTGCTCGATCAACACTTCTCGATCCGCGCTGGTATCGAGAGGCGGCGGTCCATCCTTGCTCCCGATAATGACGGCGCCAGTGTCCAGGCCGAGCGCCCAGGTGCGTCCATCTGAGGTGAGCGCCCCGCTCACTGTGCCCACCAGTGGTCGTGACCAGCTGGCAGGCTGCGTCGGGCCGGATGCAAGATCAACCAGGGCGTAGCGATGCAACGCGCCGTTGGCGAACAGGACTGCGAGGGTATCATCCTGCGGGTCAAACGCGAGGCCCTCCACGGGGGCATCTTCCGCGTCCACCGGCGCAAACATTAGCTCTCGCCGTTCGAGATCCCAGGCGGTGAACTGTCCGTCATCGAACCCGATGCCCAGCCGCACGCCGGCGTCATCGAAGGCCAGGCTGTCAACAGTGGCGCTGATGACTTCCCCGATAGGGAGTGCCTGTCTGGCAGGCTGTTCTGCATCCAGGTTCGTCCACAGCCAGACTTGCCCGTCGATACCGCCCGTTGCGGCGATGAGCGCCGTGCTGCTTTCGGGGCCAAAACTGATGGCGGTGACAGGTCGGCTACCTGCTCCGAGCGGGGTAGCGATGCTGCGTGGAGCATTGAGCGGCCACAATAGTGTCCTTCCAGTGAAGGACACTGAGGCGAGATACTCGCCGTTAAAGCTGAACACGAGATCGGTGATGGCATCCACATGTTCATCCAGGCGGCGCGGCGGGCCCTGCTCTCCTTGCCACAACCGAATATCACCATAGCTCGACCCGGCTGCCAAGAGCTCCCCGGTACCGTCAAGCGCGACTACCTGTGATGCGGCCAGGCCTGGTTCAGCGGGTGTCCAGAGAGGCTGCCCCGACGCCACGGACCAGACGACCAGGCGTCCGGCCTCGTCGCCCGAGATGAGCGTCTGTCCATCCCCACTGAAGGCCAGGCTCCCCACCGGCGCGTCGTGCGCGCGGAGATACGTTTGGACCTCCGGCGATCCCAGCCAAAGATCCTCCATAGTTTGTCGTGCGGCCGGCGTGTCAGCAGCACGCAGCGCCTCGGCTCCAAGCAGGAGGGCCAGGTCCAGCGACCCATCCTGGCCCGTGTTCACGGCTTGCGCGGCCAGTTGAGCCGAAACTGCCGCGTTCTTTGCCGCCTCTTCTGTGGCGCGTGCCACTTCGGCTTCACGTTGAGCCGAAAGCGCTGCGTTCTTTGCCGCCTCTTCTGTGGCTCTGGCGATATTGGCTGCCTGCCCGTATTCTCGTGCACTGGCCAGGGCGATGATCGCCAGAAGGGCGAAGGCTACGGCTGCTGCTGCCACCATGCGCAAGCGATTGGCCGAGCGGGCCTGTTCATCGGCCCGTCGCCGCTGTTCTTCTAACAGCGCCTGCGCGGCCTCCAGCTCGCGTTGGCGTGCCGCCTCGCGTGCAGCCGCCGTTTTCCGCTCCAGCACATCCCGAGCGGCCTGGCTGGCGGCCAGGAACTCCGTCTCGTGCGGCTCCAGCTCCCGCTCATGTTGACTGACCCAGTGCTCGGCCTCTACGAGGTCATCGCCGGTCAAGAGCAAGCGGTCGGGGGGCTTACCTTCGTCGCGCCAGATG